>CAZCEW010000141.1:0-5881 GCA_964497775.1 uncultured Rhodobacterales bacterium
CGCGCCAGACCGGCTTCAATCTCAGACAGCCTCGCGCTGAGTGCCGCCCCTTCATCTTGGGCCGCATCACGCTCCGAGGTGACACCCGCGATCTGATCTTGCAGCGATGTGCGTTGCTGCAAAAGCCCTGCCACCTGCGCCTCAAACCCCGCGATCTGGCCTGCCTGCGCCTCGGTCTGCGCGGTCAAATCCTCGGTCTGCGCCGTCAAAGTCGCAATCAATGCCGCCTGCGCCGACGCTTCGCTGAACTTCTCGCGCAGGGCTGTGTCCAAGCGGTCGACATCTTCCTCCAGAGAAAACCCGCGGCGTTGCTCCAGCCCCAAAGCTTCGGCCAGCGAGCGCACCTCGTCGGACAGTTGATCCAACTCACTGTCTTGGCTGGTGATCGTCTCGCTGAGCATGAATTGCACGATCATGAAGATCGACAGCACGAACATTAGCACCAGCAGAAGCGCGGTCATCGCATCGACGAAACCGGGCCAGATATTGGCCTCGAACCTCCCGCCATTGCGCCGCGACAGAGCCATGGCGCTACCCTTGACCGCGAGGCGCTTTGCCCATCGCTTTGACCGCTTGCGTCAATTGCCCCAGATCGCCATGCAGTTGCGACAGGCTTTCCTGCCGCCCCGCCGCCATCTCTTCGAGGATTTTCAGGAGCTGCACATCAATAGACCGCAGCCGCATCCGGCTTTCAGGATCAATTTCTTCATCGCCCGTTTTCTGCTGCGACAGAATTCCAATCAAGCGTTCCTGACCTTCAGCCACATTGTTCAGCGCATCGGTCGGATCAATTGTCGTGTCCAGCCGGTCGGTCAGGTTTTGCACCGAAACCGCCAGCGCGTTGAGCTTTTCTTCCGTGTCGCGCCGCCCGGTCTCGGACGATTGAAACATGCCTTGCAGCCCGTCGATTTGCTCCACCATATGATCGAGCACCGTAGCCACCACGCTTTGATCGAACCCGCCCGTATCCGCGTCGCCCGAGGCAAATCCGACGCGCGTGATCGTTGACAGCCACTCTTCCATCTCGCGGTAAAAGCGGTTCTGACCGTGGCCCGCGAACAGCTCTAGAAGGCCCACAACAAGCGAGCCCGCAAGCCCCAAGAGCGACGAGGCAAAGGCCGTGCCCATGCCAGAGAGCTGATCTTCCAGCCCGTCCATCAACTGGCCAAACACCTCCGCGCCACTTTCGCCCTCTTGCACATTTAGCGACCGGATCGTGTCAACAACGCCCGGAATAGTCGTCGCAAGCCCGTAAAACGTGCCCAAAAGCCCTAAGAAAATCAGCAAGTTAACGATATAGCGCGTAATGTCTCGCGCCTCGTCCATGCGAGTAGCGACCGAGTCCAAAATCGTGCGCGACGAGGTCGAGCTGATCTGCATCCGCGCGCCACCCGTGCGCAACATCGCCGCGAGCGAGGCCAACAAGCGCGGCGCGGTCGCCGCCGCCTGTTCTGATCGGTTGCCGGTGAAACTTTCGATCCACGACACAGACGAGATCAATTGCAGCACTTGCCAAAAACACGCCAGCACGCCGAACACGAACACCGCGAAAATCACACCATTAAGATACGGATTGGCCAGAAATACCGGCGCCACGCTGGGATAGGCAAGATAGCCGCCCGCAATGACCAGTCCCAAAATCACCAGCATGATGAAAATCTGACGCACCGGTTGCGTAAATTGCGGTGGTCTTACCCTGTGCGGGGTGTCCATGGGTTGCGCCCCCTGCTGCATGCCCTGTTCTTATTTTGCGCCAAACATAGGGGCGCGGGGGCTTGGTTTACAAGATCAAACTCAAGCGCTGCTTTCGCTCAAAGCCCGAACACGCGCCACAAGCCAATCCATATCTTTGTCGCGCACGCCAAACTCATCCAATTTGGCGGCTGTATTGAACAGATAGTCCGTGTTTGGCCCCCGCCCGCCAACAGATGTCGCAATCACCTGCGCCTGCCGCTCCAGCGCCAGATCACCGCAATATTGAACATGGTCTTGGTTGATAATGTAGGCCAGGGCCTCAACCTCGCGCGCGTCATTTAGCGCCAACGGCACCATCGCCTCGTAGTAAGCAGACGAAATCAATTCTCGCTCGCGCAACATTTGCGTCACTTGATCTCGCTGCGCATCGGCCACACGCAAAGCCATGCCACAACATGACGCGCCCTCGGTCACGTCCAAAGCCAGAACCAGCCCCGGGTCATCCTCGGATCCGCGATGATGGATCGACCACATACAAAACGAGCGGTGGTACCCCTCGAGCGTGGCAATCTGCGCCTCGACCGGCTCAAAGCCCGGATCCCACAAGAGCGAGCCATAGGCAAAGACCCAAAGGGGTTTATCCGTCATCTGTCTGGTCCTCGCGCCATGGCCCCTGTAAACAGCACAAAAGAGCTGGGCAAAAGGGCAAAACCGCATGATACGCAAGCTAATCTGGATCGTAGCCATCGCGGGGCTGGCTTGGGCGGGCTATTGGTTTGTGGGCTCAAGCGCCTCGAAATCCGCCACCGAGGCTTGGCTAGAGGATCGCCGCACTGAAGGCTGGCAGGTCGAATATTCCGATCTGTCGGTGCGCGGCTTTCCCAACCGCTTTGACACAACGCTGACCGATTTACAGCTGACCGATCCCGAAACGGGCGTGTCATGGTCCGCGCCGTTTTTCCAGCTCTTCGCGCTTAGCTATAAGCCAAACCACATCATCGCCGTTTGGCCCGACACACAAACAATCGCGACGCCGTTCCAAAAGATCGACATTACATCCGCCAAGATGACCGCGAGCCTTGTGGTCAAAGCCAAAACCTCGCTGGAACTGGACCGCGCCAATCTGGTCGTGGAAAACGCGCGAGTTACGTCTTCGGAGGGCTGGGAGGCTGGCGTCGACGATCTGAAAGCCGCGATCCGCCAAACCGACGGCCCGGCTACCAGCTACGACATCGCCTCCAATATCTCGACGCTGATCCCAAGTGCTGCGATGCGTGATTTGCTGGATCAGGGCGGCACTTTGCCCGACCGCATCGAAAGCCTCGCACTCGACAGCACGCTGACCTTTGACGCACCGCTCGACCGCAGCACAATCGAGCGCGCGCGGCCCAACATCACCGCCCTGAAACTCAACAATACCAGCGGCATATGGGGCGAGCTTGAATTGCGCGCCAAGGGCGATATGACAATAAACGAGGCCGGCAGCCCCACGGGTGAGCTGGCGCTAAATGCGCGTAACTGGCGAGAGATGCTCAAGCTTGCCGCCACCGCGGGCGCCATCCCGCAAGAAGCGGTCAGAACCGCCGAATTTGCGCTTGGCCTTCTGGCAGGTGTCTCAGGCGGCTCTGAAACGCTCGACGCACCTTTGAGTTTCTCGAAAGGCCGTACGTATCTGGGCCCAATCCCAATTGGCCCCGCGCCTACGATCAAGCTGCGCTAGCGGCAGTAAGAGCCGGAGCGATATCGCGCCGTGTCAAAATGGAAATGATCGCGGTGATATCGATCCGCCTCAGGCCCCAGAACCGTGCCAAACGGCCCGCAGGCCGCTTTATGTATCTTTCTCAAGATCTTGCCGCGCTTCGGGTGCCGCCAATCGTTCAAAACACTCAGCGTCGAGCCATCGCGCAAATTCACCCCCGCGACATCAATCGCGCGGCCCTTGCCATGCTCCGAGATTTTCGCGCCGGGGCGATTATTGCGCGTCCGGCAAGCAAAGTGCGCGATCACCTTGACTGAATGCACCCCGCCGCCGGTCTTGCCTACTGCGGGGAGCACGCCGTTCTTGACCCATTTGTGAAACGCTTTCGCGGTGCCGCAATCGACTGTCGGATGCTGTGTCAACGCGACACCCGCCACAGATGTCACCCGCACAGGCTCCGCCACACCGCAGCCTTTAATGCGCCCGGGAATACGACTGATCCGCTCGCCTTTGATCTCCGGTACGCCGCAAACCGAGCCGCGCTTGTCGCCCCGCCCATTTCGCCGCGACATCGCCTTTTGCACCCGCGCGCCATGCCGCTCAATCGCTTTCGGCCGAGGGCTTGGTCGCAGCGACACCATCTCCGGCAAAGCGGCCATCAGCGCGGCGCGTGTCACGACGATTGTCTCAAAGGGCGCACGAGGTTCAGGTCTCAATGATGTCTCCGGCGCGCCAAATGCAGGCAGCGCCAACATCAATGCAAATGCATAGAAACCGAGTTTCTTCATCGCCCGCTGCGTCCAAAATCCGGCGCATCAGTGTCTTGGCCCGCTTCGATAATCCCACGCCGAATGGCGCGTGTGCGGGTGAAATAGTCATGCAAATGCTCGCCATCGCCGGTGCGAATGGCGCGTTGCAATGCGAACAACTCTTCGGTGAACCGGCCCAAAATCTCCAGCGTCGCGTCCTTATTGGCCAAGAACACATCGCGCCACATCGTCGGATCAGAGGCCGCTATCCGCGTGAAGTCGCGAAATCCGGCGGCTGAATATTTCACCACTTCCGATTCCGTCACGCGGCTCAGATCATCAGCAACGCCGACCATGGTGTAAGCAATCAAATGCGGCGCGTGGCTTGTGACGGCCAAGACCAGATCATGATGGTCCGCATCCATCTCATCAATGTTCGAGCCCAAGCCCTGCCAAAACGCCTTATAATTCGCCAAAACGCCCGCATCGGTGCCATCCAAAGGTGTCATCAGCAGCCAGCGATTGTCGAATAATTCAGCAAATCCCGATCGCGGCCCCGATTGCTCGGTCCCCGCCAAGGGATGTGCGGGAATGAAATGCGCATGATCGGGCAAATGAGGTGCGACCGCATCAATCACCGCGCGCTTGGACGAGCCGACATCCGACACAACAACCCCGTGACGCAGATGCGGCGCGATTTCCTTGGCCACAGCCTCCATCGCGCCCAATGGCACACAAAGCACCACCAGATCAGCGCCATCCACAGCCGCAGCCGCAGTTTCTACGATCCGGTCACAAAATCCGATTTCTTCGGCTGCCGCGCGCGTTTCAGCAGACCTTGACGTGCCCACAATCTCGCCTGCCAGCCCCGCGCGGCGCATCCCATGCGCCATAGAGGAGGCGATCAATCCAAGCCCGATCAAGGCAACACGCTCATATAAATGCGCCATCATGCGCCCCCTTTAAACGCGGCCACAGCACGCGCAACCCGCCGACACGCGGCCTCATCGCCAATGGTGATCCGCAAACATTGCGCAAGCCCGTAGCCAGCCGTACGCCTCACAATCAGCCCTTGAGACTTCAAATAAGCGTCGCAGGCCTCCGCCTCCGCCCCATCGCCAAACTGAGCCAAGATGAAGTTGCACTGGGACGCATCCGAGCGCACGCCAAGCTTGTCCAACTCGCCTGCCAGCCAGTCGCGCAGCCGCGCGTTCTCTTGCCGACAACGCTCAACATACCCCTGATCCAGCATCGCCGCATGTGCCGCTTTCAACGCAGGCCCCGACAAATTGAACGGCCCACGAATGCGGTTCAAAACCTCGATCACCTCGGCAGGCCCATAGCCCCAACCAATGCGCAATCCACCCAGCCCGTAAATCTTCGAAAACGTCCGCGTCATCACGACATTCTCGCGCGCCTCAATCAGATCGAGCCCCGCGTCAAAGCCTTCGACATATTCCGCATAAGCCCCGTCAAGCACCAACAAGCAGCCTTCAGGCAGACCTTCTGCCAATCGTGCCACTTCGCTTGCGTCAATCATTGTGCCGGTTGGATTATTCGGGTTGGCGATAAACACCAGCTTGGTTCGTTCCGTACAGGCCGCGAGCAGCGCATCCACATCTGTGACACGGCTCTTCTCAGGCGCCACAACAGGCGTAGCTCCCGCCGCCAGAGCTGAGATCCGGTACATCGCAAAGCCATGCTCCGTGTGCAAAACTTCGTCGCCGGGCCCAGCATA
>CAZCEW010000142.1:0-5833 GCA_964497775.1 uncultured Rhodobacterales bacterium
GCCTTCGCGCTTGGCAATCTGGCGATGCTGATCGCGATCATGGCGTGCCGGAGAGGAGGGCAGTCTGATCTGGGCCTCGTCTTGGTTCTGCTGGCACCTGCATTTTTCTACGTGACCTATCAAAATTACGGCAATGACCCGAAATGGCTGCTCCTGCTGGCCGTGCTGCTGATCTCATCGTCACGCGCGCCTGCTCTGGTCGCGGTGGCCTTGGTTTCTGCTGTGTTGATCGCGCCGTCCTACCTTAACATGGCCGTCAGCCCTTTGCGCCATTTGATGCTGAAGCCCGCGGGCTTTACCCAAGTGTTCGAGGCCCCGTCGCATGCCGATTTCTTCTCGCCCACAGATCGGTTTTGGCGCGTGCAGGAGCGGCGCACGAAAGTATTTGAAAGTGAAGCCTTCGCCTCGCTCAACGATCTGGCCAAGCATCAAGAGGCACCGGTTTTCCAAGGTGAAAGCCTACCCGTTTGCCTGCAAGAGTTGGGCCTTTTTGGCACGATGCGCGCGATTGCGGATGATTTGTCTAAGGCGGGCCTAAGCGCCGGAAAGACCGTCTTCACCGCCGATACATTTGGCAATCACTGGCTCTTTGGGGATCTGGAGCCTTTGAAGGGTGGTGCGCCGTGGTATTACGGCGCGCTCAGCGGGTTTGATCAAGCCGACTACCTCTTGGTGCCGACATGCCCGGCCAACCCGCGCGCGTATCGGTCAATTCTGAAGGATTTGGACGCGCGCGAGGATCTCAACCTGACCGAGATCCGCCGCAATGAGCTTTATATTCTTTTCGAGAACTAAACGCGCGTGACGGCAAAGACCAAGTAGACAACCAGTGCTGCGGCCAAAGGGTAGCCCATCGGGAACTCGCGTGTACGCTCCCAGCTTTCCCAATGCGGCACCATCTTGCGGATGGGGGAGATGCGCGCCAAGCGGTGCGTTGCGAACGCAATCACCAGACAAACGGCGAAGATCATGATCATCAGCGTGATGTCAAAGGTCGACACGAAAGGCGCCATTGCGGCTGCGAATTTCGCGTCACCCGCGCCCATGAGCCGTGTGATGGTCATCACAAATCCAATGGCCAAAACCACGACGAAATGCAGCCAGCGCCAGCCGTAATCGACCAGCGGCATGGTGAAGAACCCCACGATCAGGAAGACGATCATCAAGGCCAGCACGGCTTTGTTGGGGATTTTCATCGTGGCCATGTCGCTCCACGCCACCCAGATCGCAATCGGGGTGACGAAGGGCAGGGACCACAGCGCTGTTTGCGCGATGGTGTCCAGCATGGGGCTAGCTTTCCAGCGTGTTCAGCGAGCGCACGGCCGCTTCAAAATGCTGCGGATGCGTCTCGATCGCGTCATTAAGAAGCGTTTTGCCGGTCTCGACATCGCCTTGCTTGATCGCAGCTAATGCCATCGTGTGCAGCAATTGTGCGCGTTCCGCTTGGCTGACTTGCAAGATCGGCAGCGTGTAGTTTTTCTGCGCGCCACGGGCCAAAACCATGTTGTTTTTGGCGGTAAACAGGGCTGGATCATAGGTGATCGCCTCGCCAAACAGACGCTCGGCTTCGGCGAAATCACCACGTGTCAGCTTGGAATAGCCCCAGTTGTTGAGAACTGAGCCGGGCGTCGTCGTCAGGCCCACGGCGGTTTCATAGAAACTGTCGGCCTTCTTCCATTCTTTATTGCTATCCGCGATCATCGCTTCAAGACGGTAGCGCTTATAGGTCTCATGGGTGGGAGGCACGCCGTCGAGCGTTTTTTCGGCCTCTTTCCACTCCCCATTGCGGATTTGAGCGTCAGCGAAAGCGACCTGATCGGCGGAAGTGGCCTCTTTGTGGGTGACGATCTTGCCCCAGATCACGGACGCCTCCGTTGCGCGTTTGGCGCGGATCAGCGATTTGGCAAGGCCGCGCTGTAGGTCCAGACGTTCGGGGTTTTCGCGGGTGGCGCGTTGGAAATAGGTGACGGCCTCGTTGGGGTCGGCGGCGGTCAGCATAATGTCGTTGAGATTGCTCTCGTCGATAACATTGACGCCTTTGAGCGCCTTGTTGACCTCGGCCTCGTCACTGGATTGACCACATGCGGTAAGTGCGACCGTGCCCAAAAGGCACAGCATTCCTGCTTTTATCTGGCGCATTTTGCGTCCTCTGCTGCTCTCAATTCACCCTTTAGTCTGGCGTTTGCAGCAGCAGGAACCTCCCGTTACCGCGGCGCACCAAGTCATAGGCTTGCTTATTTTGATCAGAACTGTAGGCAGGATTTTCTAAATTTGCGAGGGCTCGGCGCAGATTTGCGCGGATTTCGTCAGAATTGCCACTATCGAGCGCAAAGGCCGTGCGGAACACCCGACTGGCCTCACCCGCGCGCCCGGTTTGCATCAAGACGACGCCTAAGTTGTTCCAGGCAGGGACAAATTTCTGATCTTGCTTGATCGCATCACGCAGTTGAGTCTCTGCTTGGCCCAAGCGGCCGAGCCGCAAATTGGCCGAACCCATCGCCGAAAGCACATCTGCGTTCAGGCCTTGCTCGGACGCGCCGCGTAAATAGGCTTTCAGGGCCAGCTCGTATTGGCCATTGGCCATCAAGCGGTGGCCTACGATCAAGCCGTCGACGGAATCGAGCGATGCGACGCTGCCCGTTGGTGCAAATGGATTTTCTGGGTCGATCTCAGCATTTGTGCCCTCGCACGCCGCGAGAGCACATAATGTTACGATAGCAATGCCCACCCGCATCTTGCCTCTCTTGCCCGGGCTATCCCGGATCGTTTTTAGTTGAAGCCTACGGCATCACCATTGAGGTTTTTATAGATGTCATAGATCGATGGGCCAATCAGAATGATCAAAAGTGGCGGCAGACAGAACAACATGGTTCCCAAAGTTAGCTTTGTGGGCAACACATTGGCCTTTTCCTCGGCCCGCATCACGCGTTTGTCACGCATCTCGGACGAAAACACCTCCAGCGCTTCGGCAATTGATGTACCGAAACTGGCCGATTGGATCAGCACGGTCACGAAAGAGCCGACATCTTGAACGCCTGCGCGCTCTGCCATGTCTTTGAGAACTGCGATGCGGTCCTTACCGGCTTTCATCTCATGGGCGACCATCGCAAATTCGTCAGCCAGTGCAGGGTAGCCTGCGCGAATTTCTTCAGAGACGCGAATAATGGCTTGGTCAAGCGATTGACCCGCCTCAACGCAAACAAGCATCAAATCAAGCGCATCAGGAAAGCCGCTCTCAATCTGGTCCATGCGTTCCTGACGGCGACGTTCGATCCAGTATTTCGGCAGATAGTAGCCCGCAGAGCCCGGCAGGATGATCGACAAAACATAGCCGCGCACGCCCATATCGTCGCCACCCAAGACCAGCGCATATAGAATGCCCAATGTCAGAAAGCCCAATCCCAGCGCCATTTGCATGAAGTGGAATGTGCGCACCGACGATTTGCTTTTATAGCCGGCTTGCAGAAGCTTGAGCTTGATGCCTTCAAGCTCGTCTTCATCTTGGGGCTCAAGAAAGTTAGCGTATTTGTCGAGCTTGTTGGATCCCTTGGCCGAGCGCAGGGCAGGGCCGTCACCCGATACTCCGCGACCGCCGCCAGTTTTGCGGGCCTCTTCGCGGATCCGGTCCATTGGATCTTTTTGCTTCTTGAGCATGACCGGAAGCGTCACCGCAATCATGATCACGCCCAGAATGCCCACAGCGATCAGCGGGCCAAGCGGGCCCAGCATATCGGTGAGATAGGTGTTGAGTGTCTCTAACATATCAGCAGCCTTAGACCTTGATGTTGACCATGATGCGCATGAACACGATGTTCACCACAAGGAAGATACCAACCACGATACAGGCCGGGATGAAGTATTCGGTTGTCTGCACTTCGGTGTAGTAATCGGGCTCAAGAATGTTGATGCCGACAAGTGCGAGGATCGGAAAAACGGACAGGAACATGCCGGACCATTTCGCCTCAGCCGTGATCGCTTTCACGCGGCGAAACAGCTTGAAGCGTGCGCGAATAACTTTCGACAGCCCGTGCAAAATATCGGCCAGGTTACCGCCCGAGGTTTGCTGAATGTTCACAGCAACCGCCAGAAAGCGCAAATCCTGCATATCCATACGCTCGGCCAGATGTTTCAGGCTTTCGCCGACATCACGACCATAGGCGCTTTCATCTGCGATCACGCCGAACTCGGTGCCAAGCGGGTCGGGGACCTCTTTGGCGACGATGTTAATGGCCGATGAGAACGGGTGTCCAACGCGCAAGGAGCGGACCATCAATTCAATCGCATCGGGCAGCTGTTCTTCCAGCAGCGCGAGGCGTTTCTTGGCCTTGTTATTAACCCAGACATAGACCGCACCAATGCCCATCACGACCGAGATCGCAGCACGGATGGCAATATTTGCGCCCGTTGTTTGCGATAGCACGACGAAGATGACGACCATCAAAACGCACATCACCCCGATCAAGGCACCGGGCGAGAAGGCGATATTGGCGCGCAAAGCCTTGTCGGCCAGCATCGAATAGAGCGGGATGCCGCCCGAATTCATATGCTGGTTCATCTCCTTGCGGAGCTGTTCGAGAACTTTCTCGCGTGATCCACCCTTCTGGATCATATCCAGACGGCGATTGACCTTGTTGTTGAGGCTGATCGACTTGCCGAAGACGACAAGATAGATGCCCTCGATAAGCATCAATACGGCGACAAAGATTATGCCGTAAAGGAGTGGCTCGAAACTGATTTCCATGCGCTGTTACTCCGCCGCGACGGGTTCGTAGATCGAAGCGGGCAAATCATAGCCCCACTGCTTGAACCGGTCCGAATAGTGCGAGCGCACACCAAGAGGCGTGAACTGGCCAATGATTTTGCCGTTTGGCTCGAGGCCCAGGCGTTGATAGCGGAACACTTCTTGCATGGAGATAACGTCGCCTTCCATGCCGGTAATCTCGGTGATCGACACCATACGGCGCGAACCATCTTGCAGACGCGAGGCCTGCACGATCAAGTTCACAGCGCTAGAGACTTGCGCGCGCACGGCCTTAATCGGCATCTCAATGCCGGCCATCGCGATCATGTTTTCCAGACGCGACACACCATCACGCGCGGAGTTGGCGTGGATCGTGGTCATCGAGCCATCATGGCCCGTGTTCATCGCTTGCAACATGTCGATAACTTCTTCGCCACGCGTCTCACCCACGATGATGCGGTCAGGACGCATACGAAGGGCGTTTTTCAGACAATCACGCTGCGAAACAGCGCCTTTGCCTTCAACGTTTGCCGGACGGCTTTCCATCCGGCCGACATGGACCTGTTGCAGTTGAAGTTCCGCTGTATCCTCAATCGTCAAGATACGTTCCGAGTTATCAATAAACGATGACAGCGCATTGAGCGTCGTCGTCTTACCAGAACCCGTACCGCCCGAGACGATAACATTCAGGCGACAGGCCACGGCGGCTTGCAAATACGCGGCCATTTCCTCGGAAAACGCGCCGAACTTGACCAGATCGTCAATGCCCAGCTTTTCCTTTTTGAACTTACGAATGGAGACCAGAGAGCCGTCAACGGCAATTGGTGGCACCATGGCGTTGAAACGCGAGCCGTCTTTGAGCCGCGCATCCACATAAGGGTTCGATTCATCAACACGACGACCCACGGCGGAGACGATCTTGTCGATGATGCGCAGCAGGTGTTTTTCATCCTTAAAGCGCGTGTTGGTCAGTTTCAGCTTACCGTCGACTTCCACGAAGACGCGGTTCGGGCCGTTGACCAGAATATCGTTGACGGTTTCGTCTTTCAAAAGCGGCTCAAGAGGCCCAAGCCCCGTCACTTCGTCAAACAG
>CAZCEW010000143.1:0-5762 GCA_964497775.1 uncultured Rhodobacterales bacterium
TCCTTAAGATTTCAGGAAACGCTAACCCTTCCACGACAAATGAGACCGTGCCCCTTGTCCTCGCGCGCCGGATTATCAGCACCAGGCAGAATGGTCAGGGGCATCGGATATGTTTGGATTTTAGCTGATATCCGGAATTTTCTACTTTCCTTTTATGTTGTTTATGTTGCCTGCTTCAAACTTAAGATCAAAGCCATTGGGATGTTTGAGGGGGCCAAAGAGACATGCCGCAATCACTTCGCCTGAGCGTTGCGCAAATGACGTCGACAAATCGGCACGCCGGCAACATCTCTTGGATGCAAGAGGCTGCCGAGAAAGCCGCATCGGATGGCGCTCAGATGCTTGCGTTGCCAGAGGTTGCCGGGCTTTTGAACAAGGACTTCAGCGACGCGCTCAATCACGTTGTGGATCACGCCGAGGACCCTTTTGTCGAAGCGTGCAGAAATGCTGCAGTAAAACATGGGCTTTGGATACAGACCGGCTCGACCCCGGTCAAAGGACCTGACGGCACTGACGGCCCGCGCTTTCTCAACCACAGCGACATGATTGATCCAAGCGGCGAGATCGTCGCGAGCTATGACAAGATCCATCTCTTTGACGTCTTCCTTGATGGAAAACGTCCAACGGGTGAATCGCGCAGGTATAGTCCCGGCTCTGACGCTGTGATGGCGCCCACGCCTTGGGGGCCTGTTGGCATGACGATCTGCTACGATTTGCGGTTTCCGCAGCTTTTCCGAGATTATGCGCAAGCCGGGGCAAAGATGCTCTTTGTGCCGTCCGCGTTCACGGTCCCAACGGGTCGCGCGCATTGGGAAGTGCTGTTGCGGGCGCGTGCGATTGAAAACGGAGCCTATGTGATCGCCGCCGCGCAAGTTGGCGATCATGATGACGGCCGCCGCACATATGGCCATTCCCTGGTCGTCAATCCTTGGGGTGAAGTTATGGTTGATATGGGCGGCGAGGCTCCGGGCATATCGACGGTGGACTTGGACATGGAAGCCGTTGCGACGGCCCGCCGCCAAATTCCGTCGCTACAAAATGGACGTGAGTACAGCTTTGCGGCCAAAACCGGCCTGATCTGACACTCGGACCGCGCGCCACAAATAGACGAACCCTAACGCTCGTTCGATCGGGCAAGTGCCAGGCGCAAGCGCCGTGGTTGAGCCCGGCTTGAGCCGATCAACCATGGACGGCCTTAAAAGGACCTAAATCCGTAGACCAGACGCCTTCTCGAAGTAATGCGCGAGCTCTGGCTTGATCGTGAAACCAATCGTCTCACCCTTCTTCTGTTTTGGCGGCTTCTCGGTCTTGGCGATAAACTCAACGCCAGTTTCAGTGACCAAGTGAACCAGAGCGTATTCGCCCAAATTCTCGACCAATTCCAACTTGCCTTCAAGAACAGCCGCGCCGGACTTAACGGGCTGTAAATGTTCTGGCCGAAGGCCGACTTGCTGCTCACTGGTCAAGTTGTGCCCGAGGGTTTTGGCAGCTGTCTTGGAGAGGTCACCAGCCTCAAAGAAATTCATCTTCGGGCTCCCAATGAACTGAGCCACAAACGCATTGGCGGGTCGATCATAAAGCTCAATTGGCGCGCCAACCTGCTCGATACGTCCGTCGCGCAGAACCACGATCTTATCTGCAAGCGTCATCGCTTCGACCTGATCATGTGTCACGTAAATCATCGTGTTGCCGAGACGCTCGTGAAGACGCGCGATCTCTAGGCGGGTCTGAACCCGCAACGCGGCATCGAGGTTGGACAGTGGCTCATCAAACAAGAAGACCTCTGGATCACGAACAATGGCCCGACCAATCGCCACACGCTGGCGTTGACCACCCGACAAGTTGCGCGGGCTGCGATCAAGGTAGTCTTCCAGCTGCAAAATCTCGGCGGCGCCTTTGACGCGGCGGTCGATTTCGTCTTGCGGTGTCTTTGCCTGTTTCAGGCCAAAGGCCATGTTCTTGTAGACCGACATATGCGGATAGAGCGCGTAGGTTTGAAACACCATCGCCACGCCACGCTTGGAGGCGGCAACCTCGTTGACCACCGTATCGCCAATGGCAACGGTGCCGTCAGAGATTTCCTCAAGCCCCGCGATCATCCGCAACAAGGTGGATTTGCCGCAACCCGATGGACCGACGAAGACCACGAATTCACCGTGCTCAATGTCAAGATCGACACCGTGCATAACTTGAATGTCGCCATAGCGTTTGATGACGTTGCGAAGTGTTAGACCGGCCATGATGCCTCCATTTCGGTAATTGCTGATTGCAGGGCTTCTGCGAATTCTGGGTAAGTCTTGGGCAAGTCGCCCCAAAGCCGCTCTGAGGTCAGAAAGTCCGGCTTGCCGAGCATTGCACGCAGATCGTCCCAGCTTGGCTCTATATACTCAAAAGCGATCTTTCCGGCCTCAACGTGGCAGGCGAACTGATGCCAGCTTGCGATGCTTCGGATAGTGTGGATCGGCATGATCCCTTGCGCCAAACACCCCTCAAGGGTGGGGCGGATGAATATCGGGAACTTAACCATGCCATCTGCGCAGATGCGCGCAATGGTATCGCCTATCGCACGATTGCCAAAACGCGCGGCGATGGCCGTCAGATAGTCTTGCTTGGAAAACGGCAAATCCAAAGTGATGGCCGGCAAGACCTCTTGCGTCTCGAAGGCGTTGAAATGCTCTAGCAAATGCGGCACGCGCATGGCCGCATCAAAGGTCTCGATCCCTTCAAGAGCCGCCAGATAGGTCAGGCCAGTGTGGCCGCCATTGAGCACCCGGATCTTGGTTTCCTCATAGGGATCAACGTCGGGCGTTACCGTTACACCAACCTGAGCCAGATCGGGCATCGCAGCCGCAGCTTTGTCTTGCAGCACCCATTGGATGAAATCCTCAGCCATCACCGGTGCCGAGATATCCGAGCCGACGATAGCGCTAATCTCTAAGCTCAGCTCGGGCGCAGGCCGTGGGGTGATGCGATCCACCATAGAGCACGGGAAAGCGATGTTGCTTTCAACCCAGCCCAGCAGATCAGTATCGCCACATGCCGCAAGATAGGCCGTCAGGTTGCGCCGCAACATCTTGCCATTCTGGCGGATGTTGTCGCAGCACGCGATCGTCAAAGGAGCGGCGGTGTGAGCCTTGCGGGCGCGCAGCCCGGCGCGCAGATACGCATAGACGCTTTGCGCATCCCTGCCCGAAATCTCAGATGCGATAAGCGGGTCGGCTGTATTCAAGTCACCGTTCGGATCAGTGTAGTAGCCGCTTTCGGTCACAGTGATTGTCACAAGATGGACGGACGCTTTGGCCAGAAGGCTCTCGGTCTCGCGAGGCGCGGCGCTCCAATCCATGAAGGCCACATGCGGGCGCACCTGACGCAGCGCGACCTCCCCCTTGGAGGACACGGATTTCAGGAAATAGCCGTCATGAGAGCCAATTTCATCTGCAACGGATTGAAACTGAGCGCTCTCAGCGCCGCGCAAATTCACCGCAGCCACACCCCAGCGAAGATCGCCTGTCTGATCCATGTAGTCATCGAGATAGACAGCCTGATGCGCCCGGTGAAACGCCCCGAAGCCCAAATGGACCACGCCGATGTCGCATGCGCTGCGATCATAAGACGTGGTGTGAATACTGGCGCTCGCTGGACCGTTCATCACAAGGCACCCATCTTGGTGGAAAGATCTTTGCGCGCCGTATCGCGGTAAACCGACGGCGTCATGCCCTTCAGTTTCAGGAAGTGACGATTGAAATTCGCCAAATTGTTGAAGCCCGCGCGTTGCGCAATCTGCAAGATCGGATCGTCGGACGCATAGAGCATTCCGCAGGCCTGCCCGATACGCACGCGATTGACGAAATCCACAAAGCTATGACCCGTGACCGTCTGGAAATTGCGACTAAACGTGGCTTGGGTCATGTTCGCCATATCGGCAGCCATCGCGACGGAAAGCTCTTCCTTGTAGCTACCGACAACCTTGTCGACGACAGCACTAATCCTAGCCTGCTTGGTATTGCCTTCGGCTTGCACAAGCTTCGTCGCTGACAGAGTGCGCTTTTCGGCATGTTCATTGAGCCGGACAAGGAAGCGGATGAAGGCCAAAATACGTTCGATGCCGCTATTGTCGCGGATACTTTCCATATGACCGCGCGCAAAGGTGGCGTTGAAGCCTTCGAACTGAACGCCAGATTGAGCAAGCCTTAGCAAGTTGAGAACCTCTGAGAACTCCGGAAATCCTTCCACAAGCTTTTCGACGCTTTCATGGCTAAACTGAACCAACATGTCGCGGATCTCGACGGGCGCTGTCCAGACTTCGTCCGTGACCCAATTATGCGGCAAGTTAGGCCCGGTGAGAAATAAGTCACCCGCATCGAAGTCGCCGATATAGTCACCGACAAATGCTTTTCCCCGTGTTGCGACCACAAGATGCAATTCATATTCTTCATGCGCATGCCAGCGGCACAGGTCTGTGGGCCATCCGTGTTGCAAGTACCGGATGGACCGCGTTGTGCGATCTACATATTCTAACTCTGGCTGCATGATCGACATGGAACCGCTACCCTAAGTCTTGGCAATCGCGGTTGGCGTTGCCAGCTACTGTTTCAATGCGCAGGTCAGTGGCCATTATTTCACCGCTCCGAATGTCAGGCCTTGGACCAGTTGCTTCTGACAGAACCAGCCTAGTATCACGATGGGCATTACAGCCGCCGTGGAGACTGCCGACAGGCGGCCAAAGAACAGACCTTCCGGCGCGCGGTTGCCTTCGATCAGTTTCGACAATGTCGCCGCATCAACGGTCGTCAGACGCACGGTCCAATAGGCCTCGTTCCAGCAGAAAATGAAACACAGCAGCGCAGTCGAGGCCACGCCCCCCCAGGCCAGTGGGATCAGGATGTCCTTGATCTCGCCCCATGTGCTCACACCATCCATTTTTCCCGCTTCAATGATCTCTTTCGGGATCTCTTTGAAATAGGTGAACAGCATCCAGATCACGATCGGCAGGTTGATCAGACACAAGACCAAAATGACAAGAAAATGCGTGTCAAAGATGCCAAGGAAGTTCTTGGTCAAAAAGGTCATCGGATAAAGAACCGCCGCAGCTGGCAACATCTTGGTCGACAGCATCCACATCAAGATATCCTTGGTGCCCCGGCTTGGATTGAAGGCCATGGCGTAGGCACACGGCACACCGACCACCAGCGCAAACAGCGTGGCAAAGGAAGACGTGATGACCGAGTTAATGGCAAAGCGCCAATAGTCGTAATTCTCGGTCATGTTGGTGTAGTTCTCGAGCGTCGGCGTGAAGAACAACAAGAATTCTGGCTTCACCGCGTCAGCGTCGGTTTTGAAACTGGTAAAGACCAGCCAGAAGATCGGAAAGAAGAAGATCAGAGCGACGCCCCAAGCCACAACGGGCCAGAGGATGTTGCCAAATTTTGAGCGTTCTGTAACGGCTGCCATTGTCTTTCCCCCTAATCCATCAAGCTCTTGCCAACCATCCGCAACAAGAAGATCGCGATGATGTTGGCCAGTATGACGGCGAAGATGCCCGTGGCGCTTGCCGCACCAATGTTATTCGATGAGAACTCGCCAATCAGATATGGCAGGTTCTTATTGCCGTTGCCGCGGCTGACGATTTCAATTTCCGCATAAAGCGATAGGTGGAAGATCGATTGGATCATCACCACAATCGCAATGGGTCGCGCCAGATGCGGGACCGTGAGATTAATAAATTGCGACCAAGGGCCCGCGCCATCAAGGGTCGCGGCCTC
>CAZCEW010000144.1:0-5664 GCA_964497775.1 uncultured Rhodobacterales bacterium
TTTCGTCTTTCAAAAGCGGCTCAAGAGGCCCAAGCCCCGTCACTTCGTCAAACAGTTCCGCATGAAGCGTCTGGCGTTCTTCTTTGGTCAGAACGATCGCCATTTCTTCGAGACCTTCGGCACAGATCTCGACGATCTCGGCTTTCAGATCCGCCTCGGGCGCATTTTCAAGCGCGGCGAGGTTGAGGTTATCGAGCAAGCGGTGGTGCAGCGAAGAGCGCACTTCCTCAAGCTTCTGGCGACGCTTGAGGTCTTTCTCATTGGCAGCGGCTGCGGCCGGTGAGACATCCTTGACGACTTCAGGGCGGCGCTGAGAGGCTTGTTTCTCAGGCGCTGGTGCGGCTTGCGGCTTTGGGGCAGGGGCTGCGGCTTTCTCGTCGCCCCCTTTTTTATAACGTGAAAACATTGACTTACCTCAGAGCTCAGGCAGAAACTTCTGCCTTGTTAACTTCATGCAGGGATTGCGCGAGCTTGGCGATTTCCTTGCGCAATGCGTTCTTTGCAGCCGTCTCGGCAAGCGGGACACCATGGTCGCAGCTTTCAGGGACTTGCTTGCCGCCATCTGGCATATACAGCTCGATGTCGATATCGAGGCTCTCGGCCATGCGCTTGGCGCGGCTTTTGCCTGACATATCGGTAAATTTCGGCGAGCGGTTCAGCACATAGCGGATTTTCTCGTAAGGCAGGTCTTCTGCTTTTAAGGCCCGGATCATGCGCAGCGTGTTTTGCGCGGATCGCAGGTCCAGCTCCAACATCCCGAAATAGACATGGGACATGCTCAGAACCGTTTCGGTCCAGTTGACCAGCGTTGAGGGCATATCAATCACGACATAGTCGAAATTGCGCTGCGCGGTTTGCACCAGCTTTTCGATATCCTCAGGGCTGAAAATATCCAGCGGCAAGATGTCAGAGGGCGCAGTCAGAACGCTTAGCTTCTCATTGAAGCTGAGCAGCGTTGATTTGAACGCCTCGTCATCCATTGCCTCAATGTCGGAAAGCAATTCGTAAACGGCTTCACGGCGGGGCAGGTCAAGATATGTCGCGACCGAGCCGAACTGGAAGTCGAGATCAAGCAGACACACCTTAGGCGGGTTGTCTTTTTCGACATTTGCCAGCTCCCACGCCAGGTTGATGGCGAAATTTGAAGAGCCCGCACCGCCAGAGAGGCCGTGAATGGGCAAAATCACACCGTCATGTTTGCCGCTAGAGCTGGTCTGCGCACGGGGTGCGTTGCCATCTGCGTCAACACCTTCAGGCATAACGGGGGTTGGATCGGGCTGGCGCAAACGCTCGATGGCGTCATGCAGGGCCGCTTCCGGAAGAGGGTAGGGGACGAAATCATCGGCGCCCAAACGCAACAGCTGGTGCAGCGCAATCGGAGAGACATCTTCGGCGATCAAAATCACCTTGATGCCCATATCCTTCGCGCGCCCGATCAGATCACCGATCATCGTCAGCTCGCCTTCATCCTTGTCGTCGACGGCGACGGCAATGAATTCAAGCTCTTTTGCATCTGGTTGAGAGAGGTAGGCTGCGGCGTCCTTAAAGCTAAGATCGCCCCAGTTTTCACCCAGTTCCGTTTCCATATCTTCGATCAGCAGATCAAAGTTTTGAACGTCTCGGGCGACTGTGCAGGCCGTAATCGGGGCCGGGTCCGGTTGCAGTGCTACATTACTCGTCATTGCCATGATCCCTACAGATCCCACCGGGGACCGTATCGCGCTAACCAGATGCAGCTGAATTCACTAACATCTGGCTAACTGTTTTCCTATTTGAGACCATTGCACCGATATTTCTCGGATTGTGGCCTCTCGCATGACAAGCAATGCTTAGGAAAAGGGGCAATAATGCGGCTAAATTACCGAAAAGTTAGGGAATATTCCTATTCCTGCAACAAAACGCCTTGCTTATTCGTATCGTTACGGATGGCCGTTTGGACATACTGACGATAGGACAGGGCGGCGTATTTACCACTGAGAACAGTAGGATGACGCGAAATCAGACCCGATACATCGGTCACTGTGCGCCGGTTACGACGCTCGCGACCCTCGGTGACGATCAGCGGCTGTGTCTCACCTAGCGAGGAGACCGCCTCAAGACGCGCGCGGCTGATGCCTTGACGCGACAAGAAGGCGACGACCGCATTGGCACGACGCAGACCCAGCGATTGGTTATAGCTGTTTGAGCCAACCGCATCTGTGTGGCCGTAAACCTTGAAGCGCACTTCAGGGAATTGACGGATCCAGGCGGCCTGCTCGGTCAGCGTCTTGCGGGCTGCGGCGTCAAGATGGGCCGAGTTGAAGGCGAAGTTCACCATGCTATCGACTTCATTGGCGAACCTGCGCGACAGACCTTGCGCGACCTGCAACTGACCTGTGTTGATCAGCGAGTTCGTCATGGTCGGGTTGCCGAAGCCGCCCTCATCAAGGTTTGCGCCCGCTTCGCGGTAGAAACCGGCGGAGTTTTCACCACAGGCGGCCACACCAAGGCCGATGACGGTGAGTAGGGCGATATGGGATGTTGATTTACGCATCTGTCTTACTCCATCACGTAGCCGTAGGACCCTGAAAAGTCCTGACGGGCAACTTCACCGGTGCCTGTGCGGGCATTGCGAACTGTTTGGCCGATTTTGCCGTTAAGGAACAATTCACGCTCGGTAGGGGGGCGCACGCGGTCGGTCGAGAGGACAAATTCGGAGCCCTTCGTCGGTGTAACCAGATGTGCGGTGACGATCACAACCAGCTCTGACTGGCGGCGCTCATAGTTGGCGGAGCGGAACAGGGCGCCCAGAACCGGGATATCACCCAGCCATGGAACCTGACCGGCCAGATCGCGGAAGTCATCTTCCAGCATGCCGGCAATCGCAAAGCTTTCGCCGTCGCGCAGCTCAACCGTGGTCGAAGAGGACCGCTTCGAGAAGGCGTTGACCAAGAAGCCGTTGGTTTGAACCGTCACAGTCGGGTCAATACCAGACACGGCCGTGTTCATCCGCAAGTTGATGATATCTTCGTCGATCACTGTGGGTGTGAACTTCAATTCAACACCAAACGGGCGATACTCGATCGAGATGCCGTCTTCGTCAGTGACCGGGATAGGATATTCACCACCTGCCAGGAAGGAGGCTTCCTGACCCGACAAAGCTGTCAGATTTGGTTCGGCCAATGTGCGAACAAGGCCTTTAGATTCAAGGGCTTCGATAACCACGGCGGCGCGAAGGCTGCCCGATCCGAACCCGAAGGAGAACACACCGTTGCGCTCGCGCGTCGATGAGATCGTGCCCGAATTGGTGAAGGCGACCGGGTTGTCACCCTCTTGGTATGTATTGGTGAAGCCGTTGGCGCCAAAGCGGCCGCCATCGGTTGTGAAGCCGAGGCTTGTCGACAAATCCTTGCTGACCGAGCGGCGCATCTCTGCGAAACGCACTTTCAACATAACTTGTTGCGTGCCACCGACGCTCAGAAGGTTGGACACTGCCTCTGGCGCGTAGCGCTGGGCCAGATCAAGCGCGCGATCAAGTTTCGCGGAGCTCGACACCGTGCCTGACAGGACGATCCCGTCATTGGCTGTGCGGACTTCGATCTTCTCATTGGGGAGAATTTCGCGCAGGCGCTCTTTAAATTCGGCAATATCAGGGGCCACGCGGACCTCAACATTGGTGATCAGGCGACCATCTGGGCCCAGAAGGGTCAGCGTCGTGCGCCCTGGTGCCTTCCCCAGCACATAAATGCTGCGATCCGACAAAGTCGCGATGTCTGCGATTTGTGGGTTGGCGACTGAAAGCTCCGCAAAAGGGGTTTCGCTTTCAACCACAACGGCGCGGTTGATCGCAACATTCAAGCTGCGCGTCGTCGAGCCGTTCATGATGGTAAGATTTTCCGCAAAAGCTGTCGCGGGAATCGATGTTGTCATTGCGAGACCCAATAGGCCTGCGCAGAGATACTGCTTCATTTGCATGTGACCTGCCTCTCTGATCACTGGGTTTGAACGGGTCTATTGCCCATTTTGTCCACACCATGAGTCATATCGCGTTTTATTGCAACAATCAGAGCGTTACGGGATTTTGTTTATGTGGACCCGCCGCAACACAACGCTAGCTCTGGTAAATGGATACGGCGCGACACCCAAGATAAGGTATCGCGCCGCTGATATTCATGCGTCAAGCCAACTCAGTTCGGGCATTCGATCGGGATTTCGACCACTTCTGCGCCTCTGCGGGTCTTGACAGTACAAACCCGCTCCGCCTGTGCCTCGACACGGACTTCTTCTTTGATGCCCAAAAGCTGGTTCTGGTCGATCTCGACGGCGGAGACTTCGGTGTCATCACCGGCCCCAACAAGCGAGAGCGACAAGCGGCCCGACGACTGAGCTTGTGCCAATGCCGCAACCTGCTGCGGGGTCGCCGCAACTGTCACGGTGCGCGCGATGGTTGGGGCAGAGCGGTCGCCATCGGCGATTTGGTCCACCGCCAGAAGGCGCAATTGCGTATCAATAAGCTTGGTCACCTCGCGGCCACGGCTGTCGCCGGTCCAGTAAACATCCACCGCATCGCCGGGGCGCAGGAAGCCTGACACACCGGAGGACACATCAACACGCAACGCAAATGCGCGCATGCCTTTGGCCAATCGCGAGGACACGCCGGCATCTTCGCCGGGCTCGGTCACTTTCAAAGCCAAGACGGCTTCATCTTTTTCCATGGTCCGCAAAACTGTGCGAAACAGGCCCGAGGCCGGAAACAGATCTTCCGGCTCTTGGAAGGCACCTTCAGGAATTGCGTTATTGGGCCAGGCCACAACTTTCACATCTTCCTTGGTGAGGGGTTCGCCATAGGCAATTTGTCGTTTGACGACGAAAACGCGCTCAAGAGGGACATTGCTTTGAAGCAATTTCTCCTGTTCAGCCACCTTTTGTTGATATTGATCAAAACGATCCTTGGCGAGATACGCCGCAAATCCTGCAAGTCCGATCCCTAAGACCAGAACCAATCCGAAGACCAGCCGCATAGTATGCCCCTTTCATTTCCATTCTGAGCCTGTCACCCATGGACAGGAATTACTCGTGTTGCTTCCCGTATCTCCCCTAAATACGGCAAAACCGTGATCAATCAGTGATCACGGTTAGGCATTTTGCATGATAGCGAACAAATAGGCGGGCAGGGCCCGGCACTGTTTGATCCTAGAATGTTGTGGAGATCAGCTGGCTTTGCAGACGGTTATCAATGTCGCCGGTCAGATCCTCTGTGCCATCCATGACAGAGCCCATAACGGCCAAGGTCAAACCAATGACGCCCGCAGCCAGGATCACCCAGTCGACCGTCACTGCGCCATCTTCGGCAGCGAAAAAGTTGAGTACATATTTAGTCATTCGACGGCCCTCCGACAGGCGCTAGTGTTAAATCCGATGCTCGAGCTGCAGGGGAGTGGGTCCCGCATCTCGGTTACGAGTATATAAAGGCGCGAAATGTGTCTTTTCTGGGATATTGGCGGGTCAGATCGGCCTTTTTCCGCCTATAAATTAGAAACTAAGTGTTTCTAAAATTGTAACGATTCGAACCGGATGGGGTATTCGGCGCAAATACCTAGCCCGGGGTGAGACGCCATGAAAAAAGGCCACATCCCGAAAGATGCGGCCTCTTTATTCAGTCCACCTCTGAGCGAGGTGATCGTC
>CAZCEW010000145.1:0-5633 GCA_964497775.1 uncultured Rhodobacterales bacterium
CCGCCCCACCCTGCAGGTTGTCGCTATGTCCAATAAGTTTGCATTATCGGACGTACAAATATACGCTGGAAAACAGTTTAGATATCCACGGATTTCGGGGAAAAAATGGACCCTGAGCACGAGAAGTCGACGTCCGCGCACCCTCTTGCGTCCAATGGTGCTGAGGTCGATGAGAGAGATCAAGAGAAAAGCGATCGGATCGCCTTGCCCACTCATGTCGCTGGATCCGGCACACTCGACAGGCTGGTCGATACGGCCCGCGACTATGCCAAGGCCTCAACGGCCGAGAACACCAACAAGGCGTATGCAGCCGACTGGAAACACTTCGCCCGTTGGTGCAGGCTGAAGGGGACAGATCCCCTGCCCCCTTCCACGGAGATGATTGGCCTCTATCTGACGGATATGGTCGCCCCAACAAACGGATCCCCTGCCCTCTCCGTGAGCACAATTGATCGGCGTCTCTCCGGCCTTGCCTGGAACTATGCGCAACGCGGATTCTCCCTTGATCGGAAGAACCGCCACATCGCCACGGTTCTGGCCGGGATCAAGCGTAAGCACGCACGGCCAGCCGTTCAAAAGGAAGCGATCCTGCCGGAAGACATCCTCGCTATGGTGGCCACCCTGCCCTTCGATCTGCGCGGGCTCAGGGATCGTGCGATCCTTCTGATCGGTTACGCGGGCGGTCTCAGACGCTCAGAGCTCGTGAGCCTCGATGTCGGGAAGGATGATACGCCCGACAGCTGCGGCTGGATCGAGATTCTGGACGAGGGCGCAATCCTCACCTTGAACGCCAAAACCGGCTGGCGCGAAGTTGAGATCGGTCGGGGATCGTCTGACGCGACTTGTCCTGTGCACGCGCTGGAGCAATGGCTACACTTCGCCAAGATCGACTTTGGACCGGTCTTTGTGCGCACCTCCCGCGACGGGAAACAGGCCTTGGAGGCGCGACTGAACGACAAACACGTCGCCCGGTTGATCAAGGCAACGGTGTTGAAATCCGGCATTCGCGCCGACCTACCCGAGGCCGAACGGCTGGCCCTGTTCTCGGGCCACTCCTTGCGCGCCGGATTGGCCAGTTCCGCCGAAGTCGACGAGCGCCATGTCCAGAAACATCTCGGCCACACATCGGCCGAGATGACCCGACGCTATCAGCGCCGCCGCGACCGCTTCCGTATGAACCTGACGAAGGCCGCAGGTCTCTGAACACGCATTCCGGCGCACAGACACCCATCACGCCCTTGCCTCGCTCAATCGGCCATAAAAACTACGGTCCAGATGCAACTCGCCGACCTGCGCCTTTTCAACAAGTCCTCTGAGATAGCCGCCGGGCGACTTCACGATCCCATCGGTGTGTTTGTCGAAGATAAGAGCGATAGAAGCCGCCGCAACAGCCGGCCCAAGCACCTGATTTGCCACATTCCAGGCGCTCTCTGAAATGCCCGCCATCGGTCTGAGCGCTGCGGCTGCTCGATGCACGTCGTTCCAATCCTTCATGTACCCATGCAGGCCCCGCGCCATCTCAGCAAAGTGCGGACAGGACGCCATCAGCATCGGGATATCGACATCTGACCCACGCTTGTTGGTATGGGTACTCCATTCGATATCCAAATCAACATCCCCTGGCCTCTCCACATCTTCAGTTGGTGGCATGTTGGGCGTGACGCCAGCCGCGTGCTTTGTTTCAAAGCGATTACTATTTACAGGATCAGGTTGTTTTGTAGTTAGTATGTGGGTCTCATTTGCGAGACTCGTGGGTGTCATATTTCTATCAATCGGAACCACATTGTCCGATGTCCGAACCTGCGAAACCTGCTCAACATCTGATTGCTGTGGCCAGTCAAAGGCTGCTTCGAAAGCCTCCTCTACTCGGTCCTTAAGCCGCTTGAACCAATCCAGGACCATGGCAAGATTCTCCGGCCCTGTAGACCGTTTCGGCAGGCTTTGAAGCAAAAGTGAGAACTCTTCCTGAAGCGCCGTCCAAGGGCCTCTGAGCTCACTGTCGAGTGCCTTCTCGATCTTGGCGCGGATCACACGACGCGTGACCGTGATCGTGTTACGTAGAGACGCGCAATAGGCCCGCTCAGCTTGCAACTGGGCATAGAGCACCTCGAATTCCTCTGTACGGGCTGCCAAGGGCGCGAGATCGAAGCCGTAAGCCTCGACAATGACACCGTCTTCATCCCGTCTGCCCCATCTCTTGCCGTTTGGGCTGTCTTTCATGGAAATGACGCCGGCTTCGCATAGGCGCCGAATATGCCGCCTGAGCGTGGCGAGCGAGAAACCCGTCTGCTCCATTAGGAAGTTGTTTGACGCCCAGACAATGGGCCGCCTGCCCTGCTCCCAGTCCTGCGGCTGGGTGACCGCACCGAATGTATCGAGAAGCAGCAAGTCCTGCGACTTCAATCCGATCGCGACGGCGGTCTTCTTCGCGGCCACGATGGCTTGTGATTTGGGTATTGCTAACTGTTCACCGGCTTCTGCGTACTTCTCAGCTTGCAAAAGTCCCGGCGTTGGCTTGCGCCAGCCTGTATTTGTCATGCGGTGTTTTTCGCCTCCTCTGCTCGAAAGAAGACAAAAGAAATCCGTTCACCGAATCGGTGTTTCGTTGACAACGATTTGCGGGGAGTGCTATCTACAAGCTGCAACACAGATAGATTGGCTCTCTAACCGCAAGGTGGAGGGCTTTTCTTTTGCCGTTAAATCATTGCATGTCTGATCCTGTTTCTTGCCTCGATTGAGATCGAAGAACGCCGTTTATACGGCACCTGCCTCTACTTCGATCCATGTTGTTCCAAGTACTCTGCAATGACATCGCCCAATCCATTGAGGACATCTTCGTTCAAGTTTAGGCCCGTCCCGGCAACCGAGAGCCGCCCGCCCTGCCCAGTGACGCTTAATTTCTTCGCGCCAATCTTGCGCTGAACGGTCAGCTTCTTAGGTTTTTTCGGCGTCCTCTTCGCGGGCTTTGCTCCGTTGCCAGACAGGTTTGTGAGGACCTTCTCAAGGTCGCGATGGCTAAGGTCATAGACGTTTTTGCACGCGTGCAAAATCTGAGCCTTCGCCGAGAAAACAGCACGCCCTCGAGAAACCGCACTGTTGTGCACACCAACACGCTTTGCAAACTCCGTGGCCGACAGCTTTCCATCGGTACTGGCCTCCTGGAGCCGTTCGAACATTTCACCGATAGAGACCAGCCGCTCGAATGCACTGAGATCTTCACGTTCTTCGTTTTCGCGAAACCGCATAAAGAGCATCTCAAACTGCTCTTCGTCTGATCCCCGGTGCGATTGCTGAACAAGCAACGCTCGAACAGGTTGCTCCAGCGATTCAAGGATCGCATGCCGCCGCCGCCCAACGATCAGATGAAAAGTAACGCCCTCGACGTTCTCCGGCTGTCGGTCATCTGGACGCCAATTTGGATCAGCTGGCCAGACATGTATCGGCGTGTCTTGGCCATTTCTTGCAATGCTGTCCTTGAGCGCCTCAAAGGCGTCCTGATCGCGCCAGTCTTCGCGCCGGTCGGTTCCAATTACATCGACGATCTGTGACGGGTCGATGCGAAGCTCATGCCGCCCTGAAAGGATCCGATCCACGATTTGGGCACGTTCTGCTTGAAGGACCTGCCCGGCGTCTGATAGAGCGCCGGCCTTCCAGGCACTACCTGAACCACCCAAACGCGGCTTTACACCACTGGCAGGCTCCGCAGATGACTCTGAGTTTTGTTCAACGACTTTGTCTTCGTGCGCCTCTGACTCATGTTTGAGTGATTTCTTCTTGAGGACAGAACTGCTCAGGGTTCTTTTCATCTGGCTTCCTCCTCAAAGTCGTAGAAATCTCTCATCCATGCATCTGCGTATCCGCGCTCCAGACCCGGCCACAGCCGCGATACGATGGCATCGTTGACGGCATCTGCGTTCTCGATGAAGCGATTTATACCTTTGCGCTTACCGGGCGTGTCGGGATCGTACTCATAGACAGATTGGTAAACGTCCGAGGCATTCGAGATGGAGTCCGACCTCAGATAAAAAACCGGCAGCACCTCATCGGGGCAATTCTCCAGGAGATTGCCAACCTGGGTCAGGTCCTGTTCATTGGTGCGCTGGACGATCGTTGGCAAAAGCATATGGGCCGCACCGCCCATGTCGATCCGATCTGTCGCAAAGATATGTCGCAACATAGTGAGCAGCCCGGTGACAAATGTTGATAGCGTTGCGATGTCAAATCCCTTCATTGTTTGCGGAATGATCAAGGATGTTGACGCCATAACATTGTTGAGCTGGAACAAAGTCAAAGCTGGCTGATAGTCGATGATAATACAGTCTAACGTCTCATTTAGAGCCGCATCCAGCTTGGCCTCGTCGACGCGGCCATCACGCACCAACTCGTTTGGACGTGTGACAGGCGGGTGGCCTTCCTTCCAACGATCAATGGAATCGCGCAGGAATCGATAGAAGCGTTTTTCCGCTGTTCCGGCCCTTAAGAGCCGCGCAATCTGAATCTCACCCTCTGAAGTTTCGCCATGCGCAGGCACAAGGCGCACCCCTGGC
The DNA here is from genome assembly GCA_964497775.1 of uncultured Rhodobacterales bacterium. Lineage (GTDB taxonomy): Bacteria > Pseudomonadota > Alphaproteobacteria > Rhodobacterales > Rhodobacteraceae > Litoreibacter. The sequence goes on from CAZCEW010000145.1 coordinate 4,548, forward strand.
CACGAGGTCTTCTTGAAGAAACTGTCGAGCGTCTCTGCATCATAGTCGGTATAGGGAACCTCTTCGTCGGTTTGAAACAGACCAGCGAAGTCCACCATGGTCGGCGTTTCATCGTTAGGCAGAGTCGGCATTTCCTCACCGCCAACAAAATACAAAGTGATTGTACTTTGCGGGTCCGCATCCATAACGCCGACACGCATGCCATAGTGCAAGCTCAGGTATTGCGCGAAATGAGCCGCGCTGAGCGACTTTGCCGTTCCACCTTTCTGACTCGCAAACGAAATAACCGGAAGGGCATCCTCAGGCTTACGCCAGGCCATGAAGTGGTCGGGACGTTTGGCAGAGGCTGCCATAAGCGCCCGAATGTGCATCAACTCAGAGAGCGTAAACACGCGCTCACGGCCGACGTGTTTACCTGCCGGAAAATCGTCGTTGTCCTTGGCGAACTTTGTCAGATGTTGATGGCTGATATTGAGGAAGCGGGCGCACTGGCGCATCGACCAAGATCGCTTGATCCGGTCGCGCATAGTGAGCTCTTTGTTAACCGACACCATGGTGCGGCCAAGACCACGTTCGAGCTCCTGAAGGAATTGTTCAATACTACCGCTCATAACACCGCTCTCTTTCGATTCTCTTCCGGAATCGATTCCGGAAGTTAATAGCACGGTTGAGAGCGTTTTGTACATATATCGTACGCCTACGCATTTTCGGCGCACGTTCTGGGCCACTCCGTCATCAAATGTGAAGCAACCGACGTTCAAGAAGCAACCCATATTCTTTTTTGCACGCGTGCAAAAGACGCTTAGCGAGGTATCTCAGCGCGGCGCTTGTGAGCGGACAGTACCGGTGAGGCGACGGGGCAGGGGGGACTGTCCATCCCTCCTCGTTGGTCGAACAACTAACGAAGCCGCATCCAGATCGACGACGAGTCGTGTGGTGTCATAAGATTGTGGTTGGACATCGGCTATAACGTGATGGCGAAAGTTGAGCTCAGTAGAGAAGGGCAGGGGGCCGATGTTGAGGTGGGGGTAGTTTCCTATCGAAAGCCGCCATTCGCACTAGCGCATTTGATCGGTCAAATTGCGG
>CAZCEW010000146.1:0-5613 GCA_964497775.1 uncultured Rhodobacterales bacterium
GGGCTGAGCAGAAGCGGGACGTGGTAATGCTCGGGGCGCGACATGCCGAAGCGGATGGGGATCTCGGACAGGAAGCGCGGGTCGTCCTTGGGGGCGCCTGAGGCGTCAAGATAGGCCGCGCAGTTGAAAATCAGCTCATATGTGCCAGGCTTGAACTTGTCTTGCGGCAAGATCGGCGCATCAGTGCGCCCATCGGAATTGGTCAGGGCGGTGGCGATTTTGCGGTGCGAATTGCCCGAGACGCGATAGAGCGAAATCTCGATCCCTTGCGCCGGGCAGCCGCGGGCTGTGTCTAGAACATGGGTTGTTAGATATCCGCTCATCATCGTCTCTCAGGTGGTGGTTTGTGCGTAAACTGCGCCTAGGATGGCACAGGCCAAAGCGTTTTGCTGCAAAAAGTCTTTCAAAAACTATTTGAAATACACATAGATTATTTTGGATTACCCTAAAGAGGGGAGAGATCAAGTTGAATAGATATCCACGTGACATGCGCGGCCATGGGCCAAACCCGCCTCAGGCCAATTGGCCCGGGCGCGCCAAGATCGCTGTGCAGATTGTCCTGAACTTTGAAGAAGGCGGTGAGAATAACGTGTTGCATGGCGATGCAGGCTCGGAGGCGTTCTTGTCGGAGATCGTAGGGGCGAGCGCGTGGCAAGGCCAGCGGCATTGGAATATGGAATCGATCTATGAATACGGCGCGCGGGCCGGGTTTTGGCGTCTGCACCGGTTGCTGAAGGATTATCCGATTACCGTGTACGGCGTGGCGACAGCCCTTGCGCGCGCGCCCGAGCAAGTGGCCGCAATGCAAGACGCGGATTGGGAAATCGCCAGCCACGGGTTGAAATGGGTCGAATATAAAGACGCCACCCCCGATGTGGAGCGCGCCGATATGGAGGCCGCGATCAAGCTGCATAAGGAGGTTACCGGCACCCGTCCGCTCGGGTGGTATACAGGCCGGTGCTCGGACAACACGGTGCGCTTGGTGGCGGAAGAAGCGGGCTTTGCCTATGTGGCCGACAGCTACGCCGATGATCTGCCCTATTATGCGCGCGAGGCGGGGCGCGATCAGTTGGTGGTGCCCTATACGCTCGATTGCAATGATATGCGCTTTGCGACCGCGCAAGGCTTCAACTCCGGCGATCAGTTCGAGGCGTATTTGCGCGACAGTTTTGATGCGCTTTACGAGGAAGGCGCGGATGGCACGCCTAAAATGATGTCAATCGGGCTGCATTGCCGCCTGATCGGGCGACCGGGGCGTATTCAGGCGCTGAAACGGTTCTTGGATTATGTCGCGGGGTTCAATGATGTGTGGTTTGCGCGGCGCATTGATATTGCGCAGCACTGGGCCAAGACGCATCCGCCGGTGAGCTTCACGCGACCGTCGGAGATGGGGAAAGAGGCGTTTGTGCAGGCCTATGGTTCGATCTTTGAGCATTCGCCTTGGGTCGCAGAACGCGCCTTTGATCTGGAGCTTGGCCCCGCCCATGACAGCGCGGCGGGTCTGCATAACGCGCTCTGTCGTGCGTTTCGCGAGGCGGGTGCGACGCAGCGTTTGGAAGTTCTCGATGCGCATCCCGATCTGGCAGGCAAGCTGGCCACGGCCAAGCGTTTGACGGCGGAAAGTACCGCCGAGCAAGCGGGTGCGGGATTGGATGCACTGACCGATAAGGAGCGTGATGCGTTCACGCAGTTAAATGAAGACTATACCGTAAAGCACGGATTTCCCTTCATTATTGCGGTTCGCGATAACACGAAATCGTCAATCCTTGCGGCGTTCAAGGCGCGGCTTGGCAATGACAGCGAGAGCGAATTTACCGAAGCCTGCGCGCAAGTGGAACGCATCGCCTATCACCGCCTCAAGGAGCTTTTGCCATGAGCTACGCGACCCCTCCGGGCGGGTTGCCGTCTCAAAAGCACAAACTCACGGGCAAAGCGGTGTTTACCTCGGCTTATGCGTTTCTGCCTGCAGGCGTGATGCGCGATATCGTGACCAGCGCTTTGCCGCATTGGCGCGACACACGCGCTTGGATCATCGCGCGGCCCTTGTCGGGGTTCGCGGAGACGTTTTCGCAATATATCGTCGAGATCGCGCCGGGGGGCGGCTCGGACAAGCCTGAGGATAACCCTGAGGCCGAAGCGGTGCTGTTTGTGGTTGCGGGCGAGATCAACTTATCGACCGCGGAAGGCAATTTCGAGATGGGCGAAGGCGGTTATGCGTATTTGCCCGCGGGCCAAGGCTGGACGGTGAAGAACGCAGGCAAGGTGCCTGCCGTATTTCACTGGATACGCAAACGATATCAAAAGGTTGACGGAATATCCTCACCTGAATTTTTCATCACGCACGATCAAGATGTGACGCCTACCCCGATGCCCGACACAGATGGCGCATGGGCCACCAGCCGTTTTGTGGAGCCTGATGATCTGCGCCATGACATGCATGTCAATATCGTCACCTTCCAACCCGGCGGGCTGATCCCGTTTGAGGAAACTCATGTGATGGAACATGGGCTTTATGTGCTGGAAGGCACGGCGGAATATCTGCTCAACACCGATTGGGTGACGGTCGGGCCCGGGGATTTCATGTGGCTGCGCGCCTTTTGCCCGCAAGCCTGCCGCGCCACGGGCGACGGGCCGTTTCGTTATTTGCTTTATAAGGACGTCAACCGTCACGCGGCCCTGCCATGGTGATCTTGACGGAGCCGCTTGAGGCGCAAGCTTTCGCGCCTTTTGGCGATGTGCTCGAATGCACTGGCGCGCCGGATAAGGTGATCAATCAAGGGATGTGCGGGCGCTTCCATGACCGCGCGACGCTTGATTTTGGCACCGGGCGCGCGGGCGTGAGCCTCTTTAACGCCGAGCCGCGCGCCCTGCCCTATAAGTTGGAGATGATGGAGCGTCATCCCGATGGCTCTCAGGCGTTTATCCCGATGACCCTCGCGCCGTTTCTGATCGTGGTGGCCCCCGATCAGGACAATCGCCCGCACAGCCCGCGCGCCTTTCTCAGCCAGCCGGGGCAAGGCATCAACTTTCATCGCGGCACATGGCATGGCGTTTTGACGCCTCTGAGCGCGCCGGGGCTTTTTGCGGTGATCGACCGCATCGGGGACGGTGACAATCTGCAAGAGCATTGGTTCGATGAGGCGTTAATGATTGAGGAACCAAGCGCGCGTTAATTTGCATCAGGGAGAGCCCATCTGATGCATCATCTTCGCTGTTTCAAAAGCTACGATATTCGCGGCCGCGTCGGGCGTGATCTGGACGCGGGACTGGCGCGCAAGATCGGGCGCGGGTTTGCGGATGTTATGGGTGCCAAGCTTGTGGTGGTGGGGCGCGACAATCGGCCGAGCTCGGAGGAATTGGCGCGTGCAGTTGCGCAAGGTTTGCGCGATGCGGGCTGCGATGTCGCGGATATTGAGCAATGCGGCACGGAAGAGGTGTATTTTGCCACTGATCACTTGGGCGCTTGTGGCGGGGTGATGGTGACGGCGTCACATAATCCGATTGAAGATAACGGCATGAAGCTGGTCGGACCCGGCGCGCGGCCGCTATCGGGCGCTGAATTTGAAGCTGTGCGGGAGCATTGCGCGGGGGCGGATGTGGCGGTGTCTGGGCCGCGTGGCAGTATTCACGCCCATGATCTGCGAGAAGCTTACGCCGCGCGGATCTGTGGGATGATCACACCTGAAAACTTGCGACCCCTGCGCGTTTTGGTCAATGCGGGTCACGGCATGGCGGGGCCTGCCTTTGAGGCGATTGCGGCGCATCTGCCGGGCACATGGGAGGTCATCCGGATCAACCATGCCCCTGATAGCAGCTTCCCGCAAGGCATCCCCAACCCCGCCCTGCCCGAGAACCGTGTTCAGACGGAGAAGGCCCTGCGTGAACATGGCGCAGATCTGGGGATCGCGTGGGACGGCGATTGCGACAGGTGCTTTCTGTTCGATGAAACGGGCCGCTTTGTGGAAGGTGAATATGTCACCGCCCTTCTGGCGCGCGCGGCCATCGCACGCCACCCCGGCGCGACGGTGATCCATGATCCGCGGGTGATCTGGGCCGTGCAAGACGCCGCTCAGGCTGCCGGTGGCACGGCGATACTGGCACCCACTGGCCATGTGCATCTAAAAGCCGCCTTGCGCGAACATGGTGCTGTCTATGGCGGGGAGATGTCGGGGCATCATTATTTTGCGGAGTTCATGGCCTGCGACAGCGGCATGATCCCGTGGTTGATGGTGGCCGCCCTGATGAGCGCGTCAGGTCAGCCGCTCTCGCAATTGGTGTCGGAGATGCGCGCCGCATACCCGTCGTCGGGAGAGATAAATTTCGTCATTGAGGACAAACCCGCCGCGATGGCCGCGTTTGAGGCGGCCTTTACGCAAGGGCCCCAAAGCGTGGAGCGGATCGACGGCGTGTCGATTGAGCACAGCAATTGGCGGGCAAATTTGCGCAGCTCGAACACCGAAGCGCTACTGAGGCTCAATATCGAGACGCGGGGCGATGAAGCGCTGCTGGGCCGTAAACTCATTGAGATATCGACATTGCTAGGCAGGTTTTGTCATGAGCCCCGCGACATCAAGCATGCGGTTTGAAAAGCCCCATTCATTGTCATACCAGCCAAATACGCGCGCCAGACCGCCCGTCGTCACATGGGTCTCATGGCCTGCCATGATGATGCTCTCGGGACGCATGCGCAGATCGGATGACACAAGCGGCAGGTCGCTATAGCCGAAGATTGCTCCTGTGGCCTTTTGAAGTGCCGCGTTGATATCTTCCACGCTCGCCTTGGTTTGCAGCTGCATCGTCAGATCAATCGCCGAGACGCTTGCTGTGGGCACGCGCACGGAGGTGGCGATCAGGCGGTCGGCGAGATCGGGCAAGACGAGCTCTGTCAGCCGTCCGGCGCTGGTGGTCGTGGGCACCATCGACAAAGCAGCCGCGCGCGAGCGGACAAGATCACCGCGCGGCGCATCGACCGTGGGTTGGCTGCCCGTGTAGCAATGGATCGTCGTCATATGGCCTGTGACCAGCCCGAAATTGTCGTCCATCAGACGCGCCAAAGGGGCCAGCGCGTTGGTGGTGCAGGACGCGTTCGAGACGATCAGTTGATCTTGCAGCGCCGCGTCATTGGCCCCAAGCACGAGCGTCAGATCAGCCGTTGGGCAAGGGCCGGAGACCAGAACGCGCGTGGCACCTGCGGTCAGGCCACGCTCTGCGAAGGCGCGGCTGTTGGATTTTCCAGTGGCCTCGATCAGCAGATCGACGCCCGCCAGATCAAGCGTGCTGAGGTCGGGCAATCCGGTCAAAGGATAACATGTGCCGTTGATCGTGAGCGAAGTGTCGTCATAGCCGACCTCGCCCGGGAACGGGCCGAAGACGCTGTCATGGGCAAAAAGATAGGCCACAAGCTCAGGCCGTGCGATGTCGTTGAGCGCTACGATCTCGAAGCCCTCGCCCGCGCGCGTCGTGGTTAACAAGCGCAAGATGGAGCGACCGATCCGTCCCAAACCATTTATCGCGATACGACGCCGTGCCATGCGCTTCTTTCTCAGCTCAAGAATAATATCCTCAGCTTAGGCGGGGAAGCGGTTGCTTTGACAGCGTTATTTTGTGATGGCG
>CAZCEW010000147.1:0-5487 GCA_964497775.1 uncultured Rhodobacterales bacterium
TCTGAGGCAGTGTTGCACGGTCGTGAGGTCGCTGCGAAGGGCCAGTTTGAGCCCAATCCTACCGATGCTGCAACCTGCACGAATGTCGGATATGTCCGGGAACAGACGCTAGGAAGATCGGTGTCCATTGGTCCAGAAAACGGTAGGGGCTTGTTTGGAGCCTTTAGGCCGTCCCAACGCTTGAACGCCACTCTTTCGCGTAGGCTCTTAGGGCTTGAGTGTCCTTTGCAGCACTGGATGTTGTTGGCTGCACCAGCTCCGCAGGAGCACCCATTAACATCGCAGCGCCAATGCTCGTTCCGGTCGCAGCATCGCTTGTAAGAACCGAACGGCCCGTTGCGGCCATGAGCATGGAAACAAATTCTGCATTCCTTGCAAAAGGCCCTTCGACAATGGTCGCGCCCTTTGCGCCGGTTAGTCGCAGACACGTGTCGGTCATGAGAGCGAGGTAGAACGAGAGGGCCACAGCTCTGCGCCCTGTTCCAATATCTGGTTCTTCACCGCTCCATTGCATTTGTCGCCCTTGAAAGGGGCCGGTGCGGGGATCAACGGATGGTAGGATCATGAGCGAGGAGTCCAGAACATCCGCAATGTCGCCACCTGTAGGGTCTGCTCGATGAACTTGCTGAATGATCTCATATTCGCGCCCCCCCATGAACCGCGCACTGGGCACGGCCTGTCCTCGGGCGTTGACGTTAACAAGGGTATCGCGGAGCGGATCAAGCAGCACGTCATCGCCGCCCACGGACATCACGATGACCCACGTTCCTGTTGAGACAACCGAAAATGCCCCGCTCTGACTCAGAATGTGTGGGTAGAGCGACGCGTTTGAGTCGTGAATACCAACGCTAACCTGTGTCTCGAGCGGCAGTCCGGTGGCTTCAGCGATGTCGGGCAGGATATGACCAAGCACCTCTGTGGATTTTCGAACCGGCGCGATTTTGCCCTCAATTCCGAGGCGTGCTGGCAGTTCGGAATAGATGCCTTCGCGCGGTGACCAAAGATCGGTGTGACAACCAATTGAGGTTACGTCCGTTGCTGCTACGCCCGTCAGGCGGTGACCCCAATACTGCGGATAGGTGACGATCTTGTCCGTACGATCCCGCAGGGTGGGATCGGTTGTGAATTGGTAGTGAAGTTGCGCGCCGATGTTCAGCCCACCGGCGAGTTTCGGCGATCCTGTTTGTGCGAAATCCGGCTTGATCGCATCGTATTCAGCGACGATCTCGGCGGGGTACTCATGTTCGTAGTCTAGGATCGGTGCGGCAAGGGTTCCGTCACTGGTAAGCAATGCTGCGCAGGCCCCATGCGTCGTGATGGAAATAGCGTCGACCCCGTGATCACGATGGAACGTCACCAACGCGTCCAACAGAAACGACCAATGTCCATCAACGTCATAGTGCGGCCACGGCGGGCCGGCCTGCACGACGTTGGGGCGGGTAAGCACCGCGATTTCCGTGAGCGTTTGAACATCGACCAAGGCCAGTTTCGCATTAGTCTTGCCGATGTCGATGACGGCGATATGTTTCGGGGTTGTCATGGCATATGAAACAGCGGCGTCAGTGCCACAGCAACGGGGGAGTTGTCAGTGTTCGTATCCATGATGTCACCCATATGCGCCCACCATTTTTGCATCACGGGATGATCTGGCAAAGTGTCCATGCCGTGATCGTTTGTGCGGGTCAGAACGCCAATCAGATGGTTCGTTTCTTCGTCCAAATGGATCGAATAGTCACTAACGCCAGCGTCGCTCAGCAGGTCTACCAGTTCCGGCCAGATCGCATCATGTCGCCGCTTGTATTCGGCCATTTGACCAGCGTGCAGCTTCATTCTGAAAACGTATCGTTCGCTCATGCTTTGCGCCTTGCGGCGGCCATGACCCAAAGACGAGGCAGGGCAATGACCCCGATCAACAGCAGGCCGATGAAGATCGACATCACGATTCCGGGCACATTTAATAAGCCCAGCCCGAAGGTGACCAGGCCCATGACGAAAGCGGCGATGACAACACCGGGAATTGTTCCCGATCCACCAAGGATATTGACCCCACCAAGGACTACCATCGTAACCACCTCAAGCTCCATCCCTGTTGCAATGCTGGGCCGTGTCGAGCCAAGGCGGGAGGTCAGGCAGATTGCTGCAACGCCAGACATCAGGCCCGTCAGCAAGAACAGAATGAACTTGACTCGCTGCACTCGGATCCCGCTGAACAACGCCGCAGTGGGGTTGTTGCCAATGGCATAAACGGCGCGGCCAAAGTTGGTTTTATGTAGAAGGACGCCGTAGATGATCGCGATGATGACGAACAACAACATCTCAACCGTGAAAACCCAATAGATGTAGCCCTGTCCGAACCACGAAAAGCTGGAGGGGTAGCCACGAAACGCGTCGTCCCCGAGAATGATATAACTGATGCCGCGAAACAGGCTCATCGTGCCGATGGTGACCACGATAGAGGGCAAGCCAAGCACAGTTACAAAGAACCCGTTGAAGGCCCCGCACAGCAAACCAACGGTCAGACCGATCACCACCAGCTCCGGCGTTCCGGCTCCGTATTGAACCGCGAGCCCCATTGCGGTGCTGGCCAGCGCGATGATGGACGCCACCGACAGGTCAATTTCACCCGAGATGATCAGCAGAGCCATCGCGAAGGCGATCATGGCCTTTTCGGTAAAGTTAAATGTCGCGTCGCTGAGGTTCCAAGCACTCAGGAAGTAGGGCGAGGCAAAGCTGTTCACGACGAAGATCGCGATGGCCACCGCCAGCAGCAAGGCTTCCCAGCTCTTGAAGATCCGCGCGGCACGGCTGTTCAGACGGTCGGGAACGTGACGGGCCTGCGTGGTTTGTTGGGTGGCGTCAGTCATTTTGCACCTTCCGCTTCTTTGAGAATAATTCGGCCCTTGTTGCGGCCAGCGCGAGCATTGAAAGCCACAGCGATCAGGATCGCGCTGCCAGAAATCGCAAGCTGCCAGAATGGTGAGATATTGACGACGGGCAGCGCGTTTTTAACCACACCAAGGAAGATCGCGCCGAGCACAGCCCCCCCGACAGATCCGATACCGCCGGCGATTGAGATACCGCCGATCACGCAGGCCGCGACAACCTCCAGCTCAAACCCGCCAGCGATATCGACGTAAGCCACCGCGAAGCGCGACACCCAGAGATAACCCGTGAGGCCCGCCAGCGCGCCGGATACGACAAACGCCCAAAACTGCGTTTTGCCGACATCGATACCGGTATAGACCGCAGCGTGCGGGTTGCCGCCCACCGCAAAGATGGATCGCCCGAACCCTGTCCGCGCCATCATGATGCCGAACAGGATGATCGTGATGATCGCGGCCCACGAAAGCACCGGAAGGCCGAGCAGCACCATGCGCGGGAAGTCGGTAAAGGCGGGTGACATTTCGTGGCTGTTCACCCATTTCCCGTCTGAAATCAGAAAGATGATGCCACGGAAAATCGTCATCGTCCCCAAGGTTACAACGATGGGTGGAATGGCGAGTTTCCAGACAAGAATGCCATTGATCGCTCCCATGATCGCGCCAAGAAAGATGGCGATCGCAATGATAACAGGGATCGGCAAGCCGGGCATCGCGACGTTGATCATCGCGACGGCCATTCCCGTTAGGGCCAGATTGGCGGCGACAGACAGATCAATGCACCGTGTGAGGATCACAACCATTTGCCCCAAGGCCAGAATGATCAGCGGCGCGGTGTCGTTGAACACATTGGCCAGATTGGACGGAGCCACAAAGCCGGCAAAACGCGAGGCGACAAGCATCAACAAGACAAGAATGGCGGACCCAAGAATGGTTTCGCGCACGGGGATAAGGCGCATCATGCTACTTTTCCTTCTGGGGACGACGTGATGCCAGCCGCGTGGCGGACAAGCGTTTCAGGGGTTATTTCATCGCCCTGCAACTCTGCAGCAATGCGCCCGTCGCGCATGATGATGACGCGATCTGACATGCCGATCACTTCGGGAATTTCTGAGCTGACCATGATGACCGACAGGCCCTGCGCGGCGAGTTCGGCCATGAATTCGTGCACGGCCGCCTTGGACCCGATGTCGATGCCTTTTGTCGGTTCATCGAGGATAATCACCTGTGGCTGAGTGGCGAGCCATTTGGCGATGACGACCTTTTGTTGGTTGCCACCCGACAGATTGCCAACGTCTTGGTCCAAGCTGGCGGCACGCAAGTCCAACCGCTCAGAATACTCACGCGCAAGATTGAATTCCTCGGCCAGTTTCAAAAAGCCACGGCGCGATGTGCGCCCCAAGGACGGCAATGTGATGTTCTGGAAAATAGGCAATCCAATCACCGCGCCCTGTTTGCCGCGATCTTCGGGCACATAGACGATGCCATTGCTAACCGCATCGGCTGGTGAGCGGACAACGGTGACATTACCGTTAATCTGGCAGACGCCTTTTGATGGCTTGGTTATGCCGAACAGTGCCTGCATGAATTCAGAACGCCCGGCACCAACGAGGCCGTAGAAGCCAAGGATCTCTCCCTTTTTCAGAGTGAAATTGATATCGGCAAATTCAGTCGGGTGTTCGTAACCGACCACCTTCAGGACCTCATCACCCACATCATGGGCGCGGGGTGGGAAAATCTGATCGACAGAGCGACCAACCATCAGGGTGACAAGCGCGTCTTCATCAATATCAGCGATCAGACCGTCGCCAACAAATGCGCCATCGCGAAACACGGTGTAGCGGTCGGCAATGCGGAAAATCTCGTCAAATTTATGGCTGATGAACAGTATCGCTTTGCCTTGGGACTTCAGGGTCTCGACCAGCTCATAAAGCTCTTCGATCTCTTTGTGCGACAAGGCTGCAGTGGGTTCGTCCATAATCACCACGCGGGCGTCCACGGACAGGGCGCGGGCAATCGCCACAAGGTGCTTGTTGGCAATGCCAAGATCGCGCAATTGGGTGTGTGAACTGAAAGGTGCAGCGATTTCCGTCAGCAATTCTGACGCCGCACGGTGCATTTCCGCCTTGTCGATCAGGCCAAACCGCGTCTTGGGTGCGTGGCCGATGTAGATATTTTCTGCAACCGACAGTTCATCAAATAGAACGGTTTCTTGGTGGATCGCGGTGATGCCGGCATCTGCGGCGTCATTGGGTGTGGTGAATGAAACCGGCTGCCCGTCAATGCGGATAGTACCGCCGTCCGTTTTATAGATACCCGTCAAAATCTTGACAGTCGTCGATTTACCGGCCCCGTTTTCACCAACCAAAGCAGTAACTTGGCCGGGATATAGATCGAGTTTGACCTCATCAAGGGCCTTAACCCCCGGAAATGTCTTGGTGATCATGTCCATCGAAACGACCGGGGTCATGTCTGGAGAAGTTGGCGCAGGGTGCGTCATGGGTCAGGACCTCGTTGGACAGGGGGAAAATTGAGTGTCCGGCCCGACGCAACATGTGCGCCGGACCAGTCAGGGAGATTTAGAAGATCGACTTGAACTGGTCGATGT
>CAZCEW010000148.1:0-5400 GCA_964497775.1 uncultured Rhodobacterales bacterium
GCCCTACCGCCTGCGATCGCGCCGTGCTGACATCGGCTGGAACGCGACGCCGACATGGGCCTCGCAATAAGGCTTGCCTTGTTGCACGGGCAGGCCGCAGAACCAGAAATCTTCGGTGGCCGGATCGCCTACGGGCCATTTGCAGGTCCGCTCTGTCAGCTCCATCACGCTTAGCTTCTTGGCGCCTTTTTCGACCTCGCGCACGGAGGCCAGCGCCTCTGGGCTGATCTCATTGGCGGAAGGCTGCGGCGGCAAAGGTTTGCCTGCGGTTACGATCAATTTCGAGCGGATCACAGGCTTGCGAACGGGGGCTTCCGGCTCGGCCTTGGTTTCGGCCGGTTTTGCCTTGGCCGCGGCCTTAGGTTTCGCTGCTGGCTTGTCTTTCGCGGCCGCTTTCGACGTGCCGCCCCCGCCAGAGCGGTTCGACAGGCCCAAACGGTGCACTTTGCCGATCACCGCATTGCGGGTCACGCCGCCAAGCTCTTTGGCGATCTGCGAGGCGGATTTGCCCTCGCCCCACATTTTCTTCAACACTTCGACGCGGTCATCGGTCCAGGACATGAGATAGGCTTTCTTAAACGACAAACCGCCCGTCTTTCAGGGCGGCTGTTTTCCAACGGTTGATGGTAATTTATAGAGGCCGGGCGCGGGATACAAGCTCTGCGGCACAGTCGCCCAAGATGGTTTTGCGCGCTACTTGCTGGACGGGGTTGGCAGAGCTGGGCTAGAGGCAGGCCATGAGCCTCTCTTCCACCCAAAATAACCCGCCCAATGACGCGCTCAAAGGCATCGCCTTGATGGTGTTCGCGATGGCCGGATTTGCGATCTGTGATGCGCTGATCAAGGTCATCACGGCCTCGTTGCCTGTGGGATATATGCTGCTCGCGATGAGCGTTTTGGGCACGCCGGTCTTCGCCTATCTCGCGTGGCGCGCAGGGCACCGCGCGTGGGGTCGTGAGGCGCTGCATCCTGCCCTGATGGCGCGCAATCTGAGCGAAGGGCTGGCTGCGGCCTGCGTGATCACCTCGCTGTCACTGGCTGATTTATCGCTGGTCTCGGCCGTTTTGCAGGCCACGCCGCTTTTCGTGACGCTGGCCGGAGCCGTGCTTTTGGGCGAGCGCGTCGGGTTGCGCCGTTGGTCAGCGGTGATCTTGGGGCTGTTTGGCGTCATCTTGATCATCGGGCCGGGTTCGGGAGAGCTAAGCGTGGGATTGATCCTCGCACTGATTGGCACGGTCGGGCTGGCAGGGCGCGATGTCGCCACGCGCTATGTGCCGAAATCGATCCCCACTATGGCCGTGGCCACTTATGGTTTTGGCATGGGCATTCCCGTGGGGCTGTTCCTGATCGCGCTCAATCCAGCCCTGCCGCAACCGGACTGGTACAACTCGTCACTGCTTTTGGCCGCCGTCATCATCTTGCTCTTTGCGTACTACGCGATCACGGCGGCGATGCGGGTGGGTGATGTGTCCCTTGTGGCGCCGTTTCGCTACACGCGTATCGTCTTCGCGCTGCTCATAGGCTTTTTGTTCTTCGCGGAACGCCCGACACCTTCGGCCCTGTTGGGGGTTGCGATCGTAGTGGGCTCTGGGCTGTTCGTGCTCTACCGCGCGCGAAAGGTGGCTTGACGCAAGGGGTGCCGCCGCGTTAGGGCGTGGCCCATGATCACTGACGCACATAAATCTGCCCTGCGACGCCGACGCTAAACCCGTCTGCCGCTGATCACCCGCGCCTTGCGCATGTTCCACCCCAATAGAAATTGACACGACCATTGAAACTCCCCACCATCCGGAGTTCGTTTTGGCCTCAAAAGGACCGATCCCATGATCCCAGCCATCTTGCCGACTTACAGCCGCGCCGACATGACATTTGACACAGGCGAAGGCAGCTGGCTGATCGAACGAGACGGCACGCGCTACCTTGATTTCGGCGGCGGCATTGCGGTCACGGCTCTGGGCCACGCCTTCCCGCCTTTGGTCAAGGTGGTGCAGGATCAAGCCGCAAAGCTGTGGCACACGTCGAACCTGTATCACATCCCCGCACAAGAAGACTTGGCCGAGAAACTGCGCGAGGCAACCTTCGCCGACACGATGTTTTTCACCAATTCCGGCGCAGAGGCGATGGAATGCGCGATCAAGATGGCGCGCAAATATTGGTCAAGCAAAGGCGAGCCAGAGCGGGTGAATATCATCACCTTCACAGGCTCCTTTCATGGCCGCACAATGGCGACGATTTCAGCTGCAGGTGCGGAAAAACTGACCGCCGGCTTCGGCCCGCTTTTGCCCGGTTTCATCAATCTGGAGGCAGGCGATCACGACGCGCTGCAAGCTGCGATGGATGACACGGTTGCCGCCGTTATCGTCGAGCCCGTCATGGGGGAGGGCGGTATCGTGCCTTTGCCGGACGCCTGCCTGAAAGGCCTGCGTGATCTGTGCGACAGCACAGGTGCGTTGATGATTTTGGATGAAATTCAATGCGGTATGGGGCGCACCGGCAAGCTGTTCGCCCATGAATGGGCGGGCATCACGCCCGATATCATGGCCGTGGCCAAAGGCATCGGCAACGGCTTTCCTTTGGGCGTGTGTTTGGCGACAGAAGAGGCCGCAAGCGGCATGACCGCAGGCTCGCATGGCTCGACTTATGGCGGCAATCCGATGGCGTGCTCTGTCGGCTCGGCGGTGATGGATCACATCGCGGATGAAGAATTCCTCTCGGAGGTCCGGCGCAAATCCGGCCTGATGCGTCAAAAGCTTGAAGGCCTTGTTGCAGCCCATCCAGACGTGTTCGAGCTGGTGCGCGGCTCTGGCCTGATGCTGGGGATCAAATGCAAACTCCCCAATACCGATGTCGTGGCCGCAGGCTACGGCCAGCAGGTCTTGACAGTTCCGGGCGGTGACAACGTTATCCGGCTTTTGCCTGCTTTGACCATCAGCGACGATGAAATCGCGCAAGGCGTAGACAGGCTGGACCGCGCCGCCGCCGCTTTGGAGGCGTCGCTTTGAACCATTTCCTCGATATCCACAAAACCGACCCCAATGATCTGCGCCGCATCATCGACACGGGCCGTGCTGTCAAGGATGCGCGTGCGGGCAAACCCAAAGGCGCGCTGGATGCGGAGACACCGCTCAAAGACCACATGGTCGCGCTGATTTTTGAGAAACCGTCGACCCGCACCCGCGTGTCTTTCGATGTGGGCGTGCGCCAGATGGGCGGCCAGACGATGGTGCTGTCGGGCAAGGATATGCAGCTCGGTCATGGCGAAACCATCGCCGATACCGCGCGCGTGTTGTCGCGCTATGTCGATCTGATCATGATCCGCACATTCGAGGAAGCCACGCTTCTGGAAATGGCCGAACACGCGACCGTGCCAGTGATCAACGGGCTGACCGACCGCACGCATCCGTGCCAGATCATGGCCGATGTCATGACGTTCGAGGAAAAGCGCGGCCCCATTAAGGGGCGCAAAGTGGTTTGGACTGGCGACGGCAACAATGTCTGCGCGTCGTTCATTCATGCCGCAGGCCAGTTCGGCTTTGATCTGACCTTTACGGGCCCCGAGACGCTGGACCCAGAGCAAGGCTTTATCAAAGACGCCCGCGCCAAAGGCGTCAAAATCGAAGTAGAGCGTGATCCGGCCAAAGCCGTGCAAGGCGCCGATCTGGTCGTCGCGGACACTTGGATCAGCATGCATGATCCGCAATCCGCGCGCGAGCGTCGTCACAACCAGTTGCGCGGCTATCAGGTCAATGATGATCTGATGGGCCACGCGAAAGACGACGCATTGTTCATGCACTGCCTGCCTGCCCACCGCGACGAGGAGGTCACCTCGCAAGTTATGGACGGGCCGAACTCGGTGATCTTTGACGAGGCTGAAAACCGGCTGCACGCGCAAAAGGCGATCATGCGCTGGTGTTTGGGGAAGTAATTCCGGGAAGGGGCCCCGAAAGATGATTGAAGAGCCAAAGACCTTACGCATCGCGCGCGACATGCGCAGGCCCACGCCAGCCCAGATCAAAGCCTTTCAAGGCGCGCCGACGGGGTTCGTTGTCGATGCGATGATGGGCACCGGCGCGATGGACAAAGCGATCAAGCCGATCAGTGGCCAAAGCGCTACGATCGCAGGTCCTGCCTTGACCGCATGGAACCGCCCGTCTGATTTGCTGGCCACATTGGCTGCGTTGAAATTCGTCAAACCCGGTGACGTGATGATCGCCACAGCGCAAGGTTTTCAAGGCTGCGCGGCCGTAGGGGATCGGGTCTCGGGCTTTTTCAAGAACTCTGGCGCTGCCGCGCTGGTCACAGACGGCCCGATGCGTGATTTCGACGGCGTGCTGAACGTGGGCCTGCCGTGCTGGTGCACCGGGCTCAACCCGAACTCTCCCTATGCCACGGGGCCGGGGCAGGTGGGCGTGCCAGTGCAGATCGGCGGCGTAAGCGTGGCCACGGGCGACATGATCGTGGCCGACACGGACGGCGTCGTCGTGGTGCCGTTCGCCCAAATCGACGACGTCATCGCCAAACTCGGCCTCGTGGCTGAGGCGGAAACGGCGATGGATAAGGAAGTGACCGATGGCCTGAAATGCCCGCCGTCCATTCTGGAAATGCTGGATGGCGAAGATATCGAGTATCTCTGACAAAACCGGGCCGCCTATGGTGTCGCCCGCAAACGGCCCGGCAATGCTCCCTGCTGGGCAGTGGAGTACGCCTTAAGAATAAGCCTTTGCGCCACATATTCACACCCGCGCGCCGCGCACATTACATCACGTCTTGGTGCAAGAGTTTGTTCACGCAAAGTTACAGGGCCGTGACTTGGGTCATCCCAATTCACGAACCCTGCGTAACCCTCAGCACATGCCAAGAGCATGGTTTGCAAAAGGGAAGATAAGAACAATGAAAAATCTATTCAAGACAGCCGCAATCGCCTTCACTTTGACAGCCGGAGCAGCACAAGCCGCCTCCATCGCTGAAATCGCCTCAGGCGACGAGCGCTTCACCACGCTTGTGGCCGCCGTCAGCGCTGCAGGTCTGGTCGAAACACTTGACGGCCCCGGCCCGTTTACCGTGTTCGCACCGGTCAATGACGCCTTCGCCGCATTGCCAGAGGGCACAGTTGAGACGCTTCTCAAGCCCGAAAACAAGGAGCAGTTGACCAATGTGCTGCTGTATCATGTCGATGACCGCAATCTGACGGCAGAGAAAATCCCGGCAGGCTCGAACTATTTCAAACCAATTCTGGCCTCCGAGCGTCTGTGCATCACCAAAGGCGCGGATGGCGTCAGCATCGCGGACGGCACGGGCGAGACGGCCAATGTCATCATCGCCAACATCAAAGCCGATAACGGTGTGATCCATGTGGTCGATAAGGTGCTTTTGCCCGGCACGCGCCCTGCGTGCCACTAA
>CAZCEW010000149.1:0-5346 GCA_964497775.1 uncultured Rhodobacterales bacterium
AGCCCGAAGCCAAGGATCGCGCCCCAGACAAAGAACGAATTGTCGATGGAAAACACCGCCATCCAAGCGTCTGAATAATAGAGCTGGCGAAACACGACCTCAGCCGACGTGCCAAGGACGAACAAATGCCACCCCGCCATCGCATAAAGCGACAAGTCCGGCATGAAAGCCCCTAAGATCGCGGCAATCGTGACCTTCGGCGCACCCGGCCGCGCAAAGGCTGCGGCGCCAAAGATCAGATGTGCGGGCGTGTTCATTGCGGCTTTACTTCCACCAGATTTCGCGTCACCCAAACCCTAAGGGGGAAGCACGCGAATGGCCAAGGCAATCATGATCCAAGGGGCGGGCTCGAATGTGGGCAAGTCGATGATCGTGGCGGGTCTGGCGCGGGTGTTTGCGCAAGATGGCCTGCACGTGCGGCCTTTCAAGCCGCAAAACATGTCCAACAATGCCGCCGTGACAATCGATGGTGGCGAAATCGGGCGCGCACAAGCGCTGCAAGCGCGGGCTTGTGGTGTCGCGCCTCATACCGATATGAACCCCGTTTTGCTCAAGCCCGAGACGGATATCGGCGCGCAAGTTATCGTTCAAGGCCAGCGCCTGACCACGGTGAAAGCGCGCGATTACGCAAAGCTGAAACCGCAGCTTTTGGAAAAAACCGTCGAGAGCTTCACTCGGCTGAGCGGCGAGGCTGATCTGGTACTGATCGAGGGCGCAGGTAGTCCGGCAGAGATCAATCTGCGCGCGGGCGACATTGCTAATATGGGATTTGCCGAGGCGATAAATGCCCCTGTCGTCTTGGTCGGCGATATCGACCGTGGCGGGGTGATCGCGCAGCTTGTCGGCACCCATAGCGTTTTGCCACCCGCAGATCGTGATCGCATTGTCGCCTGCCTGATCAACAAGTTTCGCGGTGATCCCAGCCTGTTTGACGCGGGCTTGCGCGAGATCGAGACCCGCACCGGCTGGCCCTGTCTGGGCGTCTTGCCGTGGTTTGCGCAGGCTTGGAGGCTGCCCGCCGAAGACGTGATGGATATCGCATCAACCAAAGGCGGGCCGTTGAAAATCGCCGTCCCGAAACTGTCGCGGATGGCCAATTTCGACGATCTTGATCCGCTGAGCCAAGAGCCCGGCGTCACGGTCGAGATCATCGAGCCCGGACGCCCCCTGCCCGGTGACGCGGCGCTGGTGCTCATTCCCGGCTCAAAATCGACGATTGGCGATCTGAATTTCTTTCGCGCGCAAGGCTGGGACATTGATCTTGCCGCCCATATCCGGCGCGGCGGGCATGTGATGGGGCTATGTGGCGGCTATCAGATGCTCGGCCAATGGATCGATGATCCTGATGGATTGGAAGGCCCGCCCGGCAAGGTTGAAGGGCTCGGACATCTCGATATTTCAACGCGGATGGCACCACAAAAACGGCTCGCGCAAGTGCGCGGACGCGAGGTCGGATCAAGCGTCGAAGTGATGGGCTACGAGATCCATATCGGCCAGACCGAGGGCCCCGACACGCAGCGCGCGTGGCTTGAGATTGAAGGACGCTCTGAGGGCGCGGCATCGCAGGATGGGCGCGTCAGAGGCTGCTATATTCACGGGCTGTTCGCCTCAGACGCGTTTCGCGCGGGCTATCTCGCCACGCTTGGCGCTCAATCGCAATTGCAAGACTTTGAAAGCTCGGTCGAGGGCGCGTTGGACGCGCTGGCCGATCATCTACGTGCTCATATGGATGTAGATAAATTGCTGGAACTTGCCCGCGAGGTCTGAGCCCTATTCGAACTCTTTGGTCGAGATCGCGCGGTGGACTTCGCGGCGGATCAGTTTGCGCATATTGCGGGTGATCTTCTCGCCCAAAGCGCCGCTGAGTTCTTGCTGTACGATCTCAGCCACCATGGCGCGCAACGCGTCTTCGTCCAAGACGACCTCGTCACTCGCACCGTCATCTTGCGCGTCGATGGCGGCGTCGTGATCCGCATCATCATCTGACGACAAGGCCGCAGCGGCACCGGCCAAAGTGGCCATGTCATCCATAACGATTTCGCCGTCCTCATCCGCGTCATCGGTATGATCGCCCGTATCTAGCGTTTCGCCCTCATAGGCCTGGTCTTCATGCGCGTGGTCTTCGTGATGATCGTCCTCATCGCTCTCGCTGGTCAAGTCACTTTGGTCTTGCGCCACATCGTCGGCAGCCGGCTCTTCAATATGCTCGGCGCTGTCGTCTTGGTCGTCAATGACTTCGGCATCAGGAATGTGATCGGTGTCGCCCGCACGGGCGTCCAGCGCATCGCCGTCGGAATCATCCTCTTCATCCCATGCCACCGCGACGTCTTCGCCATCGCTGTCGACATCCCAATCTTGCGCGCTGTCGGTCAGGTCGTCTTCGTTCCACTCGACCTCGCCTTGCGCTTCGTCAACGGGTGCCAATTCGGTCTCGCCACTTGCGCGCTCAGAGTGCCATTGAGGCTCCGCGCTCGCCGCTTCTTCATCCTCGTAATAGTCTTGCGGCAATGACGCCTCATCCCAGCGGAATTTATCATTCTCCATATCGGCCGCGACGATACCATTGTCGTTTTCCGCCGCAGCTGCCTCGGCAGGTTCATCTGCGGTGAAATGCAGCCGCGAGGGGGGGAGGTCACTGGGTTGCAGCCCTTCATTGGCGGCGGCATGGCCTGCCAGGACAGAACGCAGATTATCGGCATCGGGTGTCGAGCTGTCGACGTCATGCGCCTCCAACTCGGTATTGGGATCGACGCGGAATGCGGATGTCAGGATCAACGCTTCGCGCGTCACGCTGCTATGAGATGACGCTTCCTCGAAGGTGTCATCAGAGACGTCATCATGGGTCGAGGTTTCAGAGGTAGCCTTCTCATCAGCAGCCTCTTCATTCGCTTCCGACTTTCGGTCATCTGACACGACCTCTGCAATCGGGGTCACAGAAGGCCCGGTATCGGCAACAAGACGCCGGATCGATGTCAAAACATCTTCAACATTTTCCACCGAATTCGACATGCTCTGGCCTCCACCAATTGCGCAAAGTTTAGCGGCGTGGCCGCTGTGTGACAACAGATCGTTAGAATAGTCTGCTTATTCGTAGCGTTTGAGGATACGGTCCAGCTTGGCGCCTTGCGGTGTATTGCGCACAGGCGCCCCGCTCACAGCGTTGTAATAGTCCTTGGGATCATAGGCTTGCACGGCGAGGTTCATCTTCTCTGCCGTCAATTGCCCCATGCTGGCGAGAAGCTGGTAATAGGCCGTGTAGACCTGCGTTTCAGCAACGACACGATCATTGCGCGCGTTAAACAGAGCTTGCTCGGCGTCCAGCACATCTAGCGTGGTGCGTGAGCCCAGCTTCGCCTCTTCACGCACGCCGTCAAAGGCGATCTGGGCGGCGCGGATCTGGCGGTCGGTCGCATCGACCTGCGCATTGGCCACAACCAATTGCGCCCAGCTATTGGTCACATCCGTTTCAACTGACAGAACTGTCTGATGCAGCGCAGAGCGCGAGGCATGAACAGCCGCCTGCGCGCGGCGAACAAGCGCAGAAAGGCGGCCGCCTTGATAGATCGGCACGTTCATCGTCAACCCGACGGAAGAGTTGTTGTCGATCCCGCGCGAATGCCCCACAGAGGCCGACAAGTTGATCTGCGGCATCATCTGCGCTTTGGCGCGGGCGACGTTGAGCTCATTGGCGACAATCTCTCGCTGCGCCTGAGTGACATTGGGGTTTTCGCGCGCCCCCAAACGGCGCGCGTCAGCGACGTTATGAGGCACATGCGGCAATTTTCCGATGCCGGTCAGGCGATGCGGCTCGTGACCGATTGCGGCGCGGTACTGCGCGCGCGAAATTGCCAGATCGCCTTGGGCTGCCGATAACGCACCACGAGCTTGCGCCAAACGCGCCTCGGCTTGCGCCACATCCGTGCGTGTCACCTCGCCCACGTCAAAGCGGTCGCGCGCGGCGCGCAATTCTTGGGTGATCAGGCGCAGATTGCGCTCTCGCAGACCGACGGTGCGGCTTTCGCGCAAGACATTCACATAAGCCTGCGCGGCGTTGAACAAAACCTGCTGCTCTTGGGCGACAAGTTGCGCACGTGCGGCCAGAACAGTCTCTTTCGCGGATTCGACCGCAAATTGCGTGGCCCCCGCGTCATAGACCAGCAAATCGATCCCAAGCGTCAGGGTCGCGGCCAAAGTGCCGCCTTGCAGGTTTGACGCCCGATCAGAATGCGTAATCGTCGATTGCGCTGAAATCTGCGGACGCAGCGCGGAAAATGCGATCGCCACATCCTCGTCTGAGGCGCGCAGCAACGCACGGCGCTGATCGAGAAGGTTGGAGTTGTTATAGGCCGCCGTCAGAGCCGAGCGCAGCGATTCTGCGCTCACTGCTGCGGTTGAGCCCAGCAAAACAGAGGCAATGAGCGCGGCTTTCAGGCCAAAACGACGATTTCGAGATTTCATTGCGGCTGCCTGTCCTACCAAAATTCGCTCTAAAGCGTGAAACTATGTTGCGCTTCGAACCCCGGAAGGATCGGAGCGCTCGCATTAAACGCTAAGCGCCACGATACATCACCGTCGACCTTATAGCCAACCCGACATTCTCCCAACGCACCGGTTGTGAATATCGCAGCAATTCGGCCCCCTTCATTGAGCTGATCAGTCAATGATTGCGGGACTTGCGCCACGCCGCCCTCGATGATGATCACATCATAAGGTCCGTGCTTTGCGGCACCTTGCGTCAGCGCGCCCTCAACCAGCGCCACGTTATCGGCGCCCTGCTCTGCCAGATTCGATTCGGCTTCGCGGGCAAAATCGGCGTCTTCCTCAACCGCCACGACAGCTTCCGCCATCCGCGCCAAGAGAGCCGACGAATAGCCGAGCCCACAGCCAATATCGAGCACCATTTCATCTTGTTCTATTTCCAACGCGTCGAGCATTTTGGCCAAGGTCCTGGGCTCCAACATGACACGGTTTGTGCCCAACGAAATGTTTTCGCCCATATAGGCTACTTCGCGCATCGCCGAGGGTACAAACGCCTCGCGCTTGACGCTGAGCATTGCATCGATGATCGGGAATTTGGTCACGTCCGAGGGGCGCACTTGTGTGTCGACCATCATTACGCGGCTGGCTTCAAAATCTGTCATGAGACACTCATTAGTCAGAGTTTCGTTAACGCTTCGTTTGCCACAGATCGCGTGAGGCGACAATGTTGGAATCTGCTCATCTCTGCCCGATCTCCTCTGATCTGGCCTTGCACGCCAATTTAGCGTGGTCTAAAGACCGCAAACGATCTTCGGCGAGTTGGCGGAGTGGTTACGCAGCGGATTGCAAATCCGTGTACACCGGTTC
>CAZCEW010000150.1:0-5326 GCA_964497775.1 uncultured Rhodobacterales bacterium
AGCAGACCTATCCAAAATCCCCCACCTCAGTCCGGCACATCATCTACGCCGCGTCCGCCCCATGGATGGCAGCGCGCTATGCGTTTGGCGGCGAGCCATGAGCCTTTGAGGCCTCCGTGTTTTTCCAAAGCCTCCAGCGCGTATTTGGAACAGGTCGGGTCATAACGGCAGCCATGGCCGACCCATGGACTGAACAGCAGCCGGTAGGCGCGTACGGGTAGGGCGGCAATGTGGGCCAGCGGGCTCATTGATGGATTTTGGCCAAGGCGCGGCGCAGATCATTGCTAAGATCGGCAAACTCGCGCGAAATTGTCGCCTCTGGGCGTCCGACAAGCACGTAGTCCCATCCCGGCTTTGCGAGCTCTGGCAAGACGGCGCGGGCAATCTCGCGCAAGCGTCGTTTGGCGCGATTGCGCGTCACGGCATTGCCGATTTTCTTGGAGCAAGTATAGCCGATGCGGATGGCAGCGCTGTCATCTTCGCGGTCGCGGGCCTGAAGCAGAAAGCCGGGCTGGCCTGCGCGCTGGGCGCGGGCAGCTTTGAGAAAATCAGCGCGCTTTCGCAAAACCTCTAAGCAAACGGAAACCGCCGGCGGCGTTTCCGCGACCGGGACGTTTTGTCCTGCCACGGGTGCCTCCGGCGGTTTCAATGCTCAGTTGAGAAATCGGCGGCGCTTAAGCGCTCAGCGATTTCCGGCCTTTGGCGCGGCGCGCGTTCAGGATCTTCCGGCCCGCTTTTGTTGCCATGCGGGCACGGAAGCCATGACGGCGCTTGCGAACGAGGTTCGACGGTTGGAATGTGCGTTTGCTCATCAGCGTGGCTCCTACGGGATGGGCGCAAATCAGCGGATTCGGGCCCCGAATTCATTCAAGTCCTGCCTATTAGACCCGCCGCCCCGTTGCGTCAACGGCCAAAGGAGAGGATTTTTGCAACAATTCCGGCCATACCTGCGCAAAATCAGCCGTAATTTTGTTACATTAGACACTTTCTGCAGTGCAATCGGGTAGGTTTCGTTCACTGCCCATCAACCAACCGTGAGGGCAGGTATCTTTGGCGCAGAACTCGGGGCATTAAAGGTTCAAGCATATAGACCGAGGACCGAGTAGATGACCGATATTACTGACATACCGCAGAAAACCGCTTTTCAACGCAGATTGCCGATCTTGGTGATCGTAACTGCTGCGATTTTGGGGTTCGTCTTCTTACGAGATTATCTCAGCTTTCAAGCGCTGAGCGACAATCGCGAGGCGTTGATCGCGATGCGGGATGCGAATTATGTCCTCGCAGTGCTGGGGTTCATGGCGATTTATATCGTGATCGTTGCGTTCTCGCTGCCCGGTGCGGCAATCGCGACGCTGACAGGTGGGTTTCTGTTTGCAACTTTCCCGGGCGCTTTGTTCAACATGACAGCCGCTACCATCGGGGCGACGATCATTTTTAGCGCAGCGCGTATGGGGTTTGGCGACAAACTGGCAGCCAAGATGGAAAACTCAGACGGTTTGGTCAAAACAATAAAAGATGGCATTGATGAAAACCAATGGTCGGTTTTGTTTCTGATCCGCCTTGTGCCTGCGGTGCCATTCTTTGTGGCCAATTTGGTGCCCGCACTCGTTGACGTGCCGTTGCGCCGCTTTGTGATTTCAACGTTTTTGGGCATTATTCCGGGATCGGTCGTTTATACTTCGGTAGGGGCAGGCTTGGGCGAGGTCTTCGCGCGCGGAGAGACGCCAAATCTCGGGATCATCTTTGAGCCGCAAATCCTGCTGCCGATCCTTGGGCTTTGTGCGCTTGCCGTCTTGCCGATAATCATCAAAGCCGTGCGCGGCAAGGAAGGTCTTTAAGCCATGACGGAAATCAAGACGGATCTATTGGTGATTGGTGCAGGCTCGGGCGGCCTGTCTGTAGCGGCAGGCGCCGTGCAAATGGGCGCGAAAGTTGTCTTGCTTGAAGATCACAAGATGGGCGGCGATTGCCTCAACTATGGTTGCGTGCCCTCCAAGGCGCTGATTGCTGCGGGCAAGCAAGCCTACCTCATGCGCAATGGCGCGCAATTTGGCGTGGCCAATGCGACGCCTGATATCAGCTACGCCGCCGCGAAAGATCATGTGCAGCGTGTGATCGATACGATTGCGCCCGTTGATAGTGTGGAGCGGTTTGAAGGGCTCGGCGTTCATGTGATCTCGGAGCGCGGGGTGTTCGTTGATGAGAACACGGTGCAAGCGGGCGACACGCTGATCCGCGCGCGCCGCGTTGTGATAGCGACCGGATCCTCGCCCTTTGTGCCGCCCATTCCGGGGCTCGATAGCGTGCCGTATTTCACCAATGAGACGCTTTGGGATCTGCGCGATCTGCCAGAGCATCTTTTGGTCGTCGGCGGTGGTCCTATTGGGATCGAGATGGCGCAGGCGCATTTGCGGCTGGGCTCCAAGGTCACTGTGATCGAGGGCATGAAAGCGATGGGCAAGGATGACCCGGAACTTGCGGCCATCGTTCTGGACAAGATGCGCGACGAGGGCATGGTGATCGAAGAAGACGCCATGGCCGAGGAGATTTCCGGCAAGGCCGGCGCGATTACGGTCAAGGCCAAGGATGGCAGAGTATTCAAAGGCACGCATCTTTTGATGGCTGTTGGACGCTCGGCCAATACCAAGAAGCTCAATCTGGAAGCGGGCGGTGTTGGCTATGACCGGCGCGGTATCATCGTCGATGACAGTCTGCGCACCAGCAACAAGAAGGTTTATGCGATTGGCGATGTCGCGGGCAAGCTGCAATTTACGCATGTTGCGGGCTATCACGCGGGCGTTGTGATCCGCTCGATCTTGTTTGGGCTGCCGTCGAAAGCGAAGCATAATCACATCCCGTGGGCCACTTACACGGACCCTGAATTGGCCCATGTTGGTCTGACAGAAGAACAATCGCGCGCGGAGCATGGGATCAACTCGGAAGTCTACCGGTTTCCGTTTGACGAAAATGACCGCGCGATTGCCGAAGGCAAGACAACAGGATTGATCAAGATCATGGTCGTCAAAGGCCGACCCGTTGGGGCCTCCATCGTCGGTGCGCAGGCCGGAGATCTCATCGGCGTTTGGGCCCTAGCGATTGCCAATCGAATGAAGATGAGCCAGATCGCCGCGATGGTCGCCCCCTATCCAAGTCTTGGAGAGGTTAACAAACGTGCTGCGGGTGCCTATTTCTCGCCAAGGCTGTTTGAAAGCGATAAGGTCAAGAAGGTGGTCGGATTTGTCCAACGCTATTTGCCGTAACGCTCTGCCTTAGACAGGAGGGGTATAAGTGATCAACTCGCTCTCAGGTCGGTTTCTGATCCTGACGGTCATCTTCGTGATGATCGCTGAAGTGCTGATCTTTGTGCCCTCTGTTGCCCGGTTTCGGGCGGATTATCTAGAGGATCGGCTAGAGAAAGCGCAGATCGCGTCGCTGTCGGTTCTGGCGTCCGAAGATCAGGCGGTTTCGCCCGAGCTGGCGCGCGAATTGCTTGAGAATGCTGAAGTCTACAACGTCGTTTTGCGCCGTGATGCGGTCAAGCAGTTGATCCTTTCTTCCCCGGTCCCCGGCCCGGTCACAACGATGGTTGATCTACGCGATCCATCGGCCTTCTATTTGATCCAAGGCGCCTTGAAGCAGTTGTTTGATCCTGCAGACGGGGTCATCCGCGTGTTGGGTGATCCGGCGCAGATGGGCGGTTCGTTGATCGATGTGTCGATGCCGCAGGCCCCGTTGCGCGCAGCTATGCTGGATTACGGGCAGAGAATTCTGGTCCTGTCGGCAGTGATTTCGGTAATTTCGGCCTTTCTTCTTTTTCTTGCGGTGCGCCGCTTCATGGTCAGACCGATCACACGGGTTGTCGAGCATATGCAGTCTTACGCCGCTGCGCCCGAAGATGCGCGCCGGGTGATCAAACCCGAAGCAACGATCCGTGAATTGCGCGCAGCGGAAGATGCTTTGGCGGGGTTACAGACGCAACTGACCGGCTCGTTGAAGCAAAAAGAGCGTTTGGCGCAATTGGGCGGAGCGGTGGCCAAGATCAGCCATGATCTGCGCAATATCCTCACGACCGCGACACTCTTGACCGACCGTATGGAGCGCAGTGACGATCCGGCCGTTAAGCGATCTGCTCCAAAGCTGGTCCGCTCTCTCAGCCGTGCGGTTAATCTTTGTGAAAGCACGCTTGCTTTTGGCAGCGCTAAAGAACAGCCTCCCGCGCTATCGATGGTGACTGTTGCTGACCTTGTCGATGATGTTCTCGAAAACGAGCGTCTCGCAGCAAATGGTGACGTATCGCTGATTGACGATGTAGACAGCTTGATGCTGGTGCGCGCGGATAGTGAGCAAGTGTTCCGCGTGCTTAGCAATCTGGTGCGCAATGCGCGCCAAGCGATCGAGGCCACAGGCAAGCCTGGCAGCATCACCGTGTCGAGCAGTGAAGACGCGCGTCATTGGAACATCCATGTCCGCGATACCGGGCCGGGACTGCCGATCAAGGCGCAAGAAAACCTGTTCACGCCCTTTGAAGGCGGTGTGCGCCAAGGTGGGACGGGGCTGGGCCTTGTGATTGCCGCAGAGCTCGTACGCGGTCACGGAGGAAAGCTGGATCTTGTCCAGACCGATGAGACAGGCACCGAGTTTGTGTTGCGCCTGCCAAAAGAGGGCGCCGTGTTCGAACAGGCCGCCGAATAGGGCAATGGCCTTATCTACCCCATTCATTTTCCATCTTTGCGCCTGATTTCAAACGTTTCTTGGACGCTGATCTAGTCATCGGGCGCTATAGACATGCGGTTAAAAATAATCTGGAAGATGTTTCTCTTCAGCTTGAGCATTTTCATGCTGGCGTTGACGATGGGCTATGTCCGGTTTGATGATCCCAAATTTGCGTGGATCACGCAAAGCGGTCACAAGACAGCTGAGATCGGATCGCGCACTTCAGGGTTCAAGCACGCTCCCAGCCACGCGCCTGAAAAGACCTGGCGCGCCTATGCGCGCGAGTTCTTCATGCTTGATCCCGTCAATATGAACGCGCCTTCCAAGCCAAGCGGCAGTGAATTGCAAAAGCTGGGCCAAAGGTCCGAGAGGGATCGCAAGCGCCAAAACTTGCAAGCCTTGGTATCGGATTACTGAGCTTTCGCCGTCGCGTTTTCTGACGCGGGTGACGCGCGTCTCAAGACCCGTCTCAATCATTGCAGCTTTTATCCTTGCATCGGAGCAAGGGCAGGGTTAAATCCCGCTCACCCCGCGCGCTGGTAGCTCAGTTGGATAGAGTACTTGACTACGAATCAAGGGGTCGGGGGTTCGAATCCTCCCCAGCGCGCCA
>CAZCEW010000151.1:0-3271 GCA_964497775.1 uncultured Rhodobacterales bacterium
AAAACTCAACACTTGCACGACCCGCGCCAAAGCCCTAAACACCTCCGGTGGCCCATAGGGGGTTACGGAATCAATCAAGAAACGCCGCGTTTGGACCCTTTCGCTTCATGGTCCAATTCCGGCTAAGGAGAAGCGATATGAAACTCAATGAACTGCGCGACAATCCCGGCGCAACTCGCACCAAGAAACGCGTCGGCCGTGGCCCCGGTTCGGGCAAAGGTAAGACTGCTGGTCGTGGTATCAAAGGTCAAAAATCTCGCTCAGGCGTGGCGCTGAACGGCTATGAAGGCGGTCAAATGCCGCTGTATATGCGTCTGCCAAAGCGTGGCTTCAACAAGCCGAACCGTAAGAAATTTGCCGTTGTAAATCTGGGGCTTATCCAGAAATTCATCGACGCCAAAACGCTGGATGCGAAGAAAGAAATCACCGAGGACTTGCTGGTCGAGACCGGCGTTGTGCGCCGCAAGCTTGATGGCGTACGGATTTTGGCCAAAGGTGACATCTCCGCTAAGGTGAAACTGAACGTGACAGGTGCTTCGAAATCCGCAATTGCAGCGGTCGAAAAAGCCGGTGGCACGCTCACAGTCGCGGCAGCCGCAGAATAATACCTTGTGAGGGGCGGGTACGCTCCTTACATGTAGTCAAGTTTTCCAGCGCCGCGACGGGGAAACCCGCCCGCGGCGTTGTGGTTGATACAGGGAACATAAGCACATGAGCTCAGCCGCCGAACAAATGGCCCAAAACATGAGCTGGTCCGCCTTTGGCAAAGCCACAGAGCTGCGCCAGCGCATCCTTTTCACCATTGGTTTGTTGATCGTCTACCGCTTCGGCACATACATTCCAGTGCCCGGCATTGACGCCGATCAGTTGCGTCAGTTTGTCGATCAATTGTCGACCGGCGTGGGCGGCATGCTCAACATGTTCACCGGCGGCGCGATTGGCCGTATGGGCATCTTTGCCCTTGGGATCATGCCTTATATCTCGGCCTCGATCATCGTTCAGCTTATGACGGCCATGGTGCCCAAGCTTGAAGCCTTGAAGAAAGAAGGCGAGCAGGGGCGCAAGAAGATCAACCAATACACGCGCTACGGCACGGTATTCTTGGCCACCTTGCAGGCTTACGGGCTTGCGGCGGGGCTAGAGGGCTCAGGCCTTGCCTCTGATCCCGGCTGGTTCTTCCGCATTTCTTGCGTGATTACGCTGGTGGGCGGCACGATGTTCCTGATGTGGCTGGGTGAGCAGATCACCGCACGCGGCATCGGCAACGGCATCTCGCTGATCATCTTCGTGGGCATCATCGCCGAAATCCCCGCAGCGCTGGCACAGTTCTTTGTGCAAGGCCGCTCCGGCGCGATCAGCCCTGCTGTGATCGTCTTCGTGCTGTTCATCGTGATCGCGACCATCACCTTCGTGGTCTTCATGGAGCGCGCTTTGCGCAAGATCCATATCCAATATCCGCGCCGTCAGGTTGGGATGAAGGTCTATGATGGCGGCTCCAGCCACTTGCCCGTCAAAGTGAACCCGGCAGGTGTTATCCCTGCGATCTTTGCGTCATCTTTGTTGTTGCTGCCGACCACGTTCAGCACGTTCTCGGGCAGCCAGACCAGCCCGTTCATGGCGACGCTTTTGGCGTATTTCGGTCCCGGCCAGCCGCTCTACTTGCTGTTCTTCACGGCTATGATCGTGTTTTTCACGTATTTCTATACGTTCAACGTGTCGTTCAAACCCGAAGACGTGGCGGACAATCTCAAGTCGCAAAACGGCTTTATCCCGGGCATTCGTCCAGGTCAGAAAACGGCCGAGTATCTGGAATATGTGGTGAACCGCGTGTTGGTCATTGGTGCAGGTTACCTTGCGGCAGTTTGTCTCCTTCCTGAGATTTTGCGTGCAGAGCTGGCGATCCCGTTCTATTTCGGCGGCACGTCGGTCCTGATTATCGTCTCGGTGACGATGGATACGATCCAGCAAGTGCAATCACATATGCTGGCGCATCAATATGAAGGGCTCATTGAGAAATCCCAGCTTCGCGGCAAAGCCGGTAAGAAGCGGGGCAAGCGGAGCCCGTCTCGCAAATGAACATTATCCTTCTTGGACCACCCGGTGCTGGCAAAGGCACACAAGCGCGCATTCTTGTTGAGGGCCGCGACATGATCCAGCTGTCCACGGGCGATATGCTGCGCGAGGCCAAGAATTCCGGCACTGAGATGGGCAAGAAGGTTGCGGCCGTCATGGACGCAGGCGAGCTGGTCACAGATGAAATCGTCATTGGTCTGATCGACGAGAAACTTTCTGGCGACAATGGCGGAGGCTTCATCTTTGACGGATTCCCACGGACCTTGGCGCAGGCGGATGTACTGGGCGAATTGCTTGCCAAGCATGGCAGTGATCTGGCCCATGTTATCGCGATGGAAGTCAATGACGATGCCTTGGTCGAACGCATCACGGCGCGCTCGACCTGCGGCAATTGCGGCGAGGGGTATAACGACATCTCAAAGCCCATTCCGGCAGATGGCAAATGCGTCAAATGCGGCGCGTCCGACTTCAAACGCCGCGCTGACGATAACGAGGAAAGCCTGCGCACGCGGCTGATGGAATACTACAAAAAGACCTCGCCGCTGATCGGCTACTACCATTGCAAAGGCAATCTGTCATGGGTGCCGGGTTTAGGTGAGATCGACGAGGTTGCGGCGGGGATTGCCGGGGTATTGGACGCTTAGTTTTTTGGCTTGGGTTTAAAATGAGATTTTTGATTATTGCGGCTTTAGTTCTTTCTGCTTGCGCGAAGACATCTGTTACTGACGTATCTCAGACCCAGTTTCTTTTGAATACCAGTGCGGCTCCTGCTTGTGGAAGAGCAGGGGCGTCCCAAGTCGCCTCAAAAATGGCGGCAATAGAAACTTTGAGACGAGGTTACCCTAGGTATGTGATTTTGGGCGCGGGTTCTGGAAATAATACTCGGGTGTTACCGGGTACACCTATTTCCAGCACGACAAACGCGACCTTCAACACTTATGGAAATACGACCTATGGGTCGGCGAGAACCACCTATACTAACACCGGACCGATCATCGCGGGTTCCTTTGATGCGCAGTTAGCGGTCCAAATGTTGTCGCCAAGTGATCCAAATTTCAACAACGGTGTAGACGCGAAAAGAGTGCTCGGACCTGATTGGCAAACCCTGGTTGAAAAAGGGCTAAACACCTGCTCTTGACCCCACCTTAAAAACCTCTTAATCCGCACTATCTCGATTAAGAATCGCGCATCTGCCGAC
>CAZCEW010000151.1:3371-5285 GCA_964497775.1 uncultured Rhodobacterales bacterium
CCTTAAAAACCTCTTAATCCGCACTATCTCGATTAAGAATCGCGCATCTGCCGACCTAGCTAGACGGCCCCGCGCAAGAGAGACTTAAATCAAGCCCGCGGCCTTAAAAACCGGCGGGCTTACATTCGTGAAAAAAGGTTCTGGAATGACGGAACCGCGACTGAGAAGGACTATGCACTTTGGCACGTATTGCTGGCGTTAACCTGCCTGATGGGAAACGCGTTCCTATCGCCCTCACATATATCACTGGTATCGGCCACACTTCGGCTGGGCAAATCTGCGAAGCGACAGGCATCGATGTCTCGCGCCGCATGAATGAATTGTCGGATGCCGAAATTCTGCAAATCCGCGAACATATCGACGCGAACTTCACCGTTGAAGGTGACTTGCGCCGCGAAGTGCAGATGAACGTCAAACGCCTGATGGATCTGGGCTGCTACCGTGGCTTGCGCCACCGCCGCAACCTTCCTGTTCGGGGTCAACGGACCCACACGAACGCACGCACGCGCAAAGGCCCCGCAAAGGCCATTGCCGGTAAGAAGAAGTAAGGGGAGGCTGATCTGATGGCACGCGAAAAACGAGTTGCTAAGAAGAAGGTCCGCAAGAACATCGCCGCTGGTGTGGCGCATGTGAATTCGTCCTTTAACAACACTAAAATTCTGATCTCGGACGTCCAAGGCAATGCGATTGCTTGGTCTTCTGCTGGTACGATGGGCTTTAAGGGCTCGCGTAAATCGACGCCATATGCGGCGCAGATGGCGGCAGAGGATGCGGGCAAGAAAGCACAAGAGCACGGCGTGAAAACGCTTGAGGTCGAAGTGCAAGGCCCGGGTTCGGGTCGTGAAAGCGCGCTGCGGGCATTGGCCGCCGTTGGCTTTCAGATCTCGTCCATTCGTGACGTGACACCGATGGCCCATAACGGCTGCCGCCCACCAAAGCGGCGCCGCGTCTAAGACTTCTCTCGCAGGGGGCTGAATTTTCGGCGCCTTGCATCCGTCATTATTTCCTCGAGTGTTCACGGATTTGGACATGTCCGCGAACGAGCATGGAGGCGACACTATGATCCACAAAAATTGGCAAGAGCTGATCAAACCTAACCAGCTGGACATCAAGCCCGGCAACGATCCTGCACGCAAAGCAACCGTGGTTGCCGAGCCTTTGGAGCGTGGCTTTGGCCTGACAATGGGCAACGCGCTGCGCCGCGTCCTTATGTCGAGCCTGCAGGGTGCGGCGATCACATCCGTTCAGATCGACAACGTTTTGCACGAGTTCTCCTCGATTGCTGGTGTGCGTGAAGACGTCACCGATGTCGTGCTGAACCTCAAGGGCGTGGCGATCCGTATGGAAGTCGAAGGCCCGAAGCGGCTGAGCATTTCTGCGAAGGGTCCGGCTGTTGTGACCGCTGGCGATATCTCGGACAGCGCTGGCATTGAAATCCTGAACCGCGATCACGTGATCTGTCACCTTGATGACGGCGCCGATCTGTTTATGGAACTGACTGTGAATACGGGCAAAGGTTACGTCGCATCCGACAAAAACCGCCCCGAGGATGCACCGATTGGCCTGATGCCGATTGATGCGATCTTCTCGCCTGTTAAGAAAGTCAGCTATGATGTGCAGCCGACCCGTGAAGGTCAGGTGCTGGATTATGACAAGCTAACGATGAAGATCGAAACTGACGGCTCGATCACGCCGGATGACGCGGTGGCCTATGCCGCACGCATCTTGCAAGATCAGCTAGGCATCTTCGTCAACTTCGACGAGCCAGAATCCGCCCGCGCGCAAGACGATGAAGACGAGTTGGAATTCAACCCGCTGCTTCTGAAAAAAGTCGACGAGCTGGAACTGTCTGTGCGCTCGGCCAACTGCCTGAAGAACGACAATATCGTCTATATCGGCGATCTGATCCAGAAG
>CAZCEW010000152.1:0-5120 GCA_964497775.1 uncultured Rhodobacterales bacterium
AGCGGGTTCACTTCCAGATCGTTCTCGCGGCTATGCTCGCCAATGATCATGCCCTGATAGACGTCTTCCTGCGCGCCGATAAAGAACTTGCCGCGGTCCTCTAGATTGAAGATCGCATACGACACCGACACCCCGTTTTCCATCGAGATCAAAACCCCCGCGCGCCGACCCGGAATAGTGCCCTTATGCGGCGCCCATTCGTGGAACACGCGGTTCAAAACACCCGTGCCGCGCGTGTCGGTCAGAAACTCGCCATGATAGCCAATCAGCCCGCGCGACGGCACATGCGCGATGATCCGCGTTTTGCCAACACCGGCTTGCTTCATCTCGGCCAACTCGCCTTTGCGCACACCGGTAATCTTTTCGATCACAGCGCCGGAATATTCGTCATCGACGTCAATCGTGACCTCTTCAATAGGCTCTAACTTGGTGCCATCAGGCCCATCTTGGAACAAAACCTGCGGGCGAGAAATCGACAGCTCGAACCCTTCGCGACGCATGTTTTCGATCAAAACACCCATCTGCAATTCGCCACGCCCCGCCACTTCAAACGCATCCCCACCGGGCGTGTCCGAGATTTTGATCGCCACGTTGCTTTCGGCCTCTTTCATCAACCGCTCACGAATAACGCGCGATTGCACCTTCTTGCCATCGCGCCCCGCAAGCGGGCTGTCATTGATCCCAAAAGTCACCGTAATCGTCGGCGGATCGATAGGCTGCGCAGGGATCGCATCGACCACATCAACCGCACAAAGCGTATCGGCCACAGTCGCCTTGGTCATCCCCGCAAGGCTGACGATATCGCCGGCCTCTGCCACTTCAATCGGCTCTTGCGTCAGACCCCGCGCGGCCAGAATTTTCGTCGCACGGAACTGCTCGATCTTCTCGCCTTCGCGCGACAGGGCTTTCACCGTCTCGCCCACTTTCAACGTGCCCGATTCCACCCGACCCGTCAGGATACGCCCGATAAACGGATCACTGCCCAGCGTCGTGGCCAGCATCCGAAACGGCTCGTCGCGCGCTGAAATCTGCTTGGGCGCAGGGACGTGTTCCACGATCAGATCAAGCAAAGCCGACAGATCCTTGCGCGGACCGTCCAGCTCCATATCCGCCCAGCCCGACCGGCCAGAGGCATACATGGACGGGAAATCCAACTGCTCATCACTGGCATCAAGATTGGCAAAGAGATCGAAACATTCATCCAAAGCGCGATCCGGTTCCGCATCGCCTTTGTCGACCTTGTTGAGCACCACAATCGGGCGCAGCCCCAAAGCCAGCGCTTTCGAGGTCACAAACTTGGTCTGCGGCATCGGCCCTTCTGCGGCATCAACCAGCAGCACCACGCCATCAACCATCGACAAGATGCGTTCCACCTCGCCACCAAAATCCGCGTGACCGGGCGTGTCGACGATATTGACGCGAATGCCCTTCCATTCAACGGAGGTCGCTTTCGCAAGGATCGTAATCCCGCGCTCGCGTTCCAGATCATTGCTGTCCATCGCGCGTTCCGCGACAGCCTGATTTTCCCGAAACGAGCCGGATTGCTTGAGCATCTCATCCACCAGCGTCGTCTTGCCGTGGTCCACGTGAGCGATAATCGCAATGTTGCGAAGGTCCATGAAACTTACCTTTGTAGGAGTGTTGCGCGCGACCTAACGCACCTTCCCTTCAAAGGCCAGAGAATATGCGGCATCGCGGCAAATGCGTTATCTATTGCCGCGCCCGCACCGCATCCACAAAGCAGGCGTCAATCTCGGAAAAGAACGGCTCGTCCGGACCAAGTGGGCGAATACTCCGGGCCAAATCGCCATCCACCCGCGCCGAGGCCCAATAGCGCGCATCGGGCACAAGGCTTTCGACCGGGCTGCGCATTGCAAACGGCCCGGCATCGGGCAAAAGGACAACCCCGGCGAGGCTGCATTGCTCCGCCGTCGCCGCGCAATGCGCTTTGCAAAACTCGCGCACCGGCGTCCAAGCCGTGACATGCGGCAGCGCTTCAATCACCTCAGCACGGCGGGCGGGATTATCCCTGATCTCTACAGGCGACGGCGCAAACCACTCGAATTTTGCGATTTCCGTCGCCTCTTTGAACACTTTGTTCGAGGTCAAATCAGACTCTGTTCCGCCTGTTTTCTCCCATTCCAGCATCTGGATCGCTTGCTCTGCCAAGATAATCGCCTCTGGTGGCAGCTTGGCTGAATTGCCTTCCAAGATCTCAATCGCCTCACGCGCCTCGCCTTGCAACAACATCGATTGGGTCGCGATCATCGCTGTCTGCGGCTCGCCAAACTCGATCAAGGCCGCTATGGCGCCGGCCTTCTCTCCGATCCGCGTTGATTGCGCGAAAGCGGTTGCCAGAGGCTCGGATGTCTCGGCCTCCGTTAGCCAAGATTTGCCCGAAAGCCCGCCGGGTTTGCGCAACAAAGCAACGCGCTCTTTGCGCGGCAAAGGCTTTGTCACATGCTCATGCATCGGGGCCCGCGTGGCGACCCTTGCCAGAAAAATCTGTGCCGCCGCATTGCCGTCACGTGACAGCGCCGCTAAGGCGGACAAAGCCGCTAGATCATCGCCTTCGAGCCATGTGTCAATCGCTTGCAAGAACTCCGGCGCCTCGGCCCCCGCAACACTGCGCTCCAAAGCCCATAAGGGCCCGATCGCACAAAGCGCAAAAACCAAAACAGACGTAAGTAGGCGTCGTATCATAGATTGAGTCTATCTGAGCTTTTTCAAAATATCCAACGACGCATAACCATCCGGCACCATCCCAATAGAGCGTTGGAAGCCCCGAACCGCCTCAATCGTAAGCGGGCCGATCTTGCCATCGACACCTTTCGTGTCGAAGCCGCGCTTCGTCAAAAGGCGCTGCATCTCTTTGCGCTCCGCGAATTTCAAAGCGCGATCACCGCGCGGCCAATCCGCTTTGATCGGGCCCGCGCCGCCAATCCGATCTGAGAGATGACCGACGCCAATCACATAGGCATCAGCCGTGTTATAACGCTCGATCACACTGAAATTCTTGAAGATCATAAACGCCGCCCCACGCGCGCCCGCTGGCAGCAAAATCGACGAAACCCCGTAGTTAGACACTGTTTTTCCACTCATATCGCGCACACCAAGCGCGGCCCATTCCGTCGGGCTCTTCTTGATCTTACGGCTGGCAAGCGAGTGATTGAACCCTTGCGGCAAGGTGACTTCAACCCCCCAAGGCTGCCCCTTAACCCAGCCAAATCGCGCCAGGTAGGCAGCAGTCGAGGCCAAGGCATCGGTCGGATCATTCGACCAGATATCGCGCTTCCCGTCACCAGTGAAATCCACCGCATAGGCCAGATAGGAGGTCGGGATAAACTGCGTATGCCCCATCGCGCCCGCCCATGATCCGGTCATCTTGCGCGGCGCCACATCGCCCGCTTGAATGATTTTCAAAGCGGCAATCAATTGGCTCTCAAAGAACCGCCCGCGCCGCCCGTCAAACGCCAATGTCGCCAGCGAGCCGATCAGATCCTTGTCACCACGAAACGCGCCATACGCGCTCTCAAGCCCCCAAACGGCGGTCACGACTTCCTTCTCCACACCGTATTTCTGCTCAATCCGCTCGAGGGTCTTACGATGTTTGCGCAAGGCGGCTTTGCCGTTCTTGATCCGCGTATCACTGGCCGCAGAATCAAGATATTCCCAAAGCGTCTTGGTAAATTCCGACTGGTTCCTGTCGCGCTTAATCACATCCGCATCGTATCGAACACTGTTAAACGCGCGATCAAAGGTCCGCGCCGTGATCCCTTGACGCAAAGCCCGGTTGCGAAAGCTCTTGATCCAATTGTCAAAGCGCGCGTTGCTCGACGCCAGAACTAACGGCGCGGGTTCCGCTTGCGCGGTGCCGCGAATGATTGGGCGCTGGGATTTTGCCAATCCGTCACCCACCACAGCCCCAATCGCAGGCCGCGCCAAAGGTCGTTTCGAGACATCCATCGCAAGCGCAGACCCGCAAAGGCCCAGCGCCAGACTTGCCGCCGCTATCAATTTCAAAATCACTGTCACACCTGCTCGTGCTGAATTGTTTCGGGTATCCTACCCTTTTTCGAACAGCGTCGAAAGCAATAGCCGCACCTAGCGGCTCATCCCCGCCGACGCGACGCCTTCTTCTTCAACTTCGCCCCCTTGGAGCGATGCTTCACCAGTTTCCGCCGTGGCCCGGAACCACGCCCTCCGCCGCCAGTTTTGGGCATAGGTTTGCCCTCAAGCTCCAACAACTCAAGCGTCAGCCCGCCTGTGACGGGAATTGCCTCAGCCAAACGCACCAAGACGCGTTGGCCGAGCTTTAGCTCAAGACCTGATTTCTCCCCAATTAGGGTCTGCTTTTCGGCATCATGTCGGAAATACTCTCGCCCCAGAGTCGCAATCGGCACCAACCCATCAGCGCCTGTCTCGTCAAGCTTCACAAACACCCCAAACCGCGCGATGCCAGCGATCCGGCCCTCAATCTCTGTCCCAACCCGCTCCGCCAGATAAGACGCAAGGTAGCGATCCGTCGTGTCCCGCTCCGCCGTCATCGAACGCCTCTCGGTCTGGGAAATCACCTCTCCTGTTTCTTTCAGCCGCGCTGCATCCTCTGCCGTCAGCCCGTCATTTCCCCAACCATGCGCCGCGATCAACGCGCGGTGCACGATCAAATCCGCATAGCGCCGAATGGGCGAGGTGAAATGCGCGTAATTCTGCAAAGCCAGCCCAAAATGGCCGAAATTCTCCGGCGCATAATATGCCTGCGTCATCGACCGCAAGGCCGAGATATTCATCAGTTCCGCATGTTCCGTATCCGCCGCCTGCTTCAAAAGCCGGTTGAGATGCGAGGTCTTTAAGACTTGTCCCTTTGCCATCGTAAAGCCCGACGCCTGCGCGATCTCTCGCAACGCTTCCAGCTTTTCCGGCCCGGGTTCTTCATGCACACGGAAGATCAGAGGCGATTTCTTCGCCTTCAATTCCTCCGCCGCCGCGACATTGGCCAGGACCATGAATTCTTCGATCAGCTTATGGGCATCTAAACGGTCCCGGAACGCGACCGAGGTCACGCGACCATCCTCATCAAGCACAATCTGGCGCTCCGGCAGGTCCAGATTAAGCGGCTC
>CAZCEW010000153.1:0-5109 GCA_964497775.1 uncultured Rhodobacterales bacterium
ACCCCTGGGCACCAACAAAATCACGTAAGAATTCGATTTTGATCAGTTAAGATTGATCTGATCTAAACGACCCACAATCACCGGCCCGAAAGCGGCCATTCGTGCGGCTTGCTGTACTTCGGACCAAGTCAATGAGGGTCCTGCGAAACGACAATGCCATTCATCGTGGTGAGGCCCACGCCAGCCTTCTCGTGACTTCGGTCCATCGTGGATAGATCCGTCTTTGATCATGCCTAATTGGCTCCAAAATGCTTTGGCTCAACGCTTGAATGCAGTGGCTGAAACTGTGATCGTACATAACGGTGAAATGCTAAACCGCTAGAACTAGAGGCCTCGATGCAGAACAAGCTCGCGACAGACCGTATCCACCACGAATTGGAGCGCAGAGCGTCCATGTCGAATGATGACGCTTGGGCGATGCCTGCAGAATACTACACCTCACCTGAGTTTCTAGACATTGAGATCAACGACGTGCTGCGCCGCGAATGGATGTGTATTGGCCATATTGGTGAGCTTCGCAATCCGGGTGATTTCTTTACAACCGATCTGCTGGACGAGCAGTTGCTGGCCGTACGGGATGCGGATGGCATGATCCGGGTGTTGTCGAATGTG
Organism: uncultured Rhodobacterales bacterium; assembly: GCA_964497775.1. Lineage (GTDB taxonomy): Bacteria > Pseudomonadota > Alphaproteobacteria > Rhodobacterales > Rhodobacteraceae > Litoreibacter. Next base: position 613 of record CAZCEW010000153.1, read on the forward strand.
TGCCGCCATAGGGGGAACCGAGTGGCCGAGGGGGCTGGCAACGCCAAAAAATTCGTCTGCCCCTATCACACTTGGACATATGACACGGCGGGCGCCTTGAAAGTCGCCCCTCATATGAACAACCGCCCAGCTTTCGATCGCACGGCCTGTGGTCTGCCCGAGTTTGCAAGCGAGGTCTGGATGGGCTGGTTGTTTGTCAATCTGGACAATAATGCCGCCCCCTTGGCGCCTCGTGTGGGTGGGCTAGAGGGTGTGATTGCAAATTATCATCAAGACCAACGGTATCTCGTGCACATGGAAGAGGACGTTTGGGACTGCAATTGGAAGGCTCTGTTTGAGAACTTCATGGAAGGCTATCATCTAAGCGCCACGCATTTAGAAACCTTGCATCCGATAACGCCGACTAAGTTGTGCAAAAAGATGGTGAGCGGTGAAGGCTGGACCGGGTATCATGCGTGCTATGATCCTGACTATCCGCCCCGCGAGCCGTTCCATCCCGACCTCACCGAGTTCGAGCGCACCAACTCGCCGATGTATGGTGTCTATCCAAATCTCATGGTGGGGATGGGCACGGATTTTACCCTGTTTATGATCATTCGCCCCGATAGCCCTGATCGCGTGCGCATCCGTTGGGGCGTGACGGGTCAAGAGGATGAACCGACCTCTGGCGCGACGAAAAGTTATGTGGAGCTGTGCCGGTCTTTCAATATTGAAGACAAGGAAAAGCTGGAAATCCTGCAACAGGCTTTGAAGACGCGCAGCTATCATGGCGGCCCACTGGCCCCTGATGATATGGAAGGCACAATCTGGGATTTCATTCAGTACATGGCAGGCAAGCTAGGCCATAAGCGGGCCGAATAGATCGCGCTTAGCATATACAATCTTTGAAATTTACGCCCCAGCGTAGACACGCCCTACAGCCAAAGCAAAGCAATGGCACGGACATTCGCATTTGTCTCTTCGGATTTAAGTCGACTGCGTGGCCTGTGTTCGACGCCTCACTTGCAAAAGCAAGATTGGAGCCATTAGGACAAGGCCCATTCCCATGGTCAGAAGTCCCGGTGCAATGAATAAGAAGGATACGATGGCGACCCACCAACGCTCCCATGTTTTCAGCGGTGCCAACAAGTAACCCGAGAAGGCCACGCCGAGACTTGCTATCCCAAGCATTGCGCCGGTTAGGGTGATGGTGAACGCGGCCCACGTGAAGCCGTTGGCGATCAGCAGCAGAGCTGGCGAGTACACGAAGACAAAGGGGACTAGAGCCTTTGCGATACCAAGCCGGAAGGCCGTGTTGCCTGTTTGAAACGGATTTGATCCCGCGATCCCCGCCGCCGCATAGGCGGCAAGCGCTACGGGCGGTGTGATGTCGGCCAAGACGCCGTAATAGAAGACGAAGAAGTGGGCGACAATCGGCTCGACTTGAAGCTGCGCCAATGCGGGTGCGGCGACCGCGACCAGAATGATATATGTTGCCGTCGTTGGAATGCCGGCCCCCATGATGATGCACGCCACCGCAATCAAAAGCAGCGAGACGAACAGCGCCCATTGGGTCACGGTGAAGTAGTTGAGGATCGGGACTGTGCTCAGGAATGTGCCTATGTCGGTTGCAGTTTGCACGACCACATAGCCCAAACGGAACCCAACGCCCGTGAGCGTGACGACACCGACCACAATGCCCACCGTTGCGGCAGCGGCACCCACAGCAAGTGTGTTGCGCGCGCCCGAGGCAAGGCTGTCCCACAGACCTTTGATCGTGAGGCGGTGGTTGGGGTTCAGAACCCCCACGACCACACATGCGATGATACCGTAGACGGCCGCGAAGTCCGGGGTTTTGCCCGAAAGGATCAAATAGACCAAGATTATGAGCGGGATGATGCTAAGCCACTGGTCTTTTAGGACAACGCCAAGTTTTGGCAGCTCTTCGGCGGTAAGACCGCGCAGGCCCAGTTTCTTGGCCTCTAAGTGGACCATGATGAAAATGCCAAAGTAGTGCAAAAGGGCCGGGAAAAGTGCGGCTGCCAACACGTCGCGCAGCGGGATTTCCAAATACTCGACCATGATAAATGCAGCGGCACCCAAGATTGGTGGTGTGATTTGACCGCCGGTGGAGGCTGTCGCCTCGACCGCAGCGGCAAATTTGGAGGGGTAGCCCACGCGCTTCATCGTGGGGATCGTAAGCGCACCGGTGGTCACAGTGTTGGCGATAGACGAGCCCGAGATCGTGCCCATGAATGCGCTGGAAAAAATTGACACCTTTGCCGGGCCACCTGCGTAGCGGCCTGCGAGAACCATGGACAAGTCGATGAACAATTGGCCAAGCCCGACGCGCATGGCTAAGGCGCCAAACAAAACGAACAAGAACACGTATTGCGCCATGACGCCCAAGGCGATGCCGTAGATGCCCTGATTGGTCATGTAGAGGTGGTTGATGATGCCCAGCCAGCTAGAACCGCCATGCTTAAGAGCTCCGGGCATCCAAGGGCCGAAATACGCAAAAGCGATGAAAGCGAGGCCGATGAGAGGCAATGTCGGCCCCACAGAGCGGCGTGTCGCCTCAAGGACCAGAAGCAAAAGCGCCGTGCCCATGAAAATGTCGGACGGTCCGGGGTTGCCGACGCGTTGCGACACCAACTCGGGCGGCAACAGCGGAAGGTACAACGCCGCCGCCACACCAAGACAAGCCAGCGCGACGTCAATCAACGGCACGCCGTCTAGGCGGTACCACGCTTTGGGTGGCAAAACAGGGTCGGTCTTGCGAATGCCAAACAGCAAAAACACCAAGCCGAGCACGAAGGACAAGTGGATGCCGCGATGCAGTAGCTCGCGGATCAGACCGAAGCCTGAGGCATAGAAATGATAGATGGACATCGCCACCAAGAGGCCTGCGATAATAAACCCGATGGTCTTGCCCGTCGGGCGGAACGCTGTTTCGGGATCATATTTGCGCTCAATCTCGGCCAGCTCTTCAGCTGTCAATTCGGGTGTGTCGGAGCTGCTCTCAGGGGCCATGTGCCTCGTCCATTCGTCAGATAACGAATGACCGGGCGCAGAAACTGCGCCCGGCCAATGATTGAAGGGATCTCACTTACTTGAGAAGACCGGCTTCTTTATAGAAGCGCTCGGCGCCCGCGTGCAAAGGCACACCGATGCCATTGAGGGCAGTGTCTTTTGTGACAGTTTTGCCTTTGGCATGACCCACATCCAACAACTTGCGGGACTGTTCGTTCCACAAAGCCTTGGTGATGTTGTAGATCAGCTCTTCGTCTTCATTTGCCGACGTGAACCATTGCGCGCCAACAGCCACTGTGTCGACACCAGCAACACCTTCATAAGCGTCATCTGGGATCGCGGAGGCTGCGAAGAACCCATATTTTGATGTAAGCGCTTCCGCTCCTGCACCATCGATTGGGACCAGCTTGATGTCTGTAGCCGCCGACAATTCAACCAAGGCACCGGTTGGGTAACCTGTCACAACGAAGAAGGCGTCAATTTTGCCGTTGCGCAGAGCTTCAGATGCCGCGTTGCCTTTGAGGGCCTCTGGAGTCAGATCGCTCTCAGACAGCCCGTTGGCTTCCAAGATCAAGAGCGCGTCAACGCGTGTCCCTGATCCCGGCTCATCCAAAGACACCCGCTTGCCTTTAAGGTCTGCAACCGAATTGATGTCGCTATCGGCCAAGGCTACAAGGTGGATGTGCTCTTCGAACAGCGCCGCGATTGTGCGCAGGTCTTTGGCAGGTTCTTTGCCTTCCATCGTGCCGGTGCCGGTGTAGGCCCAATAGGCCACGTCAGATTGCGCAAAACCGGAATTCCGCAGGCCGGAAACGATCGCGTTCACGTTGTCCACGGACCCCCGCGAGGAAACCGCCGAGGCAATCAAACCGTCGACGCCGCAAGACCCGCCAGCATCGCATTCGCGCGAGCCCGGTGGTTTGGAAATCGCATTGGCGATCACGCCGCCCATTGGGTAATAGGTAAAGGCTGTGCCGCCTGTCCCAATCGTAAAGAACTTAATGTCCTAAGCAGCAGAAGCGCCTGCAAGGCCCAGAGCAAGGACCGCACTAAGTGCAGCCGTTTTAATAGTTTTGATCATTCGATCCTCCCAGTTGTTGTGGCCCCACGGATTGCGTTGTGGATACGGCCATTTGTATGAAGGTAATTTTCTACCTTCATGTCTTTTGCGCATCCCCCAACTTCGTTGAAGTCTCGCATAGTTCGTAGCCCCTCTCTGTGAGAGCCTTACTTCTAAGCCGTCCTCTGCCGCTTGCAATTAGAGCTGATGATCTCCCTTAGTGCGCCCAACATTTTGGAAACTTCCTCAGTCGTTTTATAGTGACACTTTGAGATACGAACACAATCTGGAAAGCCTAGCGGGTTAAGGATATTACCGCTACAGAGATCTGCGATACGCGTATGCGTCCCTATCCCCTGACTTTTCAAAATCCTTAAGATTTCAGGAAACGCTAACCCTTCCACGACAAATGAGACCGTGCCCCT
>CAZCEW010000154.1:0-5064 GCA_964497775.1 uncultured Rhodobacterales bacterium
ATGTGCGCCGGACCAGTCAGGGAGATTTAGAAGATCGACTTGAACTGGTCGATGTTGCTGGCGTCATAGACGAACGGGTCAGCCATCGCGCCCTCGTTGTTTTCGTCCAGCGTCAATGACCCCATGCGACCCATCGGGATTTCCGCACCGGCCATCGCTTCAACGTCATTCTGGCTCAACTCATAGGCCAGCATTGTCGCAGAATAGCCCAGATCAATCGGGTTCCAGATCGCAAAGGACTTGGACGCGCCGGATTCGATGGCACCCGCCATCTCAGACGGCAGACCCAGGCCTGTCACGTTCACTTGACCGACTTTGCCAGCGTCAACAACAGCTTGTGCCGCAGCAACGATACCAACAGATGTCGGCGCGATGATTGCGTCCAGATCAGGGTAGGACTGCATCAGGCCAGTGGCCTCACGGTAGGATTTGTCCGCCAGATCGTCACCATACACAGTCGCGACGACTTCGATGCCCGGGTAGTCGCCCATGACCTTGTTCATTTCTTCCATCCAGATGTTCTGGTTGGTCGATGTTGTGGTCGCAGACAAAAGTGCAACTTCGCCACCATCAGGAAGGTGATCTGCGGCCAGTTTGATGATCATGTTACCGATCAGCGGGTTGGACGATGGGTTCAGGTGCAATTGACGACCCTCTGGTGCGACACCGGAATCCCAGCTGATAACCGTGATGCCGCGTTGCATGGCGCGCTGCAATGCAGGCACAAGCGCATCGGTGTCATTGGCTGAAATCGCAATTGCATCGACTTGCTGGGCGATCAAAGCGTTGATCACTTCGATCTGGCCTTCTGCGGTGGTGTCGGTCGGACCAGTATAAATGATCTCGACATTGCCAAGCTCTTCGGCGGCTTCCTCAGCGCCTTCGGCTGCAGCTTCAAAGAACCCGATGCCGAGCGCTTTGACGACAATCGCAATCCGCACATCGTCTTGTGCAAACGCTGGTGTGCCGAACATTGCGCCGGCCAGTGCAACGGATGTTGCTAGTTTCTTAAGTACACTCATGGTTTCCTCCCTGGAGTGGTTTCAATCAGGCTGGCAGTTGTGCCACCCCCTCTTTCTGCGCGGCACCAATAGGCACCACGATCAGTGTCACATCAGCGCTTTCAAGCATGGCCGCTGTGCGGTCATCGATGCCTTCGTCGGTGATGATTGTGTCGATCCGTTCCAGCGGGCAAAGCACCAGACTTGAACGGTTTGCGAATTTTGAGCTGTCGACCAGCACGATGAGTTCTTCGGCCTGTCCGATCAGCTTCTGTTCCGCTTGGATCAGCAGCGGGTCTTGCTCCATCAAGCCCAAGGGCCCGATTCCCTGCGCCCCCATGAACATGCGCTTGGCGTAGAAATTACGTGTCACGTCATTATCGAACGGAGACAAAATGATGTTTTGTTCGCGGTAGATAATGCCACCCGACAACATCACAGTGTTGCTGGTATTCTTGAGCAGATGTTCCGCAATCGGGAACGAATTTGTAAAAACCTGCATGCGGCGAGATGCCAAAGGGTGCACCATTTGAAACGTGGTTGTGCCGCCGTTGATAATAATCGGTTCACCGTCATCACACAGCTCAACAGCCGCGGCGGCAATTGCCTGCTTCTCGGCGATCTGCATGGTTTCGTTGACCGAAAAGGGGCGCCCGGCAAGGCCGGCGAAAGGCTTCGTGGAAATCGCTTCGGCACCGCCACGAACGCGGCGAAGGCGCTTTTGCTCATCAAGCGTGTTGATGTCGCGACGCACTGTCGCTTCGGATGCCCCAGTCAGCGAACATAGATCCACAACCGTGACCAATGAACGGTCCTGGACGGCGGATAGGATAACGCGATGACGGTCTTTCTCGTGCATTTGGTGCCCTTTCGATTGCCCTAACGTGATGCGAATCGCGGCATTCTGTCAATCATTTTTTATCAACTTCAATCATTCTGCAGTGCGGCATGATTGTTTATGACTGAAAATGATTGACTTGAGGGGGCGTCCCCGTCAGCTTGTTCTCAACATTTTCGACTTAACCCGCCCATCCCGGAGACACACATGACCATTTCCAAAACCATCTCAAAAGACAGCCAACGCCTTGAAAATAAATGGGATGCTGCCCTTGCCGATAAGATGAGCGAGCCGGAAAAGCTTCTCTATCGCTCAAACCTTTTGGGGTCGGACAAGAGAATCACAAACTACGGTGGCGGCAATACTTCGGCGAAAGTGACGCAAAAGGATCCGCTCACAGGAGACATGGTTGAGGTGTTGTGGGTCAAAGGCTCTGGCGGCGACGTGGGCTCGATCAAGATGGACGGGTTCTCGACATTATATATGGAAAAGCTGAACGCGTTGCGTGGCATTTACCGCGGGGTCGAATTTGAGGACGAGATGGTGGGCTACCTGCCTCATTGTACATTCAACCTGAACCCGCGTGCGGCGTCGATCGACACACCCCTTCACGCCTATGTTCCACAAAAGCATGTGGATCACATGCACCCTGACGCGATCATCGCCATTGCGGCCGCTAAGGACAGCAAGGCCCTGACGCAACAGATTTTTGGCGACAGCATCGGGTGGCTGCCATGGAAGAAGCCGGGCTACGAATTGGGCCTATGGTTGTCAGACTTCTGCGCGAAGAACCCCGATGCCAAGGGCGTCGTTTTGGAAAGCCACGGTTTGTTCACCTGGGCAGACGACGCGAAGGACTGCTACGAGCTGACCGTCAACATCATCCAGACTGCGATGGATTGGTTTGCCAAGGAAACGGCAGGCAAGGACGCATTCGGCGGTGTCGTTCATAAATCCATGTCCGCAGAGGATCGCCGCGCCACTGCCGCACGACTGATGCCCGCCATTCGCGGGTTCGTATCGGGCCAACAACATATGGTCGGGCACTTCACCGACAGTGATGCGGTTTTGGAATTCGTCAACGCCAAGGATATGGAACGGCTCGCCGCGCTTGGAACGTCCTGCCCTGACCATTTCTTGCGCACGAAGATCTGCCCGCTGGTGGTGGATTTTGATCCCGCCAAACCGGACGTGGACGCGACGCTTGCCGGTCTTGCGGACGCCATCGCGGAATACCGCGTTGGCTATCAAGCCTATTATGACCGCTGCAAGAAAGACGACAGCCCTGCTATTCGTGATCCCAATGCCGTGGTCTACCTGATCCCAGGTGTCGGCATGATCACGTTCGCCAAAGACAAGGCAACGGCGCGGATTTCGGGTGAGTTCTACGTCAACGCAATCAACGTGATGCGCGGCGCGGATGCGGTATCTGAATATCAGGGCCTGCCCGAGCAAGAGGCGTTCGACATCGAATACTGGCTGCTCGAAGAAGCCAAATTGCAGCGCATGCCAGCACCGAAATCGATGGCTGGACGCGTGGCCTTGGTCACTGGCGGCGCTGGTGGAATTGGGGCCGCCACGGCTGAACGTTATTTGCGCGAGGGTGCCTGCGTAATGTTGGCCGACATTGATGATGCAGCCCTTTCCGAGACTTTCGAAGGTCTAAGCGCGAAATACTCCACCGATGTGGTGCGGACCGTAAACATGAACGTCACCAGCGAAGATGCGGTGGCGAACGCCTACGCAGACATTTCAGCCGAATTCGGTGGGGTGGATATACTGGTGTCGAACGCAGGCATCGCGAGTTCCGCACCAGTCGAAGACACCACACTCGACCTCTGGAACAAGAACATGGCGATCCTGTCGACGGGGTATTTCCTTGTCAGCCGTGAGGCGTTCAAGCTGTTCAAGGTGCAGGACATGGGCGGAACGGTTGTGTTCGTCGCATCCAAGAATGGTCTTGCGGCCTCGCCCAATGCCTCGGCCTATTGCACTGCTAAAGCGTCTGAAATCCACTTGGCGAGATGCCTTGCATTAGAAGGTGCGCCAATGGGTGTTCGCGTGAATGTGGTCAACCCCGATGCGGTTTTGAAAGGGTCCAAGATCTGGCAGGGTGAATGGCTCGACCAGCGCGCTGGCACCTACGGAACCGACAAGGACGGGTTGGAGGAAATGTATCGCGATCGCTCCATGCTGAAACGCTCTGTGCTGCCCGAAGACATCGCAGAAGCCGCCTATTTCCTCGCCTCTGATCTGTCGGCCAAGTCGACTGGCAACATCATCAACGTCGATGCCGGCAACAAAGAAGCGTTCACGCGCTAAAGCGTCCAAGGGAGGACACGATATGAGCTATGACAGCGCAAAAGCCGCCTTCGCCGATTGGGGCGTCGATACTGAAACAGCCTTGAGAAAACTGGCGGAGATCCCGATCTCAATGCATTGCTGGCAAGGGGATGACGTGGTAGGCTTCGAGGCCAAAACCGGCAACTCTGGCGGCGGCATTCAGGCCACAGGCAACCACCCCGGCCGTGCCCGCACGCCAGATGAGCTGCGCGCCGATCTTGAGTTTTCCTACTCAATGATCCCCGGCAAACACCGGCTCAACCTGCATGCCTTTTACCTTGATACCGACCAGAATCCTGACAGGGACGAGATTGAATACAGCCACTTTGCACCTTGGGTTGATTGGGCGAAAGACCAAGGCCTCGGACTCGATTTCAACCCGACGTTCTTTGCCCACGAAAAGGCCGACGACAATCTGACACTCAGCCACCCCGATCAGGGCATACGTGATTTCTGGATCGAACATGGCAAACGGTCACGCGACATCGCTGCCCAGATGGGCGCGGCTCTAGGTTCGCCGGTAGTGAATAATATCTGGGTGCCCGATGGCTACAAAGACACGCCCGTTGACCGCATGGCACCGCGCCAACGTTTGGAAAATTCGCTCAATGCGATGATGGGGACGCAACACGACAAAGCGCAGATGCTGGATGCCGTTGAAAGCAAACTTTTCGGTATCGGTGTTGAGGCCTGCACTGTCGGCAGCCACGAGTTCTACATGGGCTATGCGATCCGCAAAGGCACCTTGCTGTGCCTCGACATGGGGCATTTCCATCCAACAGAGAATGTTGCCGACAAACTCAGTTCTGTGGCCTTGTCCGTCGATGAGATCCTGCTCCACGTCAGCCGCCCCATGCGATGGGACAGCGATCATGTGATCCT
>CAZCEW010000155.1:0-5063 GCA_964497775.1 uncultured Rhodobacterales bacterium
CGTTTGGCGCGGTGGGTGCCGATGGCAAACCGGTGCGCCTCGTCGCGCAGGCGTTGCACAAAATAGAGCACCGGATCGTTATGTTGCAGCGCGAAGGGGCGCTTGCCGGTGCGGTGGAATTCTTCCTTGCCTGCGTCGCGGTCCACGCCTTTGGCGACACCTATCATGGAGATATCTTCCACGCCCATCTCGCGCATGATCTCACGCACCGCTGACACTTGCCCGGCCCCGCCATCGATCAGCAGAAGATCGGGCCACATCTCGGTTTTTCGGTCGGGGTCTTCTTTCAGCAAGCGCTTGAAGCGGCGCATCAGCACCTCTTTCATCATGCCGAAATCATCGCCGGGTGTCAGCTCGTCACCCTTGATGTTGAACTTGCGGTACTGGTTGCGCAGGAAGCCTTCTTCGCCCGCCACGATCATACCGCCCACCGCATCGGTGCCGGAGATATGGCTGTTGTCATAGACCTCGATCCGCTTGGGCGGGCTGTCCATACCGAAGGCCTCGGCGATGCCTTTGAGCAGTTTGGCCTGTGTCGCGGTTTCCGACATTTTGCGCGCGAGGCTTTCGCGGGCGTTGCGGGTGGCGCCGGCGATCAGCTCCATCTTCTCGCCGCGTTGGGGCACCAGAAGTTCGACCTTGCGGCCAGCCTTCTCGCTCAGCGCCTCGGCCATCAGGTCTTCATCCTCGATGCCATGTGACAAGATGATCTGACGCGGCGGCTCCTTGTCGGAATAGAACTGGCCAAGGAAAGCTTGCAGGATCTCCGGCTCGGCGGCGTTGGCGGTTTTCGGGTAGTAGTCCTTGTTGCCCCAGTTTTGGTTGGCGCGGATGAAGAACACCTGCACGCAAGCCTGACCGTGTTCGAGATGCAGCGCGATGATATCGGCCTCGGCCACAGTTTGCGGATTGATGCCTTGCGCGGTCTGCACTTGCGTCAGCGCGCGGATGCGGTCGCGCAGGGCGGCGGCGCGCTCGAACTCCATATTCTCGGAGGCCTCTTGCATCTGGCGCGCGAGCTTTTCTTGCATGTCGGTCGAGCGCCCCGTCAGGAACCGTTCGGCATCATGGACGAGCTTGCCATAAGCCTCTTGGCTGACATGGCCCACGCAAGGGGCAGCACAGCGTTTGATCTGGTATTGCAGGCACGGCCGCGTACGGCTTTCAAAATCACTGTCGGAGCAATTGCGCAGCAAGAAAGCGCGCTGCAATTGGTTCAGCGTACGGTTGACGGCTCCGGCAGAGGCGAAGGGGCCGTAATAGTCCCCCTTCTCGCGCTTGGCCCCGCGGTGCTTTTTGATCTGCGGGAAGTCATGCGTCTTGGTGACGAGGATATTGGGGAAGCTTTTATCGTCGCGCAGCAGCACATTGTATTTCGGCTTAAGCTGCTTGATCAGGTTTTGCTCCAGCAGCAGCGCTTCTGTCTCGGTCTTGGTGGTCAGAAACATCATCGAAGATGTGTCCGAGATCATCCGCGCGATCCGCGCAGAGTGCCCGTTGGGATTGGCATAGTTCGAGACGCGCTTTTTCAGGCTGCGTGCTTTGCCGACATAAAGCACGCGCGCCTCGGCATCGAGCATGCGGTAAACGCCGGGCGAATTGTCGAGCGTGTTGAGATAGGAGTGCACGACGGCGTGACCGCGCAAAGCGGGCTTAGGGGTAGGGTCCGTGATGTCGCTTTGATCAGCCATGCTCAGATCTTATGATTCCTTGTCTTCGCTGCACTGTCCAGCAGGCAGGGGCAAGTTAATAACTTTCCACTTTTACTGTGGATAAGTTTGTGGGGAAGTGCGGGAGAGGTAGAATTTTTCGTTAGTTTTCCGTGCTCTTGGCAAACTGCCTAATTTTTAGGCAGTTACATAAGTTGTTGATATCAATGGGAATTTTATGGGTACTTTTTCAACCCTCTGAAATCATTAGGCTTTTGTTAAAGGATTCGTGGCGCTTGAGGCAGGGGTGAACAAGTCAAGGCAAGACCACAGGCAACTTGCCGATTTATCGCTAATCTAGTCCCAATATATCCGGGGTTTGCCAGCCAAGATGTTGACCGCCATCGACGCAAATAAGTTGCCCGGTGAGCGCTGGGGACGACAGAATGTAATCCATCGCAGAGGTGATATCGGAGGCATTTGCGCCCCGCCCCAAAATGGTGGCTTCGCGCTGTTTGGCGAAATGCGTCGCTGTCTGGCGTGCGCCTTGCAGTGTTGGGCCGGGGCCGATGGCATTGACGCGAATGTCGGGCGCCAAGGCTTGCGCGGCAGTCTGGGTGAAAGCCCAAAGGCCCATTTTGGCCAGCGTGTATGTCATGAATTCGGGCGTCAGTTTGCGCACGCGTTGATCGATCATGTTGATGATGCAGGCCTGCGCCTCGGGCTCGCCCGCTGCATCGATCATGTGTGTCGGGGCTTGCGCCGCGAAGCTCTGGGTCAGGATGAACGGCGTTTGCAGGTTGGTCGACATATGACGGTGCCAGCTGTCGCGGGTGGCGGTCTCGAGCGTGTCATACTCAAAAATCGAAGCGTTGTTGATCAAGACGCTCAGCGGGCCGCCAAGTGCGTCGCTGGCTTGCGCAATCAGACCCTCGGCCTGATCGAGATCGGTGAGGTCGGCTTGGACGGTGGCCGATATGCGGTCCATCTCGGCGATTGTCGCGGCCGTATCAAGCGCGCCCTCAGACGAGCTTGCGTAGTGAACTGCAACGTCAAACCCCAGCTCTGCCAGCCGCAAAGCCATTGCACGGCCCAGCCGGTCTCCGCTGCCTGTGACGAGTGCTTTGCCTAAGCTCACTTACGTCTCCAATACGAGGATCATGATCAAGTAGGCCACATATAGCACACATAGGCTGATGCCCCAGCCCTTCGCCATGTCGCGCTTGCCGTAGACGATGGGGATGATCAGCAGCGAGACTGCGAGCATGACCCAGAGGTCGAAATAGAGGAACTCTGCCGGGACGGGGATCGGGCCTACGAAGCTGGCCAGACCGATGATCGCCAGCAGGTTGAACATGTTGGAGCCGATGACATTGCCCAATGCGACGTCGGCTTCGCGCCGGTAGGCGGCGATGACGGTTGTGGCGAGCTCTGGCAAGGACGTCCCGATGGCCACGAGGGTCAGGCCGATCACAGTGTCAGAGACGCCGAAATCGCGGGCAATGACCGTGGCATTGTCGACCAGAAGATCCGCGCCCAAGGGCAGGCCGATCATGCCGAGGATCAGATAGACGGCGATACGCCAGCCCGGCAAAGACGGATCGGCACCTTCGACCTCTTCTTCCTCTTCTGATTTGGCGGCGCGGTGCCTGAGCGCATCGCGCGCGTTATCCCAAAGCGTGTAGGCGAGTGCCGCCAGCAAGATCAGACCATGCGTCCATGTGATCGGGCCAAAGAAGCTAATAGCTATAAACAGCAACGTGGCAGCGATCATCAGGTTATAGGCTTTGCGGCTTTCGCACACAGAGGTGTTGAGCCCCGCCAGAAGCGCAGGTACGCCCAAAACCATCAAGATATTGGCGGTATTGGAGCCTACGACATTGCCGATCGCCAGCCCAGGCACCCCGTCAAGAATGGCTTTGATCGAGATCAACAGTTCAGGTGCAGAGGTGCCAAACGCCACAATGGTCAGGCTGACGATCAGCGCAGGAATGCCCAGCCGGAGCGCCAGATTGACCGCGCCGCGCACCAACACGTCGCCCGCCAATAGCAAAATGATCAGGCCAAGGCCGGCGAAGACAAATTCCATGACCTAACTACCCGCGCTTTTCACAGGCACAGGGGCCTTTGCCGATTTTATAGGCTCCGCACGTGTTGCAGGTTGCAACTTTCTTGGTGCCAAAACGCGGCACTTTCGGCAGCCTAAACTTTCCGAACATGCCCAAGACGGCAATGACGACCAGAAAGAGGGTGACGATCTTGAATATCATCTAGAGCCCGTATTGCGCCCAGAGCGCTTTTTCGTCCAGCTGATCGAAGGCATCTGTGACGACACGCGCGCCGAAGCGTTGGAACAGGCTGCGTTTGGGGCCGTAAGTGGCGAATTTTACCTTGTCGCCGAAACGGTCTTTCATCACCGGGACCAGATGCCCGATCGCGTCAACAAGACCCACATCAATGGCCCGCTCACCGACCCAGATCTCGCCCGTGAACAGGTCTTTGTCATCTGACAGTTTGGCGCCGCGCCGCTCGGTCACATGGGCTTTGAAATGGTCGTGGATCTGGGTTTGCAGATCTTTGACCCGTTTGACGTCGGACGCGCGTTCGGGCCGGAACGGGTCCAGCATGGATTTGTCTTTGCCCGCCGTATAGACGCGCCGCTCGATGCCTTGGCGTTCCATCAATTCGTGAAACCCGAATGACGCCGAGATCACGCCGATGGAGCCCACGATTGAACTGCGATCAACGATGATCTCATCAGCGGCGCAGGCCAGCCAATAGCCGCCCGAGGCTGCGACGTCTTCGACGAAGGCTATGACCGGCACTTCATGTTCTTGAGACAAGCGCCGGATGCGCGCGCCAATGAGCGAGGATTGAACAGGCGAGCCGCCCGGCGAATTGAGGCTGAGGGCCACGGCTTGTGGTTTGCCCTTCTTGAAGGCTTTTTCCAGCAAAGGCGCGAGGTTTTGATCGCTGAGCACATTGCCCCGACCACCAGCGGCAATCACGCCACTCATACGGATAACGGACACAATCGGGTCCGACTTCAAAAAGGGGACAAAGCGCTTCATGGGCAGGATGTAGAAGCCGGACCACCTAGAAACAAGGGGCAGAGCGCCCTGCCCCGCGATTTTGTTGCGAGATTGCCCCCGGTGGCGTCGGTTTCAGACTTGCGGGGTCTAATTTTGTGCCACAGGCTTGATGCAACCCCAATCCAGGAGCCACGCCGATGAAGGATTCCAACTTTCTGCAAGAGAACAATGCCCGCCATTTGTGGCATCCGATGGGTCATCCCGGTGCTCTGCAAGACACGCCTCCGCGCATTATCTCGAGCGCTGACGGCTCGACCATCACCGATCACACAGGCCATCGCGTGGTCGATGGCGTGGGCGGGTTGTGGTGCGTCAATGTCGG
>CAZCEW010000156.1:0-5048 GCA_964497775.1 uncultured Rhodobacterales bacterium
CTTGCCAAGGTTAGGGTCGGGCGTTCGAATCGCCTCGCCCGCTCCAGTTGGACAAATCAAAAGGCCGCAACGCAAGTTGTGGCCTTTGTTTGTTATTGGGGAAGTTTCTGGCAGCCCCCCCTCAGCCCGCTTGGGCGCGAAAAATGAGCGATGTGCCGTTGATGCAGTGAAGCTGGCGGCCCTCGACGATGAGCAGATGGCCCAGATGGCTCGCGCAGCGGCGGCAGTGGATTTCTGTCAGCGCCTCTTTGCCTTCCGACATGGAGCCCAATTCTGGCGTCGGGCCGTCGATATTGGTCAGCACAGAGGCGGGTTCGGCATGGGCAAAGAACACCCAGCCCTTCTTGGGGAGCACAGTTTTCCAGCGCGAATCGAACACAGGCAATTCGCAGCCTTTGCACCAATACATGCCGGCCTCTTCGCTGTCCCAATGCAGGCTTGATCTGGGCTTCTCGGTGAAGCCTTCGCGCATGACGGCATATTCGGTCTCGGTCAGAAGGCTGCGCCATTCCTCTTCGGTGCGCGAGACTTCATAGGTAAACGAGCTGTCGCTTTGACGCGCTGGCACGCGGGCGGATGCGAGTGTCGGGACGCCCAAAGCAGCCAGGCCTGCGCTGGCGAAGAAATAGCGCCGTGTGTAGCCGTGTAGCGGACATGACATAAGAGATCCTCCTGAGGGGGTGGTGACATGGGTTTGGGGTCTCGTGCGCAGGAGGCTGAGCCTTGCTGCGCACGAGAGTGTTGTTGGTTGAAGCTTAGTTCGCGGCTTCGAGCTTGCGCAGCTCAGCAGCCATTTCCGCAGCGCTGTCGCCTTCGTTGAAGAGCTTGGCCTTCTCAAGGAAGCGCAGGCGTTCGATATGGTCGGCCTCAAAGAAAGCCTCACGCTCAGCCGCGCTCATATTGCCCAAAGCCAGACGGATGCGCGCAGCAGTGACGTCGCCCATTGATGTCTCGCGGACGATGGTTTCAGCCGCTGAGCTGTTGCTCATCGCGAAAAGTTCTGCGGGGGAAGTTTCAGCGGATGCTGGAAGCGTGAACGCCAAAGCGGCGGCAAGTGTCGCTACATAAATTTTCATGATCGGTCTCCAATTTTCATTTTGGATATGGTGTGTCAGGATCTGTCCCGATGCAGGCTAGAACAGTCTGCACGTCTACAACGCTACGCAATTGGAAATCACGCGGCCAATGACGTATTCGTGAGCGATTCGTGAAGTAATCGTGATCGAACGCTCACGTTTTCCAGCAAGCCTGAAAACGAACTAGGGCATTGCTTCTATTAATTTTTTGTTAATGATTTGCCTCAGGAGGTGCCTGACACTTCGCGCGTGCTTGATCACACGCCCAGAAGCCGCGCCCCGACCCTGTTCACACAAAGTCTCGCAGCCGTTCCGTATCCGTTTGGATCGGAGCGCAATTGCGGGAAGAGCGTGAACAGCTCCGCGCGTGCGGCCTCATCAAGTCCGGGCAAACTGTAGCCGCCCGGATGATAGCTTTCCGACCAGACATCATTGCCCAAGATCACCTGATGGGTGTCAAAGAGCAGATGGTGGTAGCCGATCACATCCGCCTCTTGGCGGGTGATCGTTCGCTCGTTGACGAGATGTTTCGCGGCCACCAGAACCTCGCGCGCGCCAAAATAGAGCTCTGCACGGTAGTCATTGATCAAAACGCGGTGCTGCGGAGAGAGCAATAGCGTCCGGTCATTGCCAATACTGCCCGGCGCGAACGCGACCGGAGCCAGTTTGCCGCGACCCACAGCATAGCTCAAACCCGCCCAACGCACGGTCTGAACGCCGTCGTCGCGGGTGATGACCTGATCGCCGGGGCGCAAGTCTTCAATCGGGCGCAGGCCCCGTGGCGTCGAAATCATTGTGCCGCTGACAAAGCAAATCGGGTTGGCGTCAAAGGTGACAAAGGCACTGTCTGTGTTGCCGTCCGGGTCCTCGACCGTATAGCTGAACGTGGTCGAGCCCGTCCCTGCCGCAGTGCCCACAATGGTGATCGTGCCATTGGCGTTGAGCGTGATCATTTGACCCGTGCTCAAGGTCACAGTGCTGCCTGATGTCACGGCCACACCATTGATCTGTGTGATCGTCAGCGATTGCCCATTCGGATCGGTATCATTGGCCAAGATATCAACGGTCTTGGGGTTGGCGCCAAATGTCGAGATGCCTGTGTCATCCACCGCAGTCGGGTCTTGATCAATCGCCGATGTGTTGGAGGCAATCACCAGCGAGGAATCATAGGTCGCATCGCCGACATCTGCGATCCCGATCAGTAGAGTTTGCGCGACACCGGGGGTGACGGGAATATCCATCGACAAGGTGACGGTGAAGCCATCCATCTCGGTCGCGTAAGCACCTGAGGCATTGTCGATATAGAGGTTCGGGTTCGAGCTGTCGAAAACCCCGTTGCCGGGATTGGGATCATTGCTTTGATTGCCATTTGTCGGGTTCACGGCAGCCGCATCATTGATCGAGTTCACCGAAATCTCGCCCGAGCCCGCACTGATCGGGATCGTTGTGCCGTCAAGCTGGACCAGCGCGATATCGTTGAAATTCGAATAAACCCATTCGTTATATTCTTCCGAATAGAACCGAAATTCGATGCTGAGCATGGTTTGGCCCGGCAAAGGCGTGAAATTCACCTCCATATAGGAGGCATCAAACGTGTTGTTGCCAGCGGCTGTGTTGAAGGCCGCCACATTGTTTGGCCCTGATGTATTGCTGGAGGTCCCGCCCGCTTGGTTATTTGCACCTGTCGCATTGGCGAAGTCAGACACATCGCCCGTCGACAAGATCACGCCTGTGTCGCCGGGCAGCACATTTGGGTTGGTTACATCGCCATTTGAGTAGGTCGCAGAAGAGCCAGCAGCGCCCGTATAGGTGGCGCTGTTAATGGTGAATCCTGCACCAAAAATTTCGGACGCCATATCATTGGCGGTTGCCGACGTATTTGTCGTCAAGGCTGGCATATTCTGTTTCGCAAGCTCCCCAGCTCGATTTCTGGGGTAAAATAGAACATCCAAAGGCGGAGAATTTGTGGCTTGATCCGGTCGAAACAATGCTTTTTTCGGACGTTTTTATTAACTTTTTGTCAATGTTTTCGACCATTTGGAGACAGTTCGGCGGGAAGTCCAGCTCGGGGCTTGGCGGGTCATTGCGCACTGGCTATAACCCCCTCGACGCCCCCACTTCCAAAGGAGCTTTCGGGATGCGAAGCGCCAAAATATCGCGCAAAACTGCGGAAACGGACATTTCTGTCGAGATCAATCTCGATGGCACAGGTCGCTATGACAACAAGACGGGCGTGGGGTTCTTCGACCATATGCTTGATCAATTGTCGCGCCATGCGCTGATCGATATGACTTTGCGCGCCAAGGGTGATTTGCATATTGATGACCACCACACGGTGGAAGATTGCGGCATCGCGCTAGGTCAGGCTTTGGCAGAGGCGATGGGCGATAAGCGCGGTATCAGGCGCTATGGCGAGTGTCATCTGGCGATGGATGACGCGCAGGTGCGTTGCGCGCTTGATCTGTCGGGGCGGCCCTATCTGATTTGCAATCTCGACCTGCAAACCGCCAAAATCGGCACGTTTGACACGGAATTGGTGCGCGAGTTCTTCCAAGCCTTCAGCACGCATGGCGGCATCACGCTGCATATTGATCGTCTGCACGGGTTTAACAGCCACCATATCGTCGAGGCCGCCTTCAAAGCCGTCGCACGTGCGCTGCGTGACGCATTAGAAGTCGATCCGCGCAAGGCAGAGGACATCCCCTCGACCAAGGGCAGCTTATGACCACCGTCATTGTCGACTATGACAGCGGCAATTTGCACTCGGCAGAAAAAGCCTTTCAACGCATGAGCTTAGAAGCTGGAGCTGATCCGGTTATCGTCTCAGACAAGCCCGAGGATGTCGCGCGCGCCAGCCGCATCGTGCTGCCCGGTGACGGAGCTTATCCCGCCTGTCGCAACGCGCTGATGCGCGACCGCGCGGGGCTCTATGAAGCGATTGTCGAGGCGGTAGAGACCCGCGCCGTGCCTTTCTTGGGCATTTGTGTCGGCATGCAGATGCTCGCCTCTTGGGGCCGGGAATATGAGGACACGCCGGGCTTTGATTGGATCGCAGGCGAGGTGGTCAAGATCGCGCCGTCTGATACGTCGCTGAAAGTGCCGCATATGGGGTGGAATGATCTGGTGATCGACACGCCCCACCCTGTTCTGGACGGGATCGAAACGGGCAATCATGCCTATTTTGTCCATTCCTATCAATATCTTGTAGAGCAATCCTCACAGCGCCTCGCGCATGTCGATTATGCAGGCGAGATAACAGCCATCATTGGGCGCGACAATATCGTCGGCACGCAGTTCCATCCAGAAAAAAGCCAGAGCACAGGGCTCCGGCTGATCTCGAATTTTCTGAAATGGGCGCCGTAATTACTGGATGCGCGACCAGGTTTGCTTGGAGCATAGCAAGCCGCCAGCAATACAGCCCGACAGCTTCAAGGAATTGCCGTTCAAAGCGATCTTGCCGATATAGATCTTGTTGTTCGATGGCCGCCAGACCTTACCTTCATATTTGCCGCCACCCACTGGCGTCATGTTGCGCACGATCTGCTTGCCGAGATTCTCGGATTTATATTCGCCCGTCTCGTTGAATGTGCGCGAAATAACGCCGCAAACATTTGCGCCGCATTTGCCGATGGTGACATGAGCGTAAGCGCCGTCATCCACTTGCGTCTTCCACACGCCCTCTGCCGGATCGGCCAAGGCGGGTGTTGCGAATGCCAGCGCGACTGCGGCTGCTGAAATCAGTTTCTTCATGGTGAGGTCCTCCCGTTATCTGTGCGCAGTCTCCACTATCCCTGCCCGCGCAATCAAGTCTGACGTGGGGTCGGTTGCCCTTTGCATCCCGCGCGCGCCTGTGGTTTAGACCGCGCCAAACACGCGTCTCGAAAGGCTCTTAGCGATGATCCTCTACCCGGCAATTGATCTCAAAGACGGCGCCTGCGTGCGGCTTTACAAAGGCGAGATGGATCAGGCGAC
>CAZCEW010000157.1:0-4995 GCA_964497775.1 uncultured Rhodobacterales bacterium
CGCCCTGTGCTGGAATCCTCCGTCGTCAATGCAAAGGCTGGCTGCCTCTATCCCAACAATGCGCGCATGATGGCCGAGGCGCGCGCCAAGGGCTACGGCAATGCACTGGTCGCGGATGCTTTGGGCAATGTCGCCGAGACGGCGTCGGCAAATGTCTTCATGACCAAAGATGGCGAGATTTTCACGCCTGTGCCCAATGGCACGTTTCTGGCAGGCATTACGCGGGCGCGCCATATCAAGAACTTCCGCGCGGCGGGCGTGAAAGTGCATGAGAGCGTGCTGAGTTTCGATGATTTCCGAGGCGCGGATGAGGTCTTTATGTCGGGCAATATGATGAAGGTTACGCCGATCAAGGAATTTGACGGCACGCATTACCAACAAGGCCCGCTGACCAAGCAGGCGCGCGAGATGTATTGGGATTGGGCTCTGTCAGAGGCGAGCTCGTAGCTCTTGATTTAGAACGATTCCAAACCATTGACGCGAGGGGCAGCACGCCCCATATTGTGAATTAGATTTCACAAGAGGCTGTCAGCATGTTCATCCAGACGGAAGCGACCCCAAATCCCGCAACTTTGAAGTTCCTTCCCGGCCAGACGGTCTTGGAAACGGGCACTGCGGATTTCCCGAGCGCCGATACGGCGGGCAGCTCTCCGCTTGCGACACGGATTTTCGGCGTCGACGGCGTGGCTGGCGTGTTCTTGGGCAATGATTTTGTGACAGTGACCAAAGGCGATGCGGTCGAGTGGGACCACATCAAACCGGCCATCTTGGGCGCGGTGATGGAACATTACCAATCGGGCCAAGCTGTGCTCGAAGGTGAAGCTGCAGCATCAGGTGGTCACGCAGAACATACCGGCGAAGATGCCGAGATCGTGGGTCAGATCAAAGAGCTTCTCGATACACGTGTTCGCCCTGCCGTGGCGCAAGATGGTGGCGACATCACGTTCCACGGGTTCGAGCGCGGTGTCGTCTATCTGCATATGCAAGGCGCATGCGCGGGCTGCCCATCGTCGACATTGACGCTGAAAATGGGCATCGAAAACCTGCTGCGCCATTACATCCCTGAAGTGGTCGAGGTGCGTCCGGTTGCCGCCTGAGGCAAAGGATTTTTCTGCGCGCTGCTATTGCGGCGCGTGTTCTCTCTCTATTACCGCGCCACCTCAAGCCGTCACCTATTGCCATTGCGTTGATTGCAAACGCTGGACAGGCGCGCCCGCGCCCGCCTTCGCGGGATTTGACGCGCAAGCCATCGAGGGGCTTGGGACCGCCAGATCGCACAGTCCTGGTGTTGCGCGATGGAATTGCGACGACTGCGGTTCCCCGATTGCCGCGCGCTTCGACTATCTGCCAGATCAAATCTACGTCCCGCTTGGCATCATCGATCAAGCGGATAGTCTGCCGCCTTCCCTGCACTGCCACGACGCGAAGCGCTTGGCGTGGTTGCACCCCGATGACTTGCCGCGCGATGCGGGCAGTGGGCGGGCGAGATTGAACGCAGGAGCGGCCCAATGAGCGTGGTTCTGGGGTTCGATACATCGGGGCCGCATTGCGGTGTCGCGCTTTATCAAGGCGACGATCTCTATCATGGCCCCGCGGTGACCTCCGCACTTTATGAAGACATGGTCAAAGGCCAAGCCGAACGTCTGATGCCGATGATCGAAGAGGTCATGGCCGATGCAAAGATGGACTACAGCGCGCTGACGCGGATCGGAGTTGGCGTCGGGCCGGGCAATTTCACGGGCATCCGGATCGCCGTCTCTGCTGCACGCGGTTTGGCGACAGCGCTTGGCATTCCTGCGATTGGCGTGAACCTGTTTGACGCTCTGGCATTCGGGTCTGACTTGCCAATTCTGGCCAGCCTGCGCGCCCCGCGTGACCAGTTCTATATTCGTGAGCAACACGCAGACGGGCCCAGCCCTATCGCGCAGCTTGCGCTGGCTGACATCCCCGCGCCGCAACACTCAAACTGCATATGCATCGGTGCCGATAGCGCTCAGATTGCAGAGCATCTGGGGTTGAGCAACGCCCCTGCCGTCTTCGCTCCGGCCTCCGCTATTGCGCGCATCGCAGCTATGTCGCCTGATCCCGGTGACCAACGCCCTTCGCCGCTTTACCTGCGCCCTGCAGATGCCGCTCCGCCTCGTGATCCCGCACCTATGATCTTGCCATGACACCGGGTGACCTCGCCGCTTTGCACAAAGCTAGTTTCACAACACCCCGGCCATGGAGCGCAGATGAATTCCAAGACCTGCTCGACGCGCCCGGCGTGTGTTTGCTGACCGGCAAATCGAGCTTCCTTCTGGGCCGCATCATCGGCGATGAGGCCGAAATCCTGACCATCGCCGTGGACCCCGCTGAGCGCCGCAAGGGCACAGGGCGCAAATTGGTGGAGCATTTCATAGCGATGTGCTCAAACGAGGAGGAAGAGATTGAACAGATTTTCCTTGAGGTTGCGGCTGACAATGACGCGGCGCTTGCGCTCTACCAGCGCACTGGTTTCACCCAGACAGGACGGCGCGCGGGGTATTACGCGGCCTCCGACGGCAAAACCGTCGACGCCTTGGTTCTGTTGCGCGATCTGGCAGGCTAATTCACACCAAAAACTACGGCGTTTTCGCAAAACGGCGCTTTTTCAGGCTGCCGCAGGGTAAGGTCTCGGATTTGAGCGCCACGGCGCGGCCTTAGGCGAAGAATCGGTTGACCCTCGCGGCCCCCTCGGCCCTTAATGTCTCATGATGGGACACCACCCCATGCTCAAACATCCGCCGGAGGGCACACGCCCGCCCGCGATCAAAACCATCTGGGAGACGACCATGACACTTATGCAAAAATTTCTAGGCGCCGCCGCGACGCTGGCCCTGAGCGCCGGGGCCGCGATGGCAGAGCCTGCGATCATTTTCGATTTGGGCGGCAAATTCGACAAATCCTTCAACGAAGCCGCGTTTAATGGCGCGGAGCGTTGGGCGAAAGAAGCAGGCTCCAGCTACCGCGAGATCGAGCTGCAATCTGACGCGCAGCGCGAACAAGCGCTTCGCCGCTTTGCCGAAGCCGGCTCCAACCCGATCGTGATGGCGGGCTTTGCGTTCGGCTCCGCACTTGATGAGGTCGCCGCTGACTATCCCGACACGTCTTTCGTGATCATCGACATGGTGGTCGATCAGCCAAACGTCCGCTCGGTCGTGTTCAACGAACATGAAGGTTCGTTCCTTGTGGGCATGATGGCGGCCAAAGCCTCTGAGTCCGGCACGGTTGGCTTTATCGGCGGCATGGACATCCCGCTTATTCGCAAATTTGCCTGCGGCTACGCGCAAGGCGTGATGGCGGCCAATCCTGATGCGAAAGTCATCGCCAATATGACCGGCACGACAGGTGCAGCGTGGAACGACCCTGTGAAGGGTGGCGAGCTTACACGCGCGCAGATCAGCCAAGGCGCTGACGTGGTTTATGCAGCCGCTGGCGGTACAGGCCTGGGCGTTTTGCAAACGGCGGCTGACGAAGGCATCTTGTCCATCGGCGTCGACAGCAACCAAAACTACCTGCACCCCGGTAAGGTTTTGACCTCGATGATGAAGCGCGTCGACAACGCGGTTTACAATGCGATGAAAGACGGCCCCGGGCTGGAAACTGGCTTTAACGTCATGGGTCTGTCCAATGACGGTGTCGGCTACGCGCTGGATGACAACAACGCCTCGCTTGTCTCTGACGACATGAAAATGGCGGTCGATGAAGCCAAGGCGAAAATTATCTCCGGCGAGATCGCGGTGCATGATTACATGTCCGACGAAAGCTGCCCTGCGCTGAAATTCTAAGCGCAGCACCTCTGTTGCAAGAGGCGCGATAACACTCTCTGGGGCCCAGCCCGGCCCCAGAGATCAAATTCCGGGGGGACATTCATGAGCACGGCCATCGAGACTTTCTTCGAGGCTTGGGGCATGGCGGATGACGCGGCCCGCGCCAAGGCCATTGCCTCGGTTTACTCTACTCAGGGTAGCTATGCCGATCCGCGCTCCCCTGACACTTTGATCGGTCCCGACGCCATCACCGCCTACGTCGCTATGTTCAGCGCCAACGCGCCGGGCTGGACCGCACGCGTCGTCAAAACCGACGAGATCGCGGGCCTGACACGCTCGACAGTGGCCTTCGGCGGCATGGGCCCCGACGGCAAAGAGATGGTCCAACACGGGCAATATTTCACCGAGCTAGACGCAGGCAAGATCACGCGAATGACAGGTTTCGTCGGCACCGGAGCGCCTGAATGACCGAGACGGCCCCTGCAATCGAACTCAAGGGCATCTCGAAAGCCTTCGGGCCGGTGCAGGCCAATAAAGACATCTCGATCCGGGTCATGCCGGGCACAATCCACGGCATTATCGGCGAGAATGGCGCCGGCAAATCTACCTTGATGTCAATTCTTTACGGGTTTTACAAAGCCGATAAGGGCGAGATTTTCATTGGCGGTAAGAAGACCGTCATCCCCGACAGCCAGGCGGCTATTGCTGCAGGTATCGGCATGGTGTTTCAACATTTCAAACTGGTCGAGAACTTCACCGTTTTGGAGAACGTGATCCTTGGCGCCGAAGACGGCGCGCGGCTTGGCCCGTCGCTGTCGAAAGCGCGCAAGCAGTTGACCGAGTTGGCCGAGGAATATGAACTCAACGTCGACCCCGACGCCAAGATCGAAGATATCGGCGTTGGCATGCAGCAGCGTGTCGAGATTCTCAAAGCGCTCTACCGCGAGGCCGACATCTTGATCTTGGACGAGCCCACCGGCGTGCTGACACCCGCCGAGGCCGATCATCTGTTTCGCATTCTTGAAGGGCTGAAAGCGCAAGGAAAGACGATCATTCTGATCACCCATAAGCTGCGCGAGATTATGGAAGTCACCGATAGCGTCTCGGTCATGCGTCGCGGTGAGATGACCGATACGGTCAAGACCTCTCAAACCTCGCCTGAGGAATTGGCGGAGCTGATGGTCGGGCGCAAAGTGCTTTTGCG
>CAZCEW010000158.1:0-4857 GCA_964497775.1 uncultured Rhodobacterales bacterium
AACACGACCCCCGTGCCTTGCAAAACCCCATGCTCCATCGCGTAGCGCGTCAGGCCGGCGGTCGAGTTGATCCCCAGTTTGCGTTTGATGTTCTTGCGATGCGTCTCGACTGTATGGACCGAGATGTCCAAGTCTGCCGCGACCTCTTTGTTGGATCTTCCCTGCGCCAGTTGCAGCAAAATGGTCTGCTCGCGTGCGGTCAAAACCTCACGCCCGTCATCGCTGGCAGGCGAGATCTGCGAGGTGGCTCCGGTGCATAGATAGGTCTCGCCCGACATGACGGTTTTGATCGCGGTGTAAATCTCTTCGGTGGGGACGTCTTTGAGGATATAGCCCTTGGCCCCGTGGCTCATCGCGGTGGAGATATATTCCGGTGCGTCATGCATCGACAGGATCAAAATGCGCGTCTCCGCGTCGCGTTCCAGCAGGATTTCCGTCGCAGACAGCCCGCCCATTTGCGGCATGTTGAGATCCATCAAAATCACATCGGGGCGCAGGGTCTCCATCTGGTCAATAGCGTCTTGGCCATTGCTCAAGGTCTCGATGACGTCGATATCGTCATAGGTCTCAAGGATCGCTTCGATCCCTTCGGCGACCATCGGGTGGTCATCTACGATGAGAACGCGGGTTTTGCTCATGCGGATTTCTTTCGGCTGGCGGAGGCGCTTTGTTCTGGCGGCAACATATGGCTCAGCGGCACGGAAGCTTCAATCACTGTGCCCGCATCCGAGCTGAGCACCCGCAGCGCGCCGCTCAGCTGGTCCATGCGTTCTTGCATATTGCGCAGACCGAGCCCGCCAGCTCGTGTATCCGCGCCCAGCCCGGTGCCATTGTCCTGAATGCGCAACGTAGCCCCCTTGCGGTGGCCGAAGACTTCGACCGAGACATGGCTCGCCTCGGCATGACGCTCCACATTGGTCAGCGCCTCTTGCGCGACACGGTAGAGCGCGATCTTGGCGTCCTTGTCGATGCGGTTGCGAAACACCACGGTTTTGAAATCGCATTTGATCCCGGTGCGCACGGCAAATTCGTCAATCAGCGATTTCAGCGCAGGGCCAAGCCCCAGATCATCCAAGACGCCGGGGCGCAGATCGCTCGAGATGCGGCGGACCTCGTGAATGGCCTCCGTCAGACCTGAAATACCTTTGTCGAGATTGTCGCCCGCGCGCGCATCGCCTTGGATCACGCGGCGCTTTGCGAGCTCTAGCGTGTAGCGAATGCCGATCAGGATTTGGCTAATAGAATCATGGAGTTCTCGGGCGACCCTGCCGCGTTCCTCCTCTTGCGTGTCGAAGATGCGTTCGGTCAGGGCTTTGAGTTTCGTGTCGGCCAGTTTGCGCTCTCGCAGATTCAACCACAAGCCGGTGACAAACACCGCCAGAAGAGCCGCAAAGGTAATCAGCGCAATCTGTGCGAAGGTCTGGCGGATGCGCGTCTCAGTGCCCGCGCGTGCCGCCGCGACCGTGGCCAGCACATCATCAATGAAAATACCCGTGCCCACAGCCCAATCCCAGCTTTGAAACCCGGTCACATAGGTCACCATCATCGCCTCTTGCCCGGTCGAGGGTTTGGGCCACAGATAGGTGTGATAGCCCGCACCAGCGCGCGCGATATCAATCAGCTCATCGACAATCGGCGTGCCCGCGCTGTCGGTCAGCCCCGCCCAGTTCTTGCCGATGAAATCAGTCTGGCGCGGATGCACCAGATTGTTGCCCTCATAATCATACACAAAGAAGAACCCGTCCGAGCCATAGATCATCGCCGACAAGATCTGCGTGACGCGCTCTTTGGCCTGCGTGTCATCGGGTGAGGCATTGCCGTAAATGTAGTAAAACCCGTTGCGCGCTTGGGTGACGTAGTTGCGCAGCTCTTGCTTTTTGGCCTCGATCAATTGCCGCTCAAGCGCGCGGATTTCATTTTCCGCCAATTGCCGCGACTGGTTGGTGACCAGCACCGCAATCGCGGCGACAGCGATGATAAGGGGCAGGGTCGCCAGAAGAAAAACCTTCTGGCGGTAGTCCAATTCGCCGTTGAACATCTTGCGCTTGCGCATGCTCATCGTGCCGGGCCCTCCGTGCCATGTGGCATTGTGAGTGACAGCCCGCGCGCCGTCAATCGCGCGAAAAAACGGAAATTTCCAACAAAATTGCATGTTTGGCCCGCATCTACCGAGGATTGGGTATTTACAGTCTCGGCCCATACAGCGAGGATTTGCGCACGTTACGGGCGGCATCTCGTGCCAAATGGCATGGCTTGCCCGAATTTTTGACTTGGGAGGACTATCAATGGACCGTCGTTCATTTCTAAAGACATCCGCCATCGGTGGCGCAGCCGCAGCTTCGACGACGCTGGCCGCTCCGGCCTATGCGCAGGGCAATCGCACACTGACAATGGTTACATCTTGGCCACGCGGTTTTGCCGTGCTTGATGATGCCGCATCTTACTTCAACGAAGCTGTCGACGCGATGTCGGGTGGCGAGCTGACGATCGACAAGAAAGCTCCGGGCGAGCTTGTAGGCGCGTTCGAGGTGTTTGACGCAGTGTCTGCGGGTCAGGCTGACCTGTACCACTCCGCTGACTATTACTTCATCGGCCAGCACCCGGCTTATGCCTATTACACTGCCGTTCCTTTCGGTGCGACAGCGCAAGAGCTGACAAACTGGTACTACCATGGTGGCGGCCAGGAACTGCATGACGAGCTGGGCTCGATCTTCGGTCTGAAATCGTTCCAGGCTGGTAACTCCGGCTCGCAATCTGGTGGTTGGTTCCGCAAGGAAATCAACTCTGCCTCTGATCTTCAGGGTCTTCGCTTCCGTATGCCGGGCCTTGGCGGCAAGGTTCTGGGCGAGCTTGGCGCATCGGTGCAAAACATCCCCGGCGGCGAGCTGTATCAAGCGCTGTCTTCTGGTGCTTTGGACGGTCTGGAATGGGTTGGCCCGTTCGCAGATGAGCGTGCAGGCTTCCAAGAAGTTGCGAAAATCTACTACACTGCGGGCTTCCACGAGCCGGGCTCGGGTCTGTCTTGCGGCATGAACCTTGAGGTTTGGGAATCGCTGTCCGATCAGCACAAAGCGATCATCGACAACGCGACCAAAGCCACAACACATTGGCAGCTGGCCCAAACGCTCGCAAATAACGGTGCCGCTTTGGCCCGTCTGCAAGCGCAAGGCGTCAAGACCCTGCAATTCCCTGACGATGTCTGGGATGCGTTTGGTGCGGCCTCCAAGAAGGTGATGGACGAAAACATGAGCGACGAGCTGTTCGCGCGCACACGCGCCAGCTTTGAAGAATCTCTCGCGTCGTCTGCGTCGTGGATCCAAAAATCTGATGGCTACTATGTCGAGCAGCGCACACGCGTTCTCGGCGGCTAAACTTTTGATGATCTAGATCAAAGCAAGGGGCCATTCTACGCAGCTAGGATGGCCCTTAGCACCGCCGCACCAGATGCTGGGGAGGCATCGCGGCACAAGGAATTTCGGGCAGGACGCATAACCCGCGCCGCCTTGGAGGGGAGAACATCATGCTTGATGGCATTTTGTGGTTTTTTACCAATATTTTGAATGCCTTCGTCAATATTGCTAAAGCAATATTCCAGCCCGATCTGTGGCTGTCATGGCTGCCCTATATCAACCAGACAATTCCCGAGGCCGAACAGAAACAAGCGCTGATGCGCTTTGTCTATTACGGCGGCTCGGTCGAGTTCTTCTTCGCCATCTTCACCATCTTCCTCGTCATCACCGTGATCGGATTGTTCTACAACCGCTTCTTATGGGGCGTCGTGCGGGTGCTGGAAGGTTTTGCCAATAATGTAGGCCGGCTTTTCGCGTGGGCGGGGCTTTTGATGGTGTTGCAACAGGTGATCATCATCTTCATCCAGCGCATCTTCGCGCGCGCCGAAATCTCGATGGGGTTCGGGATGAGCTTCTCGAAAGACATCAGCTGGTGGGCGGAGGAATTGAAGCTCTATAACGCTTTGGTCGTTTGCCTGTGCTGCACATATACTTTCGTGCAAGGCGGCCATGTGCGGGTCGATCTGGTCTACTCGGCGGTGTCTTACCGCAAGAAGAAGATCATCGATATGTGCGGCTCGGTTTTGTTTATGATGCCTGCCGCTGTGCTGACTTGGATGTATAGCTGGTACTTCCTGTGGCGCCATCTGATCACGCCGAAACCGTCGGCCTCTGACACGCTGGACCGTCTCATTAACAAAGCCCGCGCCGTGCGCTGGAACGTAGAGACCATCGGCTTCTCGCCCAACGGGTTTAACGCTTATTTCTTGTTCAAGATCCTTCTGATCGCACTGACGGCGATGATCTTCTTGCAAGCGATAGCTTTCCTCTACCGCTCTTACCTAGAGCTCAAAGAGGGGCCGGCATCAGAAGGCAAATATCTCGATAAAGACACGCTCGGCGATGAAGAAGCCGAACTTGTCGCGGACATTCATTAGGGGGCGCGGCAGATGCTTTTCGGATTAGACGGCGTAGAAATTGGCTTGATCATCGTGGCGCTTTGCCTGTTTGGCGGCATCCTGTCGGGCTTCCCGGTGGCTTTTGCTATTGGCGGCGCGGCGGTGATTTCGTTCGGGATTATCGCGGCACTTGATAGCGCGGGGCTGCTTATTCACCAAGCGATTGACACCGGCACGCCGGAATTTGCGGCCCTTGTGGCCGAAGGCATCAAGGCCGAGACCATATCGATATTCCGCTATCCCGATTTGCCCCGCGCGGCTGAGGCCGTGTTCCCCAATGGCTGGGAATATGCGCTGGACCGCAACGTGTCCTTCCTAGTGAACCGCATCAACGAGCGTGTGCTTGCGGGCCAATCCATCGAGACCCTTCTGGCCGTTTTGATGTTCGT
>CAZCEW010000159.1:0-4838 GCA_964497775.1 uncultured Rhodobacterales bacterium
ACGAGATGGTGCTGGCCATTGAGACAGCGCTCGACGACTGGCGCCACGCCGATATCGATCTCATCATCTTCGACGCTATGGGTGATCGCGCCTTCTGTTCGGGCGGCGACATTGCCGATATGTATGCGGCAGGTCTGCGTGGCGATCACGAGTATGGGCGCAAGTTTTGGCGCGACGAATACCGCCTCAACGCCAAGATTTTCGAATATCCCAAGCCGGTCGTCTCATTTCTGCAAGGCTTCACCATGGGCGGCGGCGTCGGCGTCGGCTGTCACGGCAGCCACCGCATCGTGGGCGAGACCAGCCAGATCGCCATGCCCGAATGCGGCATCGGCCTTGTGCCTGATGTTGGCGGCTCCTTGATGCTTAGCCTCGCGCCGGGCCGCTTGGGCGAATATCTCGGCACGACATCCACCAGAATGGGCGCGGCAGATGCGATCTTTGCAGGCTTTGCCGATCATTTCATCGCTGAGGCTGACTGGCCGGACCTGATCGGGCAACTCAGCCAAACAGGTGACGCAAGCCTGATCGAGGCCGCCAGCCAAACACCCGAAGGCAGCACACTCAAAGCGCTTCAGCCGCAAATCGATCACCATTTCGCAGGCGAAACGCTCGCCGATATCCACCGCTCGCTCCAAAGCGAGGCAAATGACTTCACCCAAAGCGCGTTGAAGAAACTGGCCCGCAACGCGCCGCTCGCGATGGGCTGCGCCGTCCAGATCATCCGCCGATTGCGCACAGCCTCCTCGATCCGTCAGGCGCTCGACCAAGAGTTCCGCTATACGTATCGCGCGACCGAACAAGGCGATTTCATCGAAGGCATCCGCGCCGCGATCATCGACAAAGACCGCACCCCGTACTGGAAACACGCCTCGATCGATGATCTGAAAGATATAGACGTCACCACAATGATCTTGCCTTTGGGCGATCAGGCTCTCGACTGGAAGGATATGCCATGAAGATCGGATTTATCGGCTTGGGGAATATGGGCGCGCCAATGGCAGTCAATCTGGCGCAAGCGGGCCACACGGTCACAGGGTTTGACCTTGCAGCCCCGATCCCTGATGGCGTGACCCCGGCTGCAGATGCGATATCTGCCGCCACAAACAAGGACGTCGTCCTCACCATGCTGCCCAATGGCGAGATCTTACGCGCCGTCGCAGCCCAGATCATCCCCGCCATGTCCAAAGGCGCGGTGCTGCTCGATTGCTCCACCGTTGATGTCGACAGCGCCCGCGCGGTCGCCACGCAAGCCCAAGACGCAGGCTGCCTCGCCGTCGACGCGCCTGTCTCGGGCGGCATTGGCGGCGCCTCTGCTGGCACGCTTACCTTCATGGCCGGCGGCTCTGATGACGCTTTCGCACGCGTCGCGCCACTTTTCGAGATCATGGGCCAGAAGGCCGTCCATTGCGGCGCGTCAGGCAATGGCCAAGCGGCCAAAATCTGCAACAACATGATCTTGGGCGTCACTATGATCGCCACCTGCGAGGCTTTCGCGCTGGCAGATAAGCTCGGCCTTGATCGCGGCAAAATGTTCGACGTGGTCTCGACCTCATCGGGCTATTCCTGGTCGATGAACGCCTATTGCCCCGCCCCGGGCATTGGCCCCGAGAGCCCTGCTGACAACAACTACCAACCCGGTTTTGCGGCAGACCTGATGCTCAAAGACCTCCGGCTCAGCCAACAAGCCGCACAGGCCGTCGATGCCGACACCCCCATGGGCCAAAACGCGACGACACTTTACGAGACATTCGTCGAGGCCGAGGACGGCGCTGGCCGCGACTTCTCCGCCATGCTGCCCCGCTTCACCTCGCGCCGCCGCTCCTAAGTTTCATCCTGGCCAAAAAACCTCGGGGAGGTTTGGCCCAAGGGGCCAAATCGGGGCAGAGCCCCAAATAAAACAACATCCCAAGAATCAAAGAAGGCCTGAAGCGCGAAGCCTCAGGCCTTTCTGATATGCAGTGATGGCGCGGTTGACGGGGCTCGAACCCGCGACCCCCGGCGTGACAGGCCGGTACTCTAACCAACTGAGCTACAACCGCCCACTGCCGCCCAATCTCTTGAGCGTGTGGGTCGTATTATGGCCCGCGCCCTGCCCCGTCAAGTAAAACTAGGGATGAATTTCACCGCCGCGACAACAAACTGAATTCTGGAGCCGCAAAATTAATTTCACCCGCCCTCTTTACATATTATCTTTTTAGTAATAACTAATTTAGCAATAACCAATGAGAGACACCATGACCGACTTCAAAAACAGACCCCACCCGACACTGGCTTGCGACATCGTCCTCGTAGCAATCGTCGATGGCGCGTTGCAGGCTTTGCTGATCAAACGCGATGATCCGGCCCGTGTTGGGGGCGAATGGTCTTTGCCCGGCGGCGTGGTCTCTATCGATGAGAGCCTGCCAGATTGCGCCGCCCGCGTCATGGCCGAGAAACTGGGTGTGACCGACATCTATGCCGAGCAATTGGCAAGTTTCTCGGATATCAATCGCGACCCCCGCTCCCGCGTGGTCTCGGTCGCTTATCTGGCGCTGTGCGAGGCGGAAACCCTGCAACAGGCCACCGAAAGAGACGATCTGCAACTGGCCCGTATCACTGTTGCCTTCGACGCAGAGCAAGGCGGCACCGCCACAGCCCTAGATGCAGACGGCAAATCGCTCAACCTCGCCTTTGATCACGCCGACATCCTTGGCGTCATGGTCGCAAGATTGCGCGGCAAACTCGACTACACGCCCCTTGCGCTCGAGTTCCTGCCGCCCGAGTTCACCCTGCGCGACGTGCAAGAGGTCCATGAGGCCATCCTCGCACGCCCGCTCACGAAACCCGCCTTCCGCCGCAAACTTCTCGATCGCGGCTGGATCGCCCCCACCGGCACCCGCGAGACCGCATCGGCCTTCCGGCCTGCCGAATTATACAAACGCAAAACTCCTCGAAAGGAGGTCTGACAATGGCACAAATTTCTAGATATCCCGGATGGCGCCACCTGCGCGCCGACGCCTCCAGCCACATCCAGCTGTTCAAAACCGGCAAGGCGCAGAAATCAGGTCGCGGCCTGTCCTTCTGGTTCAACCCTGTCGGCGCCTCGATCAGCGAGATCCCTCTGGATGACCGCTCGCTGCCCTTCTTGCTGAAAGGCCAATCGGCTGATTATCAGGATCTGGCGGTGCAAGGCACTCTGGTCTGGCGCGTGGCCGAACCTGATGCGCTGAGCGCGCGGGTCGATTTCTCCATTGATCTGGCCAAGGGCGGCTATATTCGCAAGCCCATCGACCAGATCAACGCAATGCTGTCGGGCATGGCGCACCAGTTCATTCTGGCCGCCTTGCAAGCAGCCCCCGTGCGCAAATTGCTTGAAGATGGCATAGCACCGATCCAAGAGCTGATCGCGCACGGCTTTCGCGCAGATGACAGCTTGCGCGCGCGCGGGCTAGAGATCGTAGGCATCAACATTGCCTCAGTCGCGCCGAACTCGGAGCTGGCCCGCGCCCTGCAAGCGCCAACTTTCGAAAGCTTGCAACAACAAGCCGACGAGGCCAGCTTTGCGCGCCGCGCTATGGCGGTTGAGAAAGAACGCGCCATTGCGGAAAACGAGCTCAACACCAAGATCGAGCTGGCCAAACGCCAAGAGGCCCTGATCGCGCGTGAAGACGCCAATGCCCGCGCCGAGGCCGAAACCTTGGCCGCAAGCCGCAAGATCGAGGCCGAGGCAGATGCCGCTTCGATCCGCGCTGTAGCTTTGGCGCGTGCGGATGGGGAGCGTGCGAAAATGGACGCTCTGGGCGCTGTCAGCCCGCAAATCCTGATGGCTCTGGCCGCGCAAGACTTCGCAGGCAAGCTGGAGAAGATCGACAGCATCACTGTCTCGCCCGAGATGATCTCGAGCTTGATTTCGCAGATCAAAAACGCAGGGATGCCTGCCCCACAGGAGCATTAAGCCATGTCGAGCCTGCCCCCACGCGCTGTTCTCGTGACCCGTGCCTCGGAGTTCATGCAACTCATCGCGCGTCACGCGACACGGGGGCAGGCCGACTTCTACTTGTCATCGCGCGGCCAGTCTTTGGACCAGTTGGAGACCCGCCACCGCGTGCAGTCAGATGCCGTGCAGGCGCTGAAATCCGCCCTGCCCTCTGACTGGTCTCTGGCCGAGGTCGAACGCGGCGATCTCGACCGCTTTTTGTTTGCGCCCAATGACATTGTTCTGGCCGTGGGCCAAGACGGTCTGGTCGCCAATCTGGCGAAATACCTGTCCGGCCAGCCTGTCATTGGCATCACCCCTGATGCCGCCGCCAGCCAAGGCATCCTGACCCGCCATTCTGTGGATCAAGCCGCGAAGTTCCTGTCTGCCGTCGCAGCGTCGCGCGCCGAGCTGCAAGCGCGCATCATGGCCCATGCGAAGCTCTCTGACGGACAAGAACTGGCCGCCCTAAACGAGCTGTTCATTGGCCATAAATCCCACCAATCCGCCCGCTATAAATTGGCGATGGGCGCGCAGGCCGAGCATCATTCCTCGTCGGGCGTGATCGTGTCGACCGGCACCGGCCTGACCGGCTGGGCGCGCTCGATCCTGACCGCGACCGGCCGCTCTGCCAACATCGCACCCGACGAGGCGCAACTGGCCTTCTTCGCCCGCGAGCCCTGGCCCTCCAGCCAAACCGGCACCGAGATGAGCTTTGGTCTGATAGATAACACAGCGCTCAGCATCACCAGCCAAATGAACGACGGCGGCGTGATCTTCGCCGACGGCATCGAGCAGGATTTCTTGCGGTTCGACTGGGGCATGGAGGCGCAGGTTGGCGTGGCGGAGAAAAGGCTGAACTTGGTGGTGGGGGTTTGAG
>CAZCEW010000160.1:0-4819 GCA_964497775.1 uncultured Rhodobacterales bacterium
GCCTTCCAAGCTTAAGGTGCGGGTTCGATTCCCGCTACCCGCTCCAGCTTTTCTTGCACCTGTTTTGCACTCCATCTTGCGGCTCTCGATTGGCTTTTGTATCTCTGTGCGACGGACGGAGGATCAATGGCGCAACCGGCACATAGTGAAGCGGAACGGGAGAAGTCGAAACGGCTCTCGGCGCTGGCGGCTTTGTGGCCGTTTATGCGCCCCTATCGCGGGTTGATGATTGCAGCTTTGGCGGCTTTGACGTTGACGGCTTGTGTCTCGCTGATCTTGCCTTTGGCGGTGCGCCGTGTGGTTGATGGCTTCGGCACGGACCAATCGGCGCTTTTGGACAATTATTTCGGGGCCGCACTGGCGATTGCCGCGCTTTTGGCCGTGGGCACGGGGTTGCGCTACTATCTTGTGACCCGTCTGGGCGAGCGCGTCGTGGCTGACATTCGCAAATCCGTGTTCGACAAGACAATCGGCATGAGCCCTGCGTTCTTTGAGAAGATTATGACCGGCGAAGTGCTCAGCCGGATCACGACTGATACGACCTTGATCCTCAGCGTCATCGGCTCGTCCGTATCCATCGCTTTGCGCAATGTGCTGATCTTTCTGGGCGGCATGATCTTGATGCTTCTGACGAGCGCCAAGCTGACCGGGCTTGTCTTGTTGATCGTGCCCGCTGTCATCGTGCCGATCATCGTCTTGGGCCGTCGATTGCGTGTGCTGAGCCGAGAGAACCAAGACCAGATCGCTGCCAGCTCCGGCAACGCATCTGAGGCGCTTTTGTCGGTCCAAACCGTGCAGGCCTTCACCCATGAAGCGCCCAGCCGTGCGGCGTTTGGCGGGTTTACTGAAAAATCCTACGACGCCGCGCGCAAGCGGATCGCAACGCGCGCTGTTATGACTGTGATCGTGATCTTCTTGGTCTTCGCGGGGATTGTCGGCGTTTTGTGGATCGGCGCGCGAGACGTGCAATCGGGTGCGATGAGCGCAGGTGAGCTGGTGCAATTCCTGATCTACGCAATAATGGTCGCAGGTGGCGTCGCGGCGCTTTCAGAGATTTGGGGAGAATTGCAGCGCGCGGCAGGCGCTACGGAGCGTCTCGTCGAATTGCTGTCAGCCGAAGACGCTGTGCAAGACCCTGCGCATCCTCAACCCGTGGGCCGGCTCGACGGGGCGGTCAGCTTTGAGGACGTCACATTCCACTACCCCGCGCGGCCTTCGGTAGCGGCTTTGTCGGGCGTTAGCTTTGATGTGAAACCGGGCGAGACCGTTGCTCTCGTCGGCCCTTCTGGTGCTGGTAAGACCACCATCATTCAACTGCTGCTGCGCTTTTATGATCCCGGCAGCGGGACCATTCGGCTTGATGGCAAAGCGCTGACAGAGATGGACCGCGACGCCTTCCGACGCTCTATCGCGCTTGTGCCGCAAGACCCGGTGATCTTTGCCGCCAGCGCGCGCGACAACATCCGTTTTGGGCGTCCCGAGGCCAGCGACGCCGAAGTCGAGGCAGCCGCCAAAGCCGCCGCCGCTGACGTGTTTCTGACTGCGCTGCCCGATGGTTATGACACCTATGTGGGCGAACGCGGCGTGATGCTGTCGGGCGGCCAAAAGCAACGCATCGCCATCGCGCGCGCAATCTTGCGCGACGCGCCGATCTTGCTCTTGGATGAGGCCACCTCCGCGCTTGATGCCGAAAGCGAGGCGGCGGTGCAGCACGCGGTCGAAAAGCTGTCTGAAGGGCGCACAACGCTGGTCGTCGCGCATCGTTTGGCCACAGTCAAAAAGGCCGACCGTATAATCGTCTTTGAGGGCGGCCAGATCGTGGCCACCGGCTCGCATGATGCGTTGGTCGCGCAAGGCGGGCTCTATGCGCGGCTCGCCAAGCTGCAATTCACCGCCGGGCTTGCGGCGGAATAAGAGCCGCTCAGAACAACTTGCTTGCCAAATCCCGCGCGCGCCTACATCCTTACCTCTTCCAATATCAAAGCATGAAAGAGGGGCATTAAGATGGGACTTTGGAGTTTTGTAAAAGACGCGGGGAAGTCGCTATTTGGCGCGGCTGAAGCGGCAGAGCCGGACGCGGACACGCTTGCGAAAGAGGTCGCAGATCTGGGGCTCGACGCGTCCGGTCTCGACATCAGCGTCGAGGGCGACAAGGTGAAAGTCAAAGGCGATGCGGTCAGCCAAGAGATCAAGGAAAAGATCATTCTGGCCGTCGGCAATGTCGAAGGCGTCGCACAGGTTGAAGACGAGGTCGCAGGCGGCGATCCAGTCTTTCACACGGTCGAAAAAGGCGACACGCTTTGGGCGATCTCGGCGAAAGCACTGGGCAATGGCAGCCGCTATAACGAGATCTTCGAGGCCAACAAGCCGATGCTGACCCACCCAGACAAGATCTATCCGGGTCAGGTCCTGCGCATCCCGCAAGACTAAAGCCATCATCACGATTACGCGAAAGGGCCCCGTTTCGGGGCCTTTTTTGCGTTTGGCGTTGCGTCAGACTTGCCTAATTGCGCAATTGCCCGCACGCTTGAGCCGAGGGAGCAGGCCGCGCGCGGCTGCAAGGGCTAACGGTGTCTCGGGAGGACAATCATGAAGAATTTTGCCACGCAAGCAGATCGCGATGCAATTCAAGCGGAAATGGCATGGGAGGCGCGTGACGTCCCCAAAACCATGTACCAACTGCTGAGCTCCGTTAAAGACCGTTTCCCAAATCGCCCTGCGATGAGCTACCAGCTGACCTCCGGCCCCACAGATGCGGCTGAGACGACAAGCTGGGCCGAGATGCACGCCAAATCCTGCCAAGCCGCGAACTTGTTTCGCTCGCTCGGTGTGGGCGAAGATGACGTTGTAGCCTACATTTTGCCCAACGCCTCTGAGACCGCGTTCACGCTGATCGGCGGCTCGATTGCGGGGATCGTCAACCCGATAAATCCGCTCTTGGATGACGAACAGATCGCCGCCATCCTGCGCGAAACCAACGCCAAGGTCGTCGTCACTTTGCGCGCTTTCCCGAAAACCGATGTGGCACAGAAAGTCGCCGATGCTGTGGCGCTGGCGCCCAATGTCGAAACCGTGCTTGAGATCGACCTTCTGCGCTATCTCACGGGTCTCAAGAAATTCATCGTCCCGCTGATCCGCCCGAAAAACCCCGTTCGCCATAAAGCCCGCGTGCTTGATCTGGTGGCGGAGATGGCCAAGCAGCCGACCGACATTACCTTCCCCGACAGCACAGGCGACCGCGTCGCGTTTTACTTCCACACGGGCGGCACCACCGGCATGCCTAAGGTGGCACAGCATAAATATTCCGGCGTGGTCTATAATGGCTGGCTCGGCGACAGGCTTTTGTTCACCGAAGAAGACGTCGTCATGTGCCCCTTGCCGATGTTTCACGTCTTCGCCGTCCATGTGATCTTGATGGCGATGATCACGTCGGGCGCGCATGTCGTCTTCCCAACTCCGCAAGGCTATCGCGGCGAAGGGGTGTTCGACAATTTCTGGAAGCTGATCGAGCGCTACAAAGTCACTTTCATGATCACCGTGCCGACGGCGATCTCCGCAATGATGCAACGCCCTGTTGATGCCGATATCTCGACATTGAAAATGGCCTTTTCGGGCTCGTCTCCGCTGCCCGTCGAGCTTTACAAACGCTTCGAGAAAGCCTGCAACGTCAATATCTGTGAAGGCTACGGTTTGACGGAGGCCACTTGCCTCGTGTCGATCAACCCGCCTGATGGCGATAAGAAAGTAGGCTCTATCGGCATTCCGTTCCCGCATTGCGAGGTCACGATCCGGTCGGTCAGCGATGGCGCGATTTTGGGCCCCGATGAGATTGGTGAGATCTGCGTCTCCAACCCCGGCGTCTATGCCGGCAACACCTATACGGAGACCGACAAAAACGTCGATTTATATTGGGAGGGCAAGCACCTGCGCACCGGCGATCTGGGCCGCTTCGATCCGGAAGGCTATCTCTGGATCACAGGCCGCGCCAAAGATCTGATCATCCGCGGAGGCCACAATATCGACCCCGCTGAAATCGAAGAGGCACTGGCCGGTCACGAGGCCGTCGCATTCGCAGGCGCCATCGGTCAACCCGACGCCCATGCCGGCGAAATCCCCTGCGCCTATGTGGAGCTCGTCGACG
The DNA here is from genome assembly GCA_964497775.1 of uncultured Rhodobacterales bacterium. Classification (GTDB taxonomy): domain Bacteria; phylum Pseudomonadota; class Alphaproteobacteria; order Rhodobacterales; family Rhodobacteraceae; genus Litoreibacter. The sequence continues at coordinate 4,142 of CAZCEW010000160.1, forward strand.
GGTCTACCGCGACTGTCGATGACCTGATGGCATATGCCAAGGAACATGTGCTAGAGCGCGCGGCTCAGCCCAAATATATCGAGTTGATGGACGAGTTGCCCAAAACTGCCGTCGGTAAAATCTTCAAACCTGACCTGCGCAAACGCGCCATCACACGCATTTATAACGCAGCGCTGGATGAGGCCGGGCTGGCGGCGGAAATCTCGTCTGTCACCGAAGATAAAAAGCGCGGGCTCGTCGCCCAAGTCAGCAAAACCGGCGAGGTCACCGACGCCCAAATGAGCGCCACCTTAGGCGTCTTCGCACGGCCATGGGAATGGGCGGAGTAGGGGCGCACTCCACCAGTAGGGAGCATCACGAATGATCGTAGAATACCTTCGCTACACAATAGACACCGCCCGCCAGCAAGATTTCATCGCCGACTACGCGGCGGGCTCAAAGGAATTGAGGGCCTCCGAGCACGCCTTGTCGTTCGACATGTGCCAATGCGTCGAAGACCCTTCGCAATTCATCCTGCGCATCGAATGGAGCTCTGCCGAAGACCACCTCAAAAAGTTCCGAGGCAGCCCCGAATTCCGCGCCTTCTTCGCCCACATCAAACCCTATCTCGAAGACATAAACGAGATGCGCCATTACGAGCGCTTGCCAAGTTAGGGGGCAAGGGGAAGCGGCTGATTG
>CAZCEW010000161.1:0-4819 GCA_964497775.1 uncultured Rhodobacterales bacterium
ATGGCGGTCGGCATTTTTGATTCAGGATTGGGCGGGCTCACCGTCTATAAAGCGGTCGCAGAGCGTCTGCCTGATCTGCCTGTGTGCTACTTCGCCGACAGCGCGCATGCGCCATATGGCGTGCGCGACGCCGATGACATCTATGATCTGACCTGCAAAAGCGTCAGTGCCCTTTGGGACCAAGGCTGCGATCTGGTCATTTTGGCCTGCAACACTGCGTCCGCCGCCGCACTTCGCCGGATGCAGGAAAGCTTCATCCCACGCGACAAGCGCGTCTTGGGCGTGTTCGTGCCCCTCATTGAGGCCCTGACAGAGCGGCAATGGGGCGACAACTCCCCCCCGCGCGAGGTCGAGGTCAAACATGTGGCGCTTTTTGCCACACCAGCAACGGTGTCCAGCCGCGCTTTCCAGCGCGAATTGGCCTTCCGCGCCATCGGCGTGGATGTCGAAGCGCAGCCTTGCGGCGGTGTGGTCGACGCGATTGAAGACGGCGACGACATGCTGGCCGAAGCGCTGGTGCGGTCCCATGTCGAGGCGCTCAAACGCCGGATGCCGCACCCGCAGGCGGCCATCTTGGGTTGTACGCATTACCCACTCAAAGCCGACATCTTCCAAGCCGCCTTGGGCGCTGACGTCAAAGTCTTCAGTCAAGCCGATCTGGTGGCCGAAAGCCTTGCCGATTATCTCGACCGCCATCCTGATATGCTGGGGCAGGGCACGGATGCCAAGTTCCTGACCACAGGCAACCCGCAATCGGTCTCAGACAAAGCGACCCAGATTTTGCGACGACAGGTCAGCTTCTCTCAGGCCTAAAACCTGCGACGATTGCCTGCCGCTGATCTTTCTTCTACACCTGCCGCATATTCTGAACGGAAAACCCATGACCCATTCCATCGCCATCCTAGGCGCCTCCGGCTATACGGGCGCAGAGCTCGTCCGGCTTATCGCCACGCATCCCGACATGACTATCACAGCGCTGAGCGCGGACCGCAAAGCGGGCCTGCCCATGGCCGACGTTTTCCCTCATCTGCGCCATCTCGACTTGCCGGATTTGGTCAAGATCGACCAGATTGATTTCTCCAAGATCGATCTGTGCTTTTGCGCGCTGCCACATAAAACCTCGCAAGAGGTGATTTCGAACTTGCCCAAGACCCTCAAGATCGTTGATCTCAGCGCCGATTTCCGCCTGCGCGATGCGGGTGAGTATGAAAAATGGTACGGCAATCCCCATACGGCCCCCGACGCGCAGGCAGAGGCCGTCTACGGTCTGACCGAATTCTACCGCGACGAGATTTCCAAAGCCCGCCTTGTTGCGGGCACAGGCTGCAATGCGGCCACAGGTCAGTTCGCGCTGCGTCCGCTGATTGAGGCGGGTGTCATTGACTTGGACGACATCATCATTGATCTCAAAACCGGCGTCTCCGGCGCGGGTCGTGCGTTGAAGGAAAACCTGCTCCATGCAGAGCTGTCCGAAGGCGCGCACCCCTATGCCATCGGCGGCACGCACCGTCATCTGGGCGAGTTCGACCAAGAATTCAGCGCCATCGCAGGCCGCGAGGTCAAAGTCCAATTCACGCCGCATCTTTTGCCCGCAAATCGGGGCATCTTGGCGACGGTCTATGTCAAAGGTGACGCGCAAAAGATCTATGACACGCTTGCCAAAGCCTACTCGGGCGAGCCGTTCATCGAGATGCTCCCCTTGGGCGAAGCACCGTCCACGCGTCATATCCGCGGCTCCAATTTCGTCCATCTCGGCGTCGCAGCCGACCGCATTGACGGGCGCGCCGTCGTCATGGCCGCGCTTGATAACCTCACGAAGGGGTCATCGGGCCAAGCATTGCAAAACGCCAATCTGATGTTAGGTCTACCAGAGACCGCAGGGCTTATGCTGGCCCCGCTATTCCCGTAAGAGGCCGAGTATGAAGGGCTTGAAGAAACAACGCCGCATCCAGATCATCGCCGTCGCGGCGGTGGCGTTGATCGTGGCGACAGCGACGATTGGCTACGCGTTACGCGACGGCATCAACTTCTTCCGCTCGCCCACCCAAATCGTCGAAGCGCCGCCCGCTGAAAATGAGACCTTCCGTGTCGGTGGGCTTGTCGAAGACGGCTCCATCCAGCTGACAGGCGATAACCAAATCACCTTCCGCGTCACCGATGGCAATGCCACAGTGCAGGTCAATTACACCGGCATCCTGCCTGATCTCTTTACCGAAGGGGAAGGCATGGTCGGCACAGGACGCTACATTAACGGCGTCTTTGAAGCCTCTGAAATCTTGGCCAAACATGATGAGAAATACATGCCGGTTGAAGTCATCGACGCGCTGAAGGAACAAGGCGTCTATGTGGAGCCGGACGGTAGCTAAGCCACCTGTTAATACATTTGCATCAGCCTCTCGCCTCACATCAGGTGGGAGCCCAAGATGCAAACTGTCTCAGAGATTACCGACGACATTATCCGCCGCGAAGGCGGCTATGTGAACGACCCCGACGATCCCGGCGGGGCCACGAATTTCGGCGTCACGATCCATACGATGCGCCGCTTGGGGCTCGATCTTAACAAAGACGGGCGCGTCACAGCTGCCGATGTCAAAGCGCTCAGCCGCGCTCAGGCCGCACAGATTTTCACCGATCACTATTACCACGGCCCTCGCATCGATGCGCTGCCCGGTCCCCTGCAATCGAGCGTATTTGACATGTATGTCAACGCGGGCAGCAATGCGGTCAAAATCCTGCAACGCCTGCTCGTCGATATGGGCCACGACCTGCGCATCGACGGCCAAATTGGCCCGCAAACCATCCGCAACGCCTACCTTGCTTTTGAAGAGGCGCCTGATCATCTGGTCGACGCATACGGCATCGCGCGGCGCAATTATTATTACCGGCTTGCCGACAGACGCCCAGCTTCGCGCAAATATGCGCGCCGTCGCGATGGCGGCAAGGGCGGCTGGATCAAACGGGCAGAGGAATTCATCTCTCCGAATTTCCACCTCTCCGTGTTTGAACATCGCGAAAGGACTGCGTCATGGGGCTAATCAGCCAGCTTTTCGGCGGAGGCCTTAGCCAAGTGGGCGACACCGTCACGGATATCGCGCAGACTTTCCGCCCCCACGCCACCCGCCAGATGGAGCTGGGCCACGAGGCCTTCAACGCCTCGCTCAACCAGCACAGCGCCGAGTTCGCCAACTCTTCCAGCCAGCTCTTTGATCGCACCGTCAATGGCCTCAACCGCCTGCCGCGCCCGTTTCTGGCCTTGGGCACGCTGGGATTGTTCGTCTACGCCATGGTAGACCCCGAGAGGTTCTCGATCCGCATGCAGGGCCTCGATTATGTACCCGAGCCGCTCTGGTGGCTTTTAGGCGCGATCGTCAGCTTTTACTTTGGCGCGAGAGAGCTGCATTACGTGCGTGGCCGCGCCAGACGCGCAAGCCCGCGCGCGCATGTGCCGTCCGTGCCGCCAAAGACGCAAACACCCAGCGCAAACCCTGCACTAGAGGCATGGCGGGCCCGTCGCGGCGGCTAATTTGCGATTATTTGCCCTCTGACCGCGCGTTTCGCTTTTCTAAACCGATCAGTTCGCTATCTTGCCCCTAACAGATGTAAGGGATTGAGATATGCAATATGACACGCTGCGCCTGAGCTATAACGACAATGTCGCGGTGATCGAATTCACCCGTCCTGACGTGATGAACGCGCTTAACACCCAGATGCGCGCCGAAATCTTACATGCCGTCAAACAGGCCGAGAAAGAGGCCCGAGTGTTGGTTCTCACCGGCAAGGGCCGCGCGTTTTGCTCTGGCCAAGATCTGGGAGACCGCGCGACCGTGGCTTCCACCGATCTGGAACGCACCTTGCGCGACGAATATGTCCCGATGCTGATGGCGATTTACAATTGCAAGATCCCGACGATTTCTGCGGTCAACGGCGCAGCCGCAGGGGCAGGGGCCAATTTGGCATTGGCCGCTGATGTGGTCATTGCCACGCAATCGGCCGTGTTCTTGCAAGCCTTCACCCGCATCGGTCTGATCCCGGATGCGGGCGGGTCGTATTATCTGCCGCGCCAAGTGGGCCTTGCGAAAGCGATGGGTGCCGCACTTTTCGCGGAGCCTCTAACCGCAGATCAAGCAAGTGCCATGGGCATGATCTGGGAATCCGTGCCCGACGCCGAGTTCGACGCCAAATGGCGCGACCGCGCGTCCCATCTGGCCAACGGCCCGACCGAGGCCTATTCCCGCGTCAAGAAAATCATCCGCGCGAGCTTTGAAAATGATCTCGAGAAGCAGTTGATGCTAGAGGCCAAACTGCAAGGCGAATGCGGCAAGACCCATGATTTCAAAGAAGGTGTGATGGCGTTTCTCGACAAGCGCGCGGCCAATTACGAAGGCCGTTAGTCGTCCTTTAAAAGCCGGTCCGCTTTCTTGCGCACCAGAACAGATCGCAGATCATGCATCGCAAGAAGAAGCGCGTCTGTGACCTCATCCAATTGCTCATCTGTGGCCCGCGTCTGCGCCCAATGGGTTGTCAGGTTGAGATAATCCGCCGCGCGGTAGATATCGTCGATATCGCGGGTTTCCAGCACATCCTTGCGCTCTTCCATCCAGTCTTGGATGACTTCCAGCTCGACCTCTGACAGCTCCCGATCGCCATGCGGCTTGATCTCGCCATTGCGGATATTGACCACTGCGATCTGATCCATATCGATCCTGCGCTGACGGTTCTCGGTGTCCACACGAAACACCGTCCCACCATTCTCACGCACGCGGAAATAGAATTCTGGAAGCTCGCCTGCCATCTGCCCCTAGCCCTGATCGCCTGTTTT
>CAZCEW010000162.1:0-4815 GCA_964497775.1 uncultured Rhodobacterales bacterium
CATGCTCAGATTCCAGCGCGGCGCTGGCTTGCACAACGCTGCACTGAGCGGCCTCAGGCATGACAAACAGATCAAGCGGACGGGCCAGCGTGGCCACGGCGCTGTCAACGGCAGCGCGGTCCTCGGCGGATGTGGCGGCATATTCAAAGCCCACAATATCAGAGCCGGGCGCGCGCAAAGCCATCGCGATCTGGCCACCATCAAAAGCGATGTCGAGCTCTCCGACACCATGTTCATGCGCGCCCAATTGGCGGTTATCTTCGGCGAAAACGGGGGTGGCGGCGATCAATGCGCAAATTGTCAGAGGGGATGCAATTTTCATGGGGGTATGATCCTGTGTTAGAAACTTCGGGAGCGGGCAGAGGCAAGATTATTGCGCGCGCCGCCGCAGGGTTCAACACCCAATTGCGCAGAAGTGATTGGACAAAATGGCGCATCGGCGGCCCGGCTTTGCAGGCTCATTGGGCTCTCTCCTGATGTGGTCTGGCGCGTTTCGGCCTTTCCTGTCTTGGCGCAAGTTTGATAGGCAGGAAAACAACGCAATCGCGAAAGGAATTCTTTGGTGCCGCCTGCTTCAACGCCTCTGACTGATCCTGATCGCTTGTTTCCCACCCTGCCCCGCACGCGTGATCTGGCCCGCGCGCTGTATGACAGTGTCAAAAACCTGCCAATTATCAGCCCTCACGGGCATTGCGACCCGCGTTGGTTCGCCGAAAACGAGCGGTTCCCGAACCCGGCGGAGCTGTTCGTCATCCCCGATCACTACGTGTTTCGCATGCTGGTCAGCCAAGGCCTGCGCCTGTCTGATCTGGGTGTCGCGCGACAAGATGGGGGCGCGTCAGAAAGAGATCCTCGTAAGATCTGGCGACTGCTGGCGCAAAATTACCATCTGTTTCGCGGCACTCCATCTGCAATGTGGCTAGAGCATTCCTTTGAGCATGTGTTTGGCGTGGAACAGGTGCTATCAGATGACACGGCGGATGCGATCTACGATCATATCGAGGCGCGTCTGGCGCAAGATGCGTTTCGCCCGCGCGCATTATTTGAGACATTTAATGTCGAGCTCTTGGCCACCACCGAGGGCGCGTTGGATGATTTACGCTGGCACCAGATGATCCGCAGCAGTGATTGGGACGGTCGTGTTGTGACGACCTATCGCCCCGACGCGGTGGTTGATCCGGAGTTTGAAGGCTTCGCAGATAATGTCGCGGCCTTCGGTGATTTGACGGGCGAAGATACCAGCACCTGGCGCGGCTATCTGGCAGCCCATCGCGCGCGGCGGGCGTTTTTCAAGACGCATGGCGCGACCGCGTCCGATCATGGCCACCCGAGCGCTCGGACAGCGGATTTGGCGGAGCCACAAGCCGAAGCGTTGTTTGACAAAGTTCTCAGCAGCAAGGCCACCGCAGAAGAGGCTGATCTGTTCCGCGGCCAAATGTTGACCGAGATGGCGCGGATGAGCCTTGAGGATGGGTTGGTTTTGCAAATCCATCCCGGCTCGCGGCGCAATCATAGCGCCAGTACTTTCGCGCAATATGGGCGGGACATGGGCTTCGATATTCCAGGGCGCACGGATTATGTGTGGGCATTGAAACCGATGCTGGATGCCGTAGGGATGGAGCCCGATTTGACGATCATTCTATTCACGCTGGACGAGACGAGCTACGGGCGAGAGCTTGCGCCCTTAGCGGGAGCCTATCCGGCGCTGAAGCTCGGGCCTCCTTGGTGGTTTTTCGACAGCTATGAGGGCATCAAGCGCTTTCGCGAGGCCACGACTGAAACGTGCGGGTTCTATAACACGGCCGGGTTTAATGATGACACGCGCGCATTTTGCTCCATCCCTGCGCGCCATGATGTGGCGCGGCGCAGCGATTGCGCCTATCTGGCGGAGCTTGTGGCCACGGGCCGTTTGCGCGAGGCAGATGCGTTTGAGCTGGCGCAAGATCTCAGCTACGGACTGGCCAAACAGGCCTATAAGCTATGAGCAAACCTCGGCTGACGCGCAACGGCGACGCGCCCAAACCCGGGATCGTACATCTGGGACCAGGCGCGTTTTTTCGCGCGTTTACGGCCGTTTATACCGATAATGTGATGCGGTCTCAGGGGGGCGATTGGGGAATTGTGGCTGTAAGCCTGCGCAGCGCGGGTGTGCGCGATCTGCTGGCCCCTCAAGGCGGTGCCTATAGCAGCGTGACGCTGTCGCCCGACGGGCGCCGCGCGCAGGTGATTGGAGCAGTGAGCGATGTGCTCGTAGCCCCAGAAAACCCAAGCGCTGTTCTTGACGTGATGGCAGATCCCGCGACGCGCATTGTGTCCCTGACCATCACCGAGAAAGGCTATTGCCACGCGCCCTCATCGGGGCGCCTACGAATGGATCACATCGATATCGTGCACGATTTGAACGAACCACAGGCGCCGCGCTCTGCCATCGGGTTCATTGTCGAAGCGCTGGCGCGGCGCAAGGTCTCTGGCGCGGGGCCGTTCACAGTGTTGTCGTGCGATAACCTGCCATCAAATGGCGCGCTGATCCGCGGTGTGGTGTTGGAGTTTGCCCGTCAGCGCGGCGGTGATCTAGCGGGGTGGATTGAACAACACGTCTCTTTCCCCTCTACGATGGTCGACCGGATCACGCCTGCAACGACCGATGAAGATGTCGCTCTCTTGGCTAAGGCAGAAGGGTATTTTGACCCGGCTTGCGTCGTCCATGAGCCGTTTTCTCAATGGGTGATCGAGGATGCGTTTTGCGCCGGACGGCCCGCATGGGAAATCGCACGCGCGCAAATGGTTCGCGATGTCTCAAACCATGAAGAAATGAAGTTGCGATGCCTCAACGGCACGCATTCAACGCTGGCCTATCTGGGCTATCTGGCGGGGTTCGACACGATTGCGCAGACGGTTGCGAACCCTGATTTTGCGCGTTTGTGTGGGCAGCTTTGGGTACGAGAGATCCTGCCGACTGTGACGCAACCCGAGGGCGAGGATTTGAACGCCTATACAGCCAGCCTTCTGGCGCGCTACCGCAACCCGAGCATTCAGCACCGCACTTGGCAGATTGCGATGGACGGGTCTCAGAAACTGCCGCAGAGGCTTTTGGGCACGATTGCGGATAATTTGGCGAAAGATATTGTGCCTGAGGGGCTTTGCCTCGGGGTGGCCGCTTGGATGCGCTATGTCGGCGGCGTTGACGAAACAGGCCGCGCGATTGATGTGCGTGATCCTTTGGCGGACGCATTAAAAAAGGCGTCAGTAGCAGCGACGGAGCCTGCCAGTAAGGTCACAGCTCTCTTGAGTTTTCGAGAGATTTTCGACCCAGAGCTCGCCGCGCACCCCCCCTTTGTGGCGGCGGTTACAGCAAGCTACCAAGCGCTCGTCGCAGATGGCGCGCTGGCGGCGGTGCGGGACTATGCCCGCACGCCCTAAATCATAGCCCGGTATCCATCAACTCTTTGATCTGCGCCTCAGACGTGCCTGCAATAACGCGGGCCAATTCCTCATCACCGCGCAAGACAAGCAAAGTGGACCGCCGCGGGATATTGCGGCTGACGGTCACGTCGTCCTTCTTATAGGTATCCCAATCTACCTTGATGAAAGTAAGATTGGCGTCATATTTCGGATCTGAAGCGCGCAATGCATTGATCACGCGCTCTTGGCGTTTGCACGTCCCACACCACTTGGCGGAATAGTCTACGAGAACGGTTTTCCCCTCGGCAAGTGCGGTTTTGATCGCGCCGGGCGTGTAATCGACAAAGCCTGCCGCAGATGCATGTGCCGGTACGGCGGTTGCAGCCGCGGCGGTGATGAGAAAAGTTCGACGGTTCATGAGGTTTCTCCTTGGGTTAGAATCTGACTGAAAGGTCTTGCAGCCAGATCGGCATATGATCGAGCGCCCAGCCCTCGATAATGTGGTGCAGTTGGAAGTACAGCATCAGGCCCACAGCAATGAATGTGACGCCCAGAATTGGCTTGGAGCGTTCGGCCAATCCGCGCAAGGCCTGCGCGCGGCTCCGGATCGCTTCACGTGCGCCAAGACCCAGACCGATGATCAGGGTCGACACACCAAGTGCAAAACAGACCATGATCAGGCCCGCATAAGCGAGATTCTGGCCTTGGGAAGCCAAGGCAATCGCGCCGCCCAGCGTCGGGCCGATGCATGGCGACCAGACAGCGCCCAAAAGCAGCCCACCCAAAAACTGGCCCCGCTTGCCCGAGGCGTCGACCGAGCTCATTTGAGCGTCCGCAGAGGAAGCAAAGCCGGCGGTTGCGGTCTCGAACCGGCGCGCGAACATTGGCACGACGAGCACCGCGCCAAAGACGATCATCAACACCGCGCCGATTTGCGCGATCAAGTCTTGGGTCAACCCGATTGCGGGGCCGAAGGCTGTGACAAACAGCCCGAAAGTGACGAATGACACGCTCATTCCTGCGGCCAAAGCGACAGGCCCATAGCGGTCGGCGTTGAGCGCGCTAACCAACACGATTGGCAGCACCGGCAAAACGCAAGGATTGATCAGCGTCAAGAGCCCGGCCAGATACGAGAATATAAATTCCATGACCATCGATATGGTGTGAGGGTGCCCTCGGGGCAAGAAAAACCCACTCGCTGCGGGTCACATTTTGGTCAGATGCAGGGGTGGTGTGCGGGCCCCTTTGAGGATAGCGTCTTTGGCAAGACCTGCCTTCGAAGCGGTTGCGGGTGGGGCGAAAAGTAGGAACGAGTGGATCATGGCGCGACAGCAAAACGTGCTCATCGTCGGCGGGGCTGGATATATCGGGTCGCACACGACGCTCGCGCTAAAAGACGCGGGCTTTGGCAGC
>CAZCEW010000163.1:0-4774 GCA_964497775.1 uncultured Rhodobacterales bacterium
CAGGCCGAACGCGGCGTGGCTCCGGCTTTGGGCGTCTTCGCGTGCATCTCGCCTTGGAACTTCCCGCTGGCGATTTTCACTGGCCAAATCTCTGCCGCTTTGGCGGCGGGCAATGCCGTGATCGCCAAACCGGCTGAACAAACCCCGATCATCGCGCATTTCGCCGTCAAATTGCTCCATCAAGCGGGCGTGCCGCATGACGCGCTACAGCTTTTGCCGGGTGGCGGCGCGGTTGGGGCCGCGTTGACAAGCGATCCGCGCATCTCGGGCGTGTGCTTTACGGGCTCGACGCCCACAGCGATGCGCATCCATCAAAGCCTGGCTGAAACCGGCAATCCGGCAGCGCCTTTGATTGCCGAAACAGGCGGCATCAATGCGATGATCGTCGACAGCACCGCGCTGCCCGAGCAAGCCGTGCGCGATATTATCGCGAGCGCGTTTCAATCTGCGGGCCAGCGTTGCTCCGCGTTGAGGTGCCTTTACGTGCAAGAAGACATCGCCGCGCCGCTGACCGAAATGCTGGTGGGCGCGATGAAAATGCTGCGCGCGGGCCAGCCTTGGAACGGGAGCACCGATATAGGCCCAATCATCGACACCGCCGCGCGCCAGAAAATCGCGGATCACATAAAAGCGGCGGGTTCGCGCGTGATCTATGCGGGCGAGACCCCCGAGCGCGGCACATTCATCGCGCCGACATTGATCAAAGTCGATGGCATTAGCGCTATGGCCGAGGAGATTTTCGGCCCCGTCCTGCATATCGCGACTTTCGCGGCAGAGGATCTCCATCAGGTTATCGACGATATCAACGCCACTGGCTACGGGCTGACTTTCGGGCTGCACACCCGCATTGATGACCGCGTGCAAGAGGTCGTCGATAAGATCCACGCGGGCAATATCTACGTCAATCGCAACCAGATCGGCGCTGTGGTCGGCACGCAACCTTTTGGCGGCGAAGGGCTGTCTGGCACGGGTCCCAAAGCGGGCGGGCCGCATTATGTGCCGAAATTCGCACGCGCGCTGGACGGAGCCTATGACGCCAAGTTCGGCACGCGCGATATGCCGGGGCCTACGGGGGAGGCCAACCGGCTCAGCACTGCGCCACGCGATGTGTTTTTATGCGCGGGGCCTGATGCCTCGGCTCAGATCAAGGCGTGTCGTGCTCTCGGTGGCGAGGCCGAGAAGATCGACGTGAACGCAATTGCCGCGCGTCTGGGCAAGGGCGCGATTGGCGGCGTGATTTGGGGCGGGGACGCAGCGGGCGCGCGCGCGATCCGCAAGACACTGGCCGCACATGATGGCCCGATCCTGCCGCTTCTCACCCACGCGCCGCGTCCTTGTGATGTGGTCTGCGAGCGACACGTCTGCATCGACACCACCGCCTCGGGTGGCAATGCGCAGCTTCTGGCGGATACGGCTGACGGGTAGCGCTTGTCAAAGCGCGCGCGATCGGTCACCGTCGCGCGCATGTTTCCAATCCGCGACCACAACCCGTCCGAGCGTATCCCCTATGTCACCTATGCGCTGATGGCGATAAATATCATCGTTTTCATCAGCTATTGGCCCTTGTTCAGCGACGAGGTCGCGATCTCGGCGTTCTTCGAGACCTGGGCCATGCGCCCTGTCGAAATCGTCAACGGTATAGATCAACACACCTTGCTGACCTCGATGTTCCTGCATGGTGGCATCATGCATTTGGCGGGTAACATGCTGTTTTTATACATTTTCGGTGACAATCTCGAAGATCAGATGGGCCATGTTGTCTTCTTGATCTTCTATCTGATCTGCGGCGTTGGGGCTGATATCGGACAGGTTCTGGCGGATCCGACATCCGGCATTCCGACGGTCGGGGCCTCTGGCGCGATTGCGGGCGTTATGGGGGGCTATTTGCTGCTATTCCCCAAAGCGCGGATCGATATCATGATCATCTTCGTGGTGTTTTTGAAGATTTTCCCGGTTCCCGCCTGGATCATGTTGGGGATTTGGTTTGGCATTCAAATCGTCAGCGGCGCGGCCTCTGACACCAGCGCAGGTGGCGTGGCCTATTGGGCGCATGCGGGCGGGTTTGTCGTTGGGCTGATCTTATGCCTGCCGCTCTGGCTCAAGCGGGGCGGGGCCGAGTATTGGGAACAGACCGATGGCCATCCGCCCCATCCTGAGGGTCAATACGAGCCGAGTTCCATTCCGATGATCCCGAGAAAGAAGCGATGAGCGAGAACTATACCGCGTCTTGTCATTGCGGCGCCGTGCAGTTGCGCTTCCCGATGGTGGGCGGGCTGGAGGGGCTTCGGCGGTGTGATTGTTCTATTTGCAGGCGAAAATACCCCGGTGCTGTGTCCTCAACGGTGGCGGGGTTGGTGGTTGAACAAGGCGCGGATCAGCTCCGCCTTTATCAATTCGGAACCATGACGGCCAAGCATTGGTTTTGCGGGGTTTGTGGCATCCACACCCATCACCAGCGCCGCTCTAACCCGGACGAGATGGGGATCAATGTGGCCTGTATCGACGGTCTTCCACCGCGCATTGCAGGCGACGCGGAGTGGGTCGAGGGTGTGATCCACCCCAATGATCGCGACTAGCGCTTAGGCGCGCTCGGAATATTCCATGCTTTCGGTGTTTACGATGATCGCCTCGTCGGGGCCAATGAAAGGCGGGATCATGATGCGCACGCCATTGTCCAAAAGCGCAGGTTTGAAACTTTTCGAGGCGGTTTGACCTTTCAGCGCAGGCTCGGTTTCAACCACGGTGCAGGTGACTTTCTGCGGCAAGCTGACATTGAGAGCCTCGGCCTCGTGAAATTCCACCACCGCGATCATGCCATCTTGCAAGAACGGACGGCGATCGCCCAGAAGATCGGCCGGAAGTTCGATCTGCTCATAAGTTTCGGTGTCCATGAAGGTCAGCATGCCGTCTGTTTCAAACAGGAATTGCTGGTCTTTTTGCTCCAACCGCACGCGCTCTACTTTGTCGGCGGACCGAAAGCGCTCGTTCAGCTTGGAGCCATTGCGCAGGTTCTTCATTTCGACCTGCGCGAACGCGCCGCCCTTGCCGGGCTTGACGTGATCGACTTTCACAGCCGCCCACAGCCCATCATTATGTTCCAGCACATTGCCGATGCGAATTTCGTTACCGTTAATCTTTGGCATGGCGAGATTTCCTTGACGATAGGTTGATAGCGGGTCGTCGCACCCTATATCTAGGGAGTGAAACAGAGGCAAGACGCCTCAATATGTGTGGTGGGATCGATTAGCTATGCGTGTAGCGCATGGCTGGCATATAAAAAATGCAATGACGAATCGAGTTTTTTCCTCCATAAAGAGGGTCACGCCAAAGATACAAGAATAAAAAAGAAGACAAGACCAACACAAGGGAATCTATATGTCTGCTGATTTCGTCGACGGCAACGCTTTCAACTTCGAACAGGGCCAACGCTCGCGCAAACTTTTTGCGGCGGTCGTTCTTGCGGCTTTGGACGATGCGATTGCGGATGATAAAAAATATGGCAACGGCCCAGAGCAAATTGCGCGCTGGGCGCGGTCTCGTGATGGCCGCGAAGTGCTGAGCTGCGCTGGGATCGACCCTAACGAGCGGGTTGTCTCGGGCCTGATGTCCTTTGTGGGCAATGGTGTGCGCACCTCTGTCGCGCTGTCACGCGAAGAGAGCGAGCGCCGCTCGCAAGCCGAGGCCGCATAGGTAGCACCTGCCTCACAAGAGATTCTTAGTCAAACGCGTCCCGCTCGGGGCGCGTTTTTCGTTTTGAGGTTCAGCAATGTCACAGACACATGCGCCGCGTGCCGAAGGGGTGGCTCATTCAAAAGGTGAAAGATTCCCGAGAGTTGCCGCGTCTCACGAGGTGGCGCTGGGTCAGGTGCGGGACTCAGGGGTGCTTTGAGCAATGTGTCAGAAAAGTCTTACACTTGATTATGTAAGTTTAGCGTGACACCATGACGCATCGGTTACCCATTTGGTTGAGTGGCCGTATGGACGCGTTTGTGACCGCCGACTTTTGTTGTGGGGAGGCTTTCGGGTCCATTACTTCAACTATGGAGGAGATCGGATATGTCCGACGACCCAGACAAAAAATGGCCAACCGGCCTCAACCTTCGAGAGGCTGAGGAAGTTCACAGCTACCTCATCGATGGGACCCGGGTATTTGGTGTAATCGCGCTTCTGGCGCATATTCTCGTGGCGGTCTCGACGCCATGGCTCGGGTAGGGGGGTAACGTCATGAACAATGCAAAAATGTGGCTTGTTGTTCCTCCTGCGGTGGGTGTCCCTGTGTTCCTCGGTGCAGTCGCGGTGGGTTCATTTGCGGTGCACGTCGCGGTGCTCAGCAACACCTCTTGGGTGGCTGACTTCTTGTCAGGCAACGCTCTCGGCTCAGGCGATCAATCAGCCGCGGCTGCGATCCTCACACCAGATGTGGAGACCGCGAACGCGTCTTATGCGCTTCCGCTTGAGAACGGTGCGCAAGAGATCACTGTCATCCTGCCTGACGGCACGACGGCGCGCGCGATCTTGCAGCCCAACGACGTTCTGGCGCAGGCCAGTCATACGCCGTTGATTACAAGCGAGTGACCTGATCGCTGAGTGGCTTTAGGCCATTGAAGCAAATTGGCCGTCCCGTTTGCGGGGCGGTCTAGGGCCTTGGCCCGATTGAAAGAAGACGACAAGACCGACGACGAAGACTAGAAGACGACGGGATGAAAATGTTCGACTATCGTGCATTCGCTTTGCGTAAGCTTGCAAATATCGCACCGCGCTATCTGCCTTTTGC
>CAZCEW010000164.1:0-4762 GCA_964497775.1 uncultured Rhodobacterales bacterium
AGCAGGCGGGCGTCGGGCGGGCAGCCAGGCCCTAAGGCTCTCATCACTTTCGCGAGCGAAAGCGACTGCCGCCATGCAAATGTCTGAGAAATTATCCTCGTCAGCTTTACTACGTAAAGCGACGGTGGTGGGTCGTGAGAGGCTCGAACTCCCGACATCTTCGGTGTAAACGAAGCGCTCTACCAACTGAGCTAACGACCCGTCGAGGGCGTGATTACCCCGAACCCGATGCCCATTGCAAGACCTAACCGAGCCTGTCTTGCGCCCCGCCCCGGATCACATGAATTACCCCCTGCCCGCCGGGCAAATCGCCCAAAGCGTCGAGCTCTAGCCCCAGCGCCAAGCAGCGTAGGATGCGGCTGGTGATCCCATGGGTGAATATCACGCAAGGGCTTGATTTATTGTCTAAAAACTCCGCCGCCCGCGCAGCAACCCCGTCGAAACCTTCCCCCCCGGGCGCATGGGTATACCAGGCAAGCGGGTTGGCCTCATCGAAAAGCTCTGGGTGAGCGGCGCGCAGATCGTGGCGAGACTGCCCCGTCCACGCGCCCACATCGATCTCGCGCAACCGCACGTCGACCATTGCCTCCGAGCGACCTTGCAGAGCGATCTGCGCCGTGCGCCTCGCCCGCCCGCTATCGGAAGTGAAAATCTCCATCCCGCTCAGATCAAGACCCGCCAAAAGCTCTGCCTGACGCTCGGCCTGGGCCACCCCTTGCGCGGTGAGCGGAGAATCCTGCCAGCCTTGCAAGCGGCCAGCCGCATTCCACTCGGTCTCGCCGTGACGCAGAACGTAAAGATCAGGATAAGCGATCAAGCAGCCTGCTATTCAGCCGCTTCGATATTTGGACGTGTGGCGACCGGATCCTTCAGCTTGACCCGCAAAATCGCGAGTTTGCCGTTGGGCGTGTCCTTGGTGCGGGCGATTTTGATCTTACCCAACGGTGCGGCCGCAATATCCTCGCCTTCCAAGATCGCCTGACGCAGAACTTTCATCGTCGCATCAAGCGCCATACGCACATCGCTGCGCTTCATGTCACATTCGGCGGCGATCCGGTTCAAAAGCTCTTTCTTCGACAGCCCATCTTTCGGGGCCGTCTCGCCTCCAAAAGCAGGCGCGACTGAGGTCAGGATTGCGGGCTCAACCACTTTCGGAGCTGCTGCGCGGCGTGCTGCGCGCGCTTTTGCGGCGCGTGGCTTGGTTGTCGCAGCTTTCGTAGCGCTGCGCACGGGCTTCGCCTTGGCCTTAACCGTTTTCGGCTTGGCCGCGGGCTTTGTCGCTTTTGACGCGGTTTTGCCGGCAGCTTTCGTCGCGGCCTTCGCTTTGGTCTCGGATTTCGCCTTAGACTTCGCTGCGGATTTCTTTGAGGGTGCTTTCGCCATGTCTTCGCCTGCTCTGTTTGCTCTTACCCCAAAACGCGCCAAATTCCGCGCCAAAGGGCCTGTGATCGCCCACGATAAGCTCGGGGTCGTTAACTACATATGGTGCATAATGCTAAGATCGCGTCAACCGCTGGCTATAAAACAAAAGCCCAAAGGCACATAAAAGAGACTGGGTTTTCGGCCAGATCATCTGCCACGCCATCGCGTCCAAGCCTGCGCCTGCCTGCAACGCCGCCAAATCCCGCGCGCCATTGATGCCCGCAAGGATCGGCGCGGCGGCTTTTGGCAGCTCGAGCCGCGTCTTGGCGCCGTTCAGCGTCACGGTGATCTCGCCTTTCGCGGCCACTTGGCGTGCCAAAGCGCCTGCCTCCATTCCCTTGAGATGCGGCACGTCTGTGGGCTTGCTGCCGGGCTTGGCCAGCGCCCCTGCTGAAGCCAGCCGCGCATAGGCGACATGGGTCTTGATCGTCCCGTCGAGCTTTTCGGCAATTGCCATCCCCGCCACGTCGCTGATGCCATCGGGGCGCGCGGCAAAACGGCTGAGATCATAGAGATGCGCCAAAGGCAGCCCCGCCAGCGCGAGGCCCGAGGCCTCTAGAGCGGCACACAGCTGGTCAATCGCAAAGGGGCGGTCCTGCGAATGCAAAAGCAGGTCATAAAACCCTGCATCAGAGGCGTTGTGATCCACTAAATGCGGATTGCGCTTGAACAGATGGCCCTCGGGCAAAGCCGCGTAGATATCTTTCGCGGCTGCCAATTGAGCCTCGGGCGGCTGGCCTTCGAGCAAAGCGCCAAACGCCTCTTGCAACGGGTAGACGCCTGAGCGCCCATAGGGCGCGTAGACCATCAGGCCCAATCCGCCATCAGGGGCCAATGCACAGGCCAAAGCGTCAAAGCCCAACTGAGGCTCGGGCAAATGATGCAGCACACCGCAGCAATCGATATAGTCGAACGGTCCGTATTGCGCCGCATCAAGCAGGCTGCCGGTGATGAAGCGAATGCCTTTCAAGCCGCGCGCCTTCGCCCGCGCTTCAGCAATTTCGCGTGAGGCTACGGACAGATCAATATACGTAATTTCATAAGGTTTCGAGGCACTTGTAAGCACTTGTGCAAGTTGAATGAGCGCGTCACCCGTGCCGCCTCCGGCCACCAGAATACGCGTCCCGGCAGACCAATCGCGGCGCCCGCCAAAGACGAAGTGATCAAGCTCTAACGGATGCGACGGCGAGCCCGTGATCAGGCGCTTTTTCTCATCCCTCGGGTCGCGTTCGGGATAAGGATAGGCTTCATATTGATCTTTCACACGGCTCATATCGGCACGGCCTCAACATATTCCGAGGCGCCTCGCGCCTGCTCCGCGCTCAGATCACTCATCCGCACCACACTCGTGTGGATCGAAAACAGCACTGCGCCTGTCTCGGACAATCGCAAGATCGACTGACGCTCGGACCTCAAATAACGCGGCGCGTCGGGCTGCATGCGCCGATTATCCGAGCCGCGTGGCTGGTACAAATCTGGCACCGCGTAAAGCAGCGCATTGGCCCGCCACAAAGGCCGATCAGGTGCGACCGCATCAAACAAGCGCTGCACGCGGCGCGCGATGTCATCGGTATAGGGCGCGACCGGATCATGGATCATGCTGAGCGGATGGCCGAATTTCTCAGCCAGCGACCAACTGGCCGGAAAACACAAAAGAGCGGCTGTCAAAACATGCTCCGCCTCGTGCTTTTGTAAGATGCAGAAATCTTCGACCACAAGACGCGACAAAACCTCCATTGGCGGGCCTTCAAGCCCGACCGTGACCCCGTCGGGCCGCGTGATCTGATCGCCCTTGCGCGAGAAGCCTTCGGGCAGATGCGTCAGCGCCAATTCCAAAGCCTCTGCACAAGCCGCCTCTGCCTCAGGTCGCATTTGCAACACGTCACCGCGATGGCTTGAGATCAACCGCGCGCGTTCTGCCATTTGCGCGCCAAAGGCGTCATCAACCTGCAGCCAATCGCGCATCTCTAAGGGCTGAACCCCCGGCAATTTGCGTGACTTCGCCTCCATCCAAGGCGCGAATTTCAGCGATTTTTGACAAATTTCGCGCATTTTCTCTCAAAACCGACATGATCGCTGACGTATTTTGCCTAGCACGGGCGCAATTCCGCGACCATCCTGAAGTTAGGAGATTTGGGAGGCCCGCCATGAATAAGCATTATAGCGACACGCGCAAGATCGACCCCAGCCAAGGCACGCATCTGGGCGATGGCAACCTCAATGACAATGACCGCGTCGAGATCGGACCGACGCTTCTGGCCTACCGCGAATGGGAAGGAGCGGGCCTGAAGCTGCCAAATCTCGAACGCATGCGCGAATATCGCTGGGCGCGGCTGACCCAACATATTGTCGATCGCGATCTGGGCGGGCTGCTCTTGTTTGATCCGCTCAACATCCGCTACGCGACAGACAGCACCAATATGCAGCTTTGGAACACGCACAACCCGTTTCGCGCCGTGCTCGTTTGCGCTGACGGATATATGGTGATCTGGGACTATAAGAATTCGCCGTTTCTGTCGGAATTTAACCCTCTTGTGCGCGAGCAACGCTCCGGCGCGTCGATGTTTTACTTCTCCAATGGCGATAAGGTCCAAGCGGCAGCCTCTACGTTTACCGCAGAAGTCGAAGAGCTGATTGCAGCCCATGGCGGCGGCAACAAGCGCTTGGCCGTCGACAAGATCATGATCGCAGGCCTCAAAGCGTTAGAGGCACGCGGGTTCGATATTCACGAGGGCGAGGAAGTGTCGGAAAAGGCCCGCTCCGTCAAAGGGCCCGACGAGATCTTGGCGATGCGCGCGGCGTGCCAATCTTGCGAAGCGGCGATGTATGTGATGGAGGATTTCGCCCGCGCGCATGGGCCAAGTGGCGCGGTGTCAGAGGATGACGTCTGGGCAGTGCTACATGCCGAGAACATCAAGCGCGGCGGCGAATGGATCGAGACGCGCCTTCTCGCCTCCGGCCCGCGCACCAATCCGTGGTTTCAGGAATGCGGTCCTAGACTGTTGCAAAACAACGAAATTCTGGCGTTTGATACGGACCTTGTCGGACCTTATGGCATCTGCTGCGATATCTCGCGCACATGGTGGATCGGCGACAAACCTCCGCGCCCTGACATGATCGAGGCGATGAAACACGGGGTCGAACATATTCAGACCAATATGGAGATGCTCAAACCCGGCGTCACCATCAACGAACTATCTGCCAACACCCATGTGCTCCATGACAAATACCAAGAGCAGAAATACGGCTGTCTGATGCATGGTGTGGGGCTGTGCGATGAATGGCCACTGGTGGCCTATCCCGACAAACATGTCGACGGCGCGTTCGACTACCCGCTCGA
>CAZCEW010000165.1:0-4639 GCA_964497775.1 uncultured Rhodobacterales bacterium
GCCGCAACCGCATCCCCCTCAAGTGCCGCGATTGGCACTTGGATATGTTTGGGGCGCTTTCGTGTGGTCTCGAATTCTACCAGCGCGCGATCGATCAATTGATAGGCCGCTTCGGCCGTATGCGCGGTATGGGACCAGTCACAGACCGTGGCGGCGGCGGCCTCTTGGTCCCTCATCTGGTGCAACTGGCCTTGTTTGGCGGCAGTTTCATCGAGGCAGGAAGATATCACCAGCATCGGCACAGAGTCCGAATAGGCCTGCCCCATCGGCGTCATTATATTGCACAGCCCCGGCCCCGTGATCACGTAAGCCACACCCGGACGCCCCGTCGCGCGCGCGTAGCCATCGGCCATGAAACCCGCGCCTTGCTCGTGACGCGCGAGGATATGGGTGAGGCCTGCCTCCTCGATGCCGCGATACATCTCTTGGTTATGCACGCCGGGGATGCCGAAGATATGGCTCACGCCTCTATCTTTCAGCATATGGGAAATTTGAGCACCTAGGGGGCGTTGCATGTTCAGGCTCTCCAGAATTTGGTGGTGAGGATGGCGTAGACGGCCAAAAGCTCGAGCCTGCCGATCACCATAGCGGCGGCCAGCATCCATTTGGCGGTGTCATTGAGACCGGCGAAATTGCCCGCAGGGCCGATCTCGTCTCCCAAGCCCGGCCCGATATTGGCGAGTGCTGCGGCCGCACCCGACACGGATGTGATGAAATCGAGCCCTGTCAGGCCGAGTGCCACGGATAAAAGCCCCAGCGAGACGATGAACAGCACAAAGAACGACATGACCGAGGACAACACATCCTCGCCTACAGGGCGGCCCTGATAGCGCGGGGTGAAAATGCCATGTGGCGAATGGATCTTGCGGATTTGCGATTTCACCGAGGCGAAGAGCAGCTGGTAGCGGAAGATCTTGATCGAGCATGACGTGGACCCCGCGCAACCGCCGATCAGCCCCATGAAGAAGAAGACGGTGACGGCAAATGGCCCCCAGCCGTTATAATCAGCACTTGCATAGCCTGTGCCTGTCAGGATCGAGACGGTGTTAAACAGCGCTTTGCGAAAGGCCAGCTCGGTCACGGTGGTCAGGCCAGAAAGCTGCCAGACGCTGAGCGCCAGAACCAGCACCAGCGCTGTGATCAGAAAAGCATGGATTTGCGTGTCATGGATCAAGGGCTTGGCCGTGCCTGCGGCAAGCTGGACATAGCGCACGAAGGGCAATGCCGCGAGGATCATAAACAGCGCGCCGACATATTCCGCAGCAGCGCCATAGGTCGCGAAGGAAGCGTCCGAGTTCGAAAACCCTCCGGTGGCGATTGTGGTCATCGCGTGGACGACGGCATCAATCGGCTCCATCCCGGCGGCGATGTAGCTCAGGCCACAGGCCAGCGTCAGGCCAGTGTAAATCACCCAGATGCTTTGCGCGATCTGGCCTGCGCGGGGCAGGATTTTGCCGAATGTATCAAACCCCTCGGATCGAAAGATTTGCATGCCGCCGATGCGCAGCTCCGGCAAAAACGCCATCGCCACAACGATGATCCCGATACCGCCGAACCATTGCAACATGCCGCGCCACAGCTTCAGACCTGCGGGCAGCTCGTGCAGATCGGTGAATACGGTCGAGCCGGTGGTGGTCAGGCCGGACATGGCCTCAAAGAACGCATCGACCACCCGCGCCTCGGTCGCGCCCATATAAAACGGCAGCGCGCCAAAGACCGGCAAAGCGACCCAAACGCCCGTGGTCAGAAGAAATGTCTGCTGGATCGTCAGCCGCTCGCCCACACCGTTGGAGCATGCCAGCGCCATCAACCCGCCCACCAGCACTGTGGCAATCGCACTTTCCGCAAACGCATCCCAATGACCATTGCCCGCGGCCAGATCATAGCCCATTGGCACAAGCATCGACACACCCAGACAGGCGGCAAGCAGGCCAATCACATAGCCGACAGGGCGCAGATCAAACATGCGCCTAGGCTTGGCGCGAGGGGGCAGAAGTGTCAACGGCGGATACGGGGGCGGATGCGGGGCTGCGGCGGGCTGCGCAAAAATTTCCTCAACAAAATCAATGCCGCGCGTCTGACGGGTCCGAAATATCACCAAAATCGGACGATACCCCCTTGCAAAACCCCGCATCTTACCCCAAATATGTAAATGTGATTAACATTCACATACGCAACAAAAACAACAACAATAAGGAGTATCACTCGATGACGACAGTTACACAGCCTCGCGGATCATGGTTCTCGCGCGCCGAGATGTGGCTTGATGAGCGTGGCAAAGGCGCCTGGATCGCCGCAATGGTTCTGGGCTTTATCTTCTTTTGGCCCGTAGGTCTGGCACTTCTGGCCTATATGATTTGGAGCAAACGTATGTTCAATGGATCTTGTGCTGTTCGCAAAACCCGTATGTCGGCCGCTGGGCTGACGCCAACCGGCAATGAGGCGTTCGATACCTATAAGGCCGATATGCTCAAGCGCCTGCAAGACGAGCAAGCCGCGTTCGAGGCCTTCTTGCAGCGTCTGCGTGATGCCAAGGACAAGTCGGAATTTGACGAGTTCATGGAAGAGCGCGCCCGTGCCGCAAGCGCGTCCGACGACGACAAGTAAACCGGCTTAAGCGAGGCGCGGTGGAAACACCCGCGCCTCGAGCTTATTCGAGCTTATCTGGGGGACCCCGCCCCTTTAAGACCCCTCCTCCCTTACATATATGACGGTTATGACCTTAAGCACGAGCGCCCTGCCCGACCCCACCACGCAATCCGGCTTCTATGAAGGCGTCGCCACCAAGCGGCTCTTTGCATGGATCGTCGATGTGGTGATTATCGGCGCGATTACGGCGATTGCCGCGACTTTGCCCTTGTTTATCGGCTGGTTTTTCTACCCGCTGATCTTTCTGGTCGTCAGCCTCGTCTACCGCATAGGCTCGATCAACGCGATGTCAGCCACGCCGGGCATGCGGCTGTTTAATATCGAGCTGCGCAATCATAAAGGCATGGCGCTTGATGGCTCGGAGGCCGCGCTCCATACGGTCGGGTTCTTGGTCTCTTTTGCGTTCTTTTTGCCGCAACTGGCCTCGATGCTTTTGATGCTGACCAGCCCGCGCGGACAAGGCTTGCATGACCTGTTTTGCGGTGTGGCGGCGATAAATCGGCCAAGTCGTTATTAACGTCAAGTTAACCCAAACGAAAAAGGGTTTGTGGCGCGGGGCGGCGGTTGTTACCCTGTGCAAGACTCACGAGACGGTTTTTTAATGCGTCATACGCTCCCCATCGCGCCGCAATTCTATGTGACGGCCCCACAGCCCTGCCCGTATCTTGACGGCCGCAGGGAAAGAAAGCTGTTTACCGCCCTGCAAGGCGATCACGCCAATACTTTGAACAATACACTGTCAAAACAAGGGTTTAGACGGTCTCAAAACGTGCTCTATCGCCCGTCTTGTGCGGAATGCTCAGCCTGTTTATCAGCCCGCATCCGCGTTGAGGACTTCACCGCATCCAAAAGCCAGCGCCGCACGCTCAAGCGCAACAAAGTGCTGACCCGCGAGGCGACCTCGCCTTGGGCCACGGAAGAGCAATATGACCTGTTCCGCGCCTATCTCGACAGCAGACATGCCGAAGGCGGCATGGCGGATATGGATATTTTCGAATTTGCCGCGATGATCGAGGAAACGCCGGTCAAAAGCCGCGTGATCGAATATTGGGACCGCTCCGACCTTGAAAATCCGGTTCTGGTGGCGACGTGTCTGACCGATGTGCTCGATGATGGGCTGTCGATGGTCTACAGCTTTTATACGCCCGAACGCGAGCGCTCCAGCTTGGGCACCTATATCATTCTCGACCATATCCGCATCGCGCAAGAGGCCGGATTGCCTTATGTCTATCTGGGCTATTGGGTGCCGGGATCGTCGAAAATGGGCTATAAGGCCAGCTTCTCGGCGGTGGAAATTTTCCGCGGCGGCAAATGGCAAAATCTTGACCCTGACAAGGATTACGAGACAGACACGCACCCGCTTTCTGTTGATCCAATTGCAGAGCAAGTCGCCCAAATCTCACTGCCTGACACGCGGGCTACGAAAGACTAATGCCCCATATCTCCGCCGTCGCGATTGTGGTGCCGGATTATGATGACGCGATCTCCTTTTACGTCGAGCGCGCGGGCTTTGATCTGATTGAAGACACGGGCCTAACCCCCTCGAAACGCTGGGTTTTAATCGCCCCGAAAGGCGCGCAAGAGACGCGGATTCTGCTCGCAAAAGCCGATGGCCCAGACCAGACCCGCGCCATTGGCAATCAGACCGGCGGGCGCGTCGGGTTTTTCTTACACAGCGATGATTTCGACCGCGACTACACGGCCATGAAAGCCGCAGGCGTCCCGTTCGAGGAATCCCCGCGCACGGAGCCCTACGGCAAAGTCGCCGTCTGGTCAGACCCGTGGGGCAACCGCTGGGACTTGCTGCAGCTTACTTGAGCAAGTTCGGGATGATCGTGACCACGCCCGGGAACATCCACAGCAACAGCAGCCCGGCCACCTGAATGCCCACAAACGGAATGATGCCGCGATAGATGTGGCGCGTGGTGACCTCTTTCGGCGCGACCCCTCGCAAGTAGAATAGCGCGAACCCAAAGGGCGGGGTCAGGAA
>CAZCEW010000166.1:0-4352 GCA_964497775.1 uncultured Rhodobacterales bacterium
GCGTCTTGCACCGTCTTGTCGCGGCAAAATGCGTTGCAGAAGCCAAAGATACGGCCTTCGAAATTGCCCAGATGCGTGACCGGATCGCCGGAATAGGGGCAACGCTCGTTCTCGGCCGAGCCTTCATCGACAGCATGCGCCGCCATCGGCTTTGGTCCGGGCCAATCGCGTGTCTCGAACGGCTTGGCATACCACGGCAAGGTGTCGCCTTTGATCAGCCCCATCGCGCGCCAGCGCCTGAAAGCGGGATCGGCCAGATGCGCCTCCACATAGGCTTGTGCCGCGTCGTTCACAGGCAAATCATAGCCCGCAATCCGCGCAGCCACAGGCGCATAAAACGCATCCGCCGCACTATAGGCGCCGCAAAGCCACGGGCCGTCCGGTTTGGTGATCTCTCGGGCATGCGCCCAGATTGTCTCTAACCGTCGCAGATCCGCGATCACCTCGTCCGACGGGTCGATGTTCACGTAAGCCGTGCGCATGTTCATCGGGCAATCGCCACGCAAAGCCATAAAGCTTGAGGCCATTTCCGCGGCCAAAGTGCGAGCTGTCGCGCGGGCCACCGGGTCGGACGGCCAAATGCCCGCTTCCGGGTGACGGCTGGCGAGCTCTTCGGCGATGGACATGGATTCCGAGATCACCGCACCGTCTTCGCTCACCAAAGTGGGTACAGTTTTCGCAGGCGGCACGCCGACTTGCTCGACGACAGGTCCGCCATTGAAATCCACCAGATGGGTCTTCGCAGTGAGCCCAAAGTTCTCAACCAAAAGCCAGCCGCGCAGCGACCAGGACGAATAGGCGCGATCGCCAATATAAAGGTCATAAGTCATGGGGCGAGACTAGACACAGAACAGCGCAGCCGCAAAATGACAAATGCTGCGCTTGCCCATCACACAGCGTGATTGATCGCCTGCACGGACCAGTCTTGCCCGTCCCATGTCATTTGCGTGACCGAGAGAGTTTCGATCTCGTGGCTCAGAGCTTCATAGGCTGAAACCCCAAGCCCGCGCTGCACCTGAGTTAAGATCGCGCCAAAATGCGCAACGGCTATGATATCGCGACCCCAATGTGCATCGTTCATCTGATCGACAAAGCGGTTCAAACGTCCCGCCGCGTCGTTCCAGCTTTCGCCTTCTGGCGGCGCGACGTCGCCAGGGTTTTCCCAATAGGCGCGGCTGAGCTCTGGGTCGCGTTTGGCGACTTCCTCGAAATGCAGGCCGTCCCAAAGGCCGAAATTGAACTCGCGCATGTCAGAGGCATGGGGTAGGCGGCTATGTGAGCCGCCCAAAGCATCCGCAGTTTTCACAGCGCGCTTCAGATCGGACGACACCAACACCGCGCCGTCCGGTAAGTGATCATTCAGCCGCGCGATCTTCGCCGTGTCCGACAGATCAACATCCACGTCGCGCCAGCCGGTAAAGCATTTCTGATGCGTCGGCCCATGGCGCACCCACCACCAGCGCGTCACGCGAACCCCTTGGGCAAAGTGCCTTTCAAAACCATCGGTAGCCCGGCGGTGATTTGCACCACCAGATCGGCCTCGGCGGCCAAGGCTTGGTTCATCCGCCCATGCGCCTCGCGAAAGGCGCGCGCTTCAGCGCTGGCAGGGACCACGCCCTGACCGATCTCGTTGGTGACGATTGTGATGGCGCGCGCGCGGTTGTGAAGCGCCTCGACCAGCTTGCCGACCTCCGCTTCGATCGTATTTTTCGCAAAAAACTGATTGCCCAGCCAAACCGTCGCACAATCTAGGAGAATTGCAGGGCCGGAGGCGCGCAAATGCGGGCCCAGATCCAAAGGCTCTTCTATCGTCTCCCAGCCAGAATCTCTACGAAGCTCTTGATGTCGCTTTATTTTCTGGATCATCTCATCGTCAAAGCCTTGCGCCGTCGCAAGATAAATCGGCGCTTTCTCGGCGTGCAAAACCAGACGCTCCGCAAAGGCAGATTTGCCGGATGCCGCACCGCCAATCACAAGGCTGAGAAGGTTTTTCGCACTCACGTCAACTTTCCTTTGATCCAATTCGCGCTAGGGCCCGTATCCCCTTCAGAACAAGAGCCGAGTGAGAGTTCAAGAACGTAACACAAAGCGGGGGTTTGAGACATGGCATTGGACGCACGGATGGACAATAGCCTTTCACGCACAGCGATGAAGGCCGAACTACTGGACGCAGAAACCGAGCTTCGCTTGGCCTACGCATGGCGCGATGATCGTGACGAGGAAGCGCTGCACAGATTGATCACCGCTTATATGCGCTTGGCGATCTCGATGGCGTCGAAATTCAAGCGCTACGGCGCTCCGATGAATGACCTGATCCAAGAAGCAGGGCTGGGCCTGATGAAGGCGGCCGAGAAGTTCGACCCCGATCGCGGCGTGCGCTTTTCGACCTACGCGGTCTGGTGGATCAAAGCCTCGATCCAAGATTACGTGATGCGCAACTGGTCGATGGTGCGCACCGGTTCGACCTCGTCGCAAAAATCCCTGTTCTTTAACATGCGCCGTGTTCAAGCCCGGCTAGAGCGTGAATCTGCTGCGCGCGGGGAGCCGATTGATCGTCATCAATTGCGCCAGATGATCTCTACTGAAGTGGGCGTGCCGTTACATGACGTAGAGATGATGGAAGGCCGCTTGTCGGGCTCTGACTTCTCGCTCAACGCGACGCAATCGACCGAAGATGAAGGTCGCGAATGGATCGACGCTTTAGAAGATGACGGCCCGCAAGCCGCTGAATTGGTTGAGCATTCCCATGACACCGACAAGCTGCGCGAATGGCTGCTGGATGCAATGAATGATCTTAACGAGCGCGAACGCTTCATCGTACGCGAGCGCAAATTGCTCGACAAACCACGCACGCTGGAAAGCCTCGGCGATGAATTGGGCCTCAGTAAAGAGCGGGTCCGTCAGCTAGAAGCCGCGGCTTTCGTCAAAATGCGCAAATCGCTGCAAAGCCAAGCCAAGGAAGTCGAGCACTTCCTCGCATGATGCGAAACACAATTGCGATTTTATGGGCAGCTGCGTCCCTCTCGGTGGCCCATGAGACAAGCGCCAGAGAGGTTTCTTCTCTGGCGCTTCGTCTATTTGAGGGCGCAGATATCGTCATCGTCGGTGAGTTACATGGCAACGAAGCGCATCACGACACGCAAGCGCAGGTAGCGCGCGATATAAAGCCAAGCGCGCTTGTTTTCGAAATGCTCAGCCCCGCGCAGGCCGATGCGGGCAATGCGGCCTCGCGCGATGATCAAACGGTCTTGGACGCCGCTCTTGGATGGTCTGACAGCCCATGGCCCGAGTTCTCGCTGTATTTCCCGATATTTAGCGCCGCGCCCGAAGCGAAAATCTATGGCGCAGCCGTTGCCCGACCTCAGGTGCGCGCGTCCGTTGAAACGGGTGCGGCGGCGCAATTCGAAGGTGACGCGGTGGCGTTCGGTCTCGACCAGCCGATTGATAAGACAGAGAAATCCACCCGCGAGGCAGGTCAAGCCGCTGCCCATTGCAACGCTTTGCCCGAAGACCTTCTGCCCGGAATGGTCGAAGCGCAGCGCCTGCGTGACGCAAGTTTCGCGCGCACTGCTTTGCAAGCTTTGCAAGACACAGGCGGTCCGGTTCTTGTGATCACAGGCAATGGCCACGCCCGAAACGATTGGGGCATGCCGCGCTATTTGAACCGTAAAGCACCGGAAATCACCGTGGTCTCGGTCGGGCAGCTGAGCCAAAGCGCTGACGCTCAACCCTTTGATTATTGGGTGATAACTGGCGATTACACGCCATCTGGCGGCGATCCTTGCGCGGCGTTCAAAAGCAAATGATTGCCCCTGTCCCTGCAAGCCCCTATTTATCAATGGGTTGCAGCGAATAGGAGCGGACATGCTCGCAGGAAAACGCGTACTTTTGATCATCGGCGGCGGGATTGCGGCGTTTAAAGCGCTCGATCTGATCCGCCGCTTGCGCGAACGCGGCGCGAGTGTGACGCCGGTTTTGACCAAAGCGGCAGAAGAATTTGTGACGCCTCTATCGGTCTCGGCCCTAGCTGCGCAGAAAGTCTACCGCGACCTCTTTGATCTGACCGACGAGGCCGAAATGGGCCATATCGAGCTGTCGCGCGCCGCCGATCTGGTTGTTGTCGCCCCTGCGACCGCCGATTTGATGGCCAAAATGGCCGGCGGTCACGCCAATGATCTGGCCTCCACGCTTTTGATGGCCACAGATAAGCGCGTGCTGATCGCGCCATCGATGAACGTGCGCATGTGGCAACATCCCGCCACGCAACGCAATCTGGCGACGTTGCAAGGCGATGGTATCCTGACGATTGGCCCCGACGAGGGCGACATGGCCTGCGGAGAGTTCGGCCCCGG
>CAZCEW010000167.1:0-4294 GCA_964497775.1 uncultured Rhodobacterales bacterium
CGGAGCGACTTTTGATGTGGCCTACCGTTTCTTGCAGGAATGCCCGTGGCAGCGCCTGCGCGATCTGCGCGCGGCCATGCCAAACCTGATGACGCAAATGCTGCTGCGTGGCTCCAATGGCGTGGGCTACACGAATTACCCCGATAATGTCGTGCAGGCTTTTGTCGCGCGCGCGGCGGAAACCGGCGTTGATCTGTTTCGTGTGTTTGACCCGCTCAATTGGGTCGAGAATATGCGCGTGTCGATGGATGCAGTTCTCGCGGCCGACAAGGTGCTTGAAGGATGCGTGTGCTACACAGGCGATATTTTGAACCCTGACAGGGCGAAATACGATCTGAAATACTACGTCAAAATGGCTAATGAGTTGAAAGAGGCAGGCACGCATGTGCTGGGCATCAAGGATATGGGGGGCTTGCTGAAGCCCGATGCCGCCCGCGTCTTGGTCAAGACCCTCAAAGAAGAAACCGGCCTGCCCATTCACCTGCACACGCATGACACGGCGGGCATTGCCTGCGCCACGCTTCTTGCGGCCTCGGAAGCGGGTGTCGATGCGGTGGATTGCGCGATGGACTCGCTTTCGGGCAACACCTCTCAGGCGACTTTGGGCACAATGGTCGAAGCCTTACGCCACTCTGATCGTGCCACGGGGCTTGATATCGATGCGATCCGGCGGATTTCCAATTATTGGGAGACCGTGCGCGGCCAATATGCAGCGTTTGAGTCTGGCCTTCAGGCGCCGTCATCTGAGGTCTATCTGCACGAGATGCCCGGCGGGCAGTTCACCAATCTCAAGACCCAAGCGCGCTCTATGGGGCTGGAGGATCGCTGGCATGACATCGCGCAGACCTATGCGGATGTGAACCAGATGTTTGGCGATGTGGTCAAAGTCACGCCGATTGCCAAGACTGTGGGCGATCTGACGCTGATGATGGTCAGCCAAGGCTTGAGCTGCGAAGACGTTTTGAAACCCGACACCGAAGTCAGCTTCCCTGACAGCGTGATCAGCCTGATGGGCGGCGATGTCGGCCAGACGCCCGGAGGGTTCCCCAAAGACATCGTCAAGAAAGTGATGAAGGCCGAGAAACCAATCACCAAACGCCCCGGCGCGCTGCTGGAGCCCGCCGATCTGGAGGCTGAGCGAAAAGCGTTGCAAGACCAGTATGATATGGAGATCGATGACGAGGATCTCATGGGCTATATGATGTATCCGAAGGTCTATACCGACTATCAGTCGCGTCACGATATTTACGGCCCCGTGCGGACCTTGCCGACCAATACGTTCTTTTACGGCATGGAGCCGGGCCAGGAGATCTCGGTCGAGATTGATCCCGGCAAGACGCTGGAAATCCGCATGCAAGCCCGCGCCGCGACCAATGAGGATGGCGAGGCGAAAGTGTTCTTCGAGCTGAATGGCCAGCCGCGCGTGATCCGTGTGCCCGACCGCAAGATCGCCTCGGATGTGGTTCGGATGCCGAAAGTGGAAGTGGGCAACCCCAACCATGTCGGCGCGCCTATGCCGGGCGTTGTGGCGACGGTCGCGGCTGTGGCGGGCGCAAAAGTCAAAGAGGGCGATTTGCTGCTGACGATCGAGGCGATGAAGATGGAAACCGGCCTTCATGCAGAGCGCGACGCAGTGATCAAGGCGGTGCATGTGCGCGCAGGTGGCCAGATCGACGCCAAGGATTTGCTGGTGGAATTGGAATAAAAGTGCCTCCGGCGGGGATATTTATGGGTCAATGAGAGAGTTCGCGCATGCGCATTGACCATAAGATCTTGCTATTTTCTGACCTGCATATGGTGGAGGCTGGCAAGGCGATCATCGGGCTTGATCCTTATGCGCGTGCGGCGCAAGGGATTGCTCATGCGCTGCGCCTGCATCCGGATGCCACGCGGATTGTGGTGATGGGCGATTTGACCCATCACGGGAACCGCACAGAATATGCCCGCGTTTTAGAGCTATTTGCGGATTGTCCCGTTCCGGTGACATTCATGCTGGGCAATCACGACCGGCGCGATGTGTTTTTGGAGATGTTTGACCAAGAGCCGGATGCCAGTGGTCATGTGCAATCTGCGCATCTGTTTGGCGATGTGACGCTGCTTTGCCTTGATACCTATGAGGATGCACCAGAGCCGAAGCATTCCGGGCGGCTTTGTGAGGCGCGGTTGGGTTGGTTGGACGCGCAATTGAGTGCAGCATCTGGGCGCGTGGTGATTGCCATGCATCATCCGCCTTGCGGCGTCGGATTTCCGGGGATGGATGCGATTGCTTTGCAAAATGATGCAGAATTTCTGGAGCTGGTCGCGCATCACGGCAATGTTGTGCAAATCCTTGCAGGCCATGTGCACCGCACGATTGCGGGCAATATTCGCGGGGTGGCGCTCTTCATGCTCAAGAGCACCTGTCACCAGATGCCGATGGAGCTGGACGCGCGTGGGACGTCTCATTCTGTCGATGAGCCGGGGGCTTACGGCATCTTGCTGATCGGACCGGACAGCATCATCGCGCATACGGAAGATTACGCCTTGGCTGAGGCCGGCGCGCCCACGCAAGACTATTATTCACGCTAAATTGCCGTGCCGCTCCCTTGAGGCTGGGAGGCCTGCAGACTAGGTACTAGTGAAACCCGATTTCAAAGGATTTTCACATGCACCAGCCTTTCCGCCCCGCCCTGCCCCAAATCACCCGTGATGCGCATGAGGGAGGTGGCGATTTTGGCGATCTGCCGGAATGGGACCTGACCGATCTTTACCCCGCGCCTGACAGCAAAGAGTTCAAGCGCGACATGGATTGGATGGAAAGCTTTTGCGCCAAGTTCGCCGCGGATTACGAAGGCAAGCTGGACGGGCTCGACGCGAAGGGCCTTCTGGATTGTGTGCAGCGCTACGAGAAGATCGACCTGATTGGCGGGCGCATCATGTCTTATGCGGGGCTGCGCTATTACCAAAACACCACCGATGGCGAGATCGCCAAGTTTATGGCCGATGCGCAGGATAAGATCACGACTTACACCACGCCACTCGTGTTTTTCTCACTTGAAATCAACCGGATAGACGACGCGCAGCTTGATGCGATGTTTGACGAAAACGCGGATTTGGCGCGCTACAAGCCAATTTTCGAGCGCCTTCGCGCATTGAAGCCCTATCAGCTGTCGGACGAGTTGGAGAAGTTCCTGCATGACCAATCCACCGTTGGGGCTGCGGCGTGGAACCGGCTCTTTGATGAGACGATCGCGGGGCTGCAATTCACTATTGATGGCGAGGAAATCGGCATTGAAGCGACGCTGAACCTGCTGACTGACCCCGACCGCGCGCGCCGCGAAATGGGGGCGCGCGAGCTGGCGCGCGTTTTTGGCGAAAACCAGAAGCTGTTCGCGCGCGTTCATAACACACTGGCGAAAGAAAAAGAGGTCGAGGACCGTTGGCGCGGCATGCCCACGCCTCAAACGGGGCGGCATTTGTCGAACCATGTGGAGCCTGAAGTCGTCGAGGCCCTGCGCAACGCGGTTGTCGCGGCTTACCCGAAGCTCTCCCACCGCTATTACGAGTTGAAACGCAAATGGCTGGGCCTTGATGTCATGCAGGTTTGGGACCGCAACGCGCCCTTGCCGATGGATGACCCGAGCCTTGTGCAATGGGACGAGGCGCGCAAAACCGTCATGGACGCTTACGGTGATTTCTCGCCTGAAATGGCGAAGCTGGCCGAGCCGTTTTTCGACAAAGGCTGGATTGATGCGGGGGTAAAACCCGGCAAGGCTCCGGGTGCATTTGCGCATCCCACGGTCAGTGATGTGCACCCTTATGTGATGCTGAACTACTTGGGAAAACCCCGTGATGTCATGACCTTAGCGCATGAACTGGGCCACGGCGTGCATCAGGTTCTGGCCGCGGAGCAAGGCGAATTGCTGTCCTCCACGCCGCTGACCTTAGCCGAGACGGCAAGCGTTTTTGGAGAGATGCTGACCTTTCGCAAAATGCTCGACGGGGCCAAGGATGACGCGCAACGCAAGGTGATGTTGGCGGGCAAAGTCGAAGACATGATCAACACGGTCGTGCGCCAGATTGCGTTCTACGATTTTGAGTGCAAACTGCATGACGCGCGCGCCAAAGGCGAGTTGACACCCGAAGATATCGGCGCGCTGTGGATGTCGGTTCAAGCCGAAAGCCTCGGTCCCGCGTTCGAATATATGGACGGCTACGAGGCGTTCTGGGCCTATATCCCGCATTTCGTCCACTCGCCCTTCTACGTCTACGCCTATGCGTTCGGCGACGGCTTGGTCAACGCGCTCTACGCGGT
>CAZCEW010000168.1:0-4247 GCA_964497775.1 uncultured Rhodobacterales bacterium
CTTAGGCTGCTTCCGTGATGAACTTCGTCGCATCGCCGAATGTTTGGATGGTCTCAGCTGCGTCGTCCGGGATTTCGATGCCGAACTCCTCTTCGAACGCCATAACCAGCTCAACTGTGTCCAGGCTGTCTGCGCCAAGGTCATCAATGAAAGACGCGTTGGCTACAACTTTGTCTTCCTCGACGCCCAAGTGCTCGACAACGATCTTTTTCACGCGATCTGCGATGTCGCTCATAGGTATATCCTCGTAGTTTAGAGCAGGAGCCCTGCTCGTGTGGTGGCCATTTGGCCTGTTATGCGCCGCTTTACGCGACCACCTTGGGGCATCCGATCTGTCTGCCCCCCGGCAAATCTGCGCCGCCTATAGCACAACAAATGGGATAGGCAAACGATTATACAACCCTATCTGGGTCTGAAAATACCCTCAACCTAGATCATCGCCATGCCGCCATTGACGTGTAACGTAGTACCTGTGACATAGCCTGCCTCGGGGCTGGCAAGGTAGAGCGCGGCGGCCGCGATCTCATCCGCATCCCCCATCCGGCCTGCCGGAATTTGCGTCAAAATAGCACTCTTTTGGTCGTCGTTCAGCTTGTCGGTCATCGCGGTGGTGATAAAGCCCGGTGCCACGCAATTGACGGTGATCCCACGGCTCGCCACCTCATAGGCAAGACTTTTCGACATGCCCACCATGCCCGCTTTGGACGCCGCGTAATTGCCTTGGCCCGGATTGCCCGTGGCCCCAACGACGCTGGAGATATTCACGATCCGGCCCCAACGCGCCTTCATCATGCCCCGCAGCACGCCTTTACACAGCTGAAACGTCGAGGTCAGGTTCACATCAATCACGCTTTGCCATTCCTCGTCCGACATTCGCATAAACAGATTGTCGCGCGTGATGCCTGCATTATTGACCAAAATATCTACCGACCCCATCGCCTCAATCGCTTGTTTGGGCAAAGCGTCAACAGCTTCGAAATCCGACAGGTTACATGGCACAACATGCGCGCGGTCGCCCAGTGTTTTGGCCAAAGCCTCCAAAGGTTCTACCCGCGTGCCCGACAAAGCCACAGTCGCGCCTTGTGCGTGAAGCGATGTCGCAATCGCGCCACCAATGCCACCAGAGGCCCCCGTCACCAATGCGCATTTATCTTTTAGATCAAACATCTTCCCTGCCCTTCTTCATGTGAATTCTTCTCACTGCGTCATCAACCCATAGCGCGCCATCTCAGCGCGGCTCATGATATGCACGTCATCAAACGCCGCCGCCTCAACGGTAAACCAGTAAAACGCATCGCTGCCCAGCATGTCGGCGATATAGCCGCGTGTCGGCTCGTGGCGCCAACTGTCACGCGCAAACTCACGCGCCGATCCCACACCGCTATCCCATTCATGCACGCCGACCACAGCGCCTTGCGCGATCGTGCGCTGCGTGCCGGCCAAAAACAAATCGACCCCGCCTGAAAACACCTGAGAATTGGCCAATAGCCGCGTCGCAAGCCCGCGCTCGCGAATGCGGTAGCCCATCTCGACCACGACCTGATCATCAGTCGAGCCCTGTAGATCAGCCAGCACCACGGTCGTGACTTGCGGGTTATCCGCCATCACATCCTCGAACTGCCCCAACGCGCGCGAGTTGATAATGCCGTTCAGCGTCAAGACGTTACCTTGCACCTCCAAATCCAGCGTCACCGCCCGATTTTCGGCCGAGCCGCACGCAACAAGCGCCACACACGTCACCATAGCAAAGAGACTAGCCCGCATTCATCGCCTCAATTGCAGCACTTACAGTGTCCGCCGTGCCCACCGCGCGGCACGTAATCTCGCGATCAATCCGACGCACCATGCCCGACAGAGCCTTACCTGCCCCGATCTCCCACATCTCCGTGACGCCTTGCGCGCCCATAAACATCACGCTCTCACGCCAACGCACTGAGCCCGTGACTTGTTCCACCAGCAGGTTTTTGATCTCGCCCGGATCGCTCACCGCCGATGCGCGCACATTGGCCACGAGCGGCACTGCCGGCGATTTCACCTCGACGCCATCCAAAGCCTCCGCCATCGCTTGCGCCGCAGGTTCCATCAACGCGCAATGAAATGGCGCGCTGACAGGCAGCAAAACCGCACGTTTCGCGCCGCGCGCTTTGGCAATTTCCACCGCGCGTTCAACAGCCGCCTTATGGCCTGACACAACCACTTGGCCCGGATCATTGTCATTGGCCGCTTGGCACACTTCGCCCTCTGCCGCCTCTGATGCGATCTCTTGCACCGCCTCAAAATCCAGCCCCAATAGCGCCGCCATAGCGCCCACGCCCACCGGCACCGCCTCTTGCATTGCAAGCCCGCGCGTGCGCAGCAGCCGCGCCGTGTCAGAGATGGAAATCGCACCGCTTGCCGCCAGCGCCGAATATTCGCCCAGCGAATGGCCTGCAACAAATGACGCGGCTTCAATGCCCACGCCTTCCGCTTTCAACGCCGCCATCGCCGCCAATGACGTCGCCATCAACGCCGGTTGCGCGTTTTGGGTCAGGGTCAGCGTGTCTTGCTCGCCCTCCCAGATCAACGAACTCAGGCTTTCACCCAAGGCCGCGTCGACCTCGTCAAACACGGCCTTTGCATCTGGGAAATTCTCGGCCAGATCGCGCCCCATCCCGATGGTTTGCGCCCCTTGGCCCGGAAAGATAAATGCTCGCATTTTTGCCCCCTGCGTTATCGTTACCCAAAGGTCTAGCCGAGCCCCGTTGCGCTCACAAGCCATTCCCCCTTGCGCCATTCCCGCAACCCGCTATAACGCCCAAATCTCCGCGAAGTTTTGAACCGCGGTGCCACTCGTGGATGGGTGCGGAGATCTCAATGCCCGTCCTTTGAAGCACGCCTGAAAATATGAAGGAATGCCATGCCACTTTATGAGCATGTTTTTATCTCGCGTCAGGATCTGAGCAATACGCAAGCAGAAGGCCTGATCGAGCATTTCGGCACAGTCCTCGCTGACAATGGCGGCAAGCTGGTCGAACACGAATATTGGGGCCTCAAAACAATGGCCTATAAGATCAACAAAAATCGCAAAGGGCATTACGCCTTCCTGCGCTCGGACGCGCCAGCGGCTGCCATCCACGAGATGGAACGCCTGATGCGGCTGCATGATGATGTGATGCGCGTGCTGACCATCAAAGTCGACGAGCACCAAGAAGGCCCGTCCGTGCAAATGCAAAAGCGTGACGAGCGTGAACGCCGTCCTCGCCCATAATTGATCTTAGATAAAAGGAGCTAAACCATGGCTGCTAAACCATTTTTCCGCCGTCGTAAGTCCGATCCGTTTGAAGGCGATAACGCGCCGAAGATCGACTATAAAGACACCCGCCTTTTGCAACGCTACATCTCTGAGCGTGGCAAGATCGTCCCCTCGCGTATCACCGCTGTGGGCGCGAAAAACCAGCGTGCGCTGGCCCGTGCCATCAAACGCGCGCGCTTTTTGGCCTTGCTGCCATACGCCGTGAAGTAAGGATCAGATCATGCAAGTTATCCTGCTAGAACGTATAGCCAAACTTGGCCAGATGGGCGATGTTGTCGACGTCAAACCCGGCTTCGCACGCAACTTCCTTTTGCCACAAGGCAAGGCGATGAACGCCAACGAGGGCAACATTGCCCAGTTCGAAGCGCAAAAAGCCCAGCTTGAAGCACGCAACCTTGAGACCAAGAAAGAGGCCGAAGCATTTGCCGACAAGGTCGGTGGACAGCAGTTCATCGTGATCCGTCAGGCCTCTGACGCGGGCGCGCTCTACGGCTCCGTCACCACACGTGACGCCGCTGAAAGTGCGACCGCCGAAGGTTTCACCGTCGATCGCGGCCAGGTTGTTCTGGAACGCCCGATCAAAGAGCTCGGCCTGCATGACGTCACACTGCGTCTGCATCCTGAAGTTGAAACCAGCTTCTCTTTGAACGTCGCACGCTCGGTTGAAGAGGCAGAATTGCAAGCCTCGGGCAAATCGATCCAAGAGCTCGCAGCAGAGGCAGAAGCCGAAGCCGAGTTCGAGATCGCAGAACTGTTTGACGATATCGGCGCCGCCGCCGAAGAAGACGAAGAGCTTTTGGCCAGCGACGGCGAAGCCTCCGAGGACGCATCAGACGAGGCTGCAGCAGAAGCTGACGCCCCTGAAGCCGATGCAGAGGCCGAAGACGACAAGTAATCGTCTCCGCTTTGCGAAAATCAAAAGGCCGCGCAAGGATCACCCTGCGCGGCCTTTTTT
>CAZCEW010000169.1:0-4201 GCA_964497775.1 uncultured Rhodobacterales bacterium
GTGCGGATCATCAGGCCCGAGATCGGGCCGCGTAGAAGCGGCAGGTCGACGGCGAGCAGCAGCAGCCCGACTGGCAGCATCCAAAGCCCCAAGAAGGGCAGGATCGACAGCAATCCGCCAAGGATGAACATCACGGCAATTGGCAGGCGGATGATCCACCAGCCGCGCGCGCGAATGGCCGAGAGCGGGCGCTCCAATAGCGGCATCATTCGCCCGATTGCGGCGAACTGACGCTCGAACCGGCGCGCCGCGCGCGCTTTCACCAGATCACGTAATTCATTGGCCTTCATGGCCCCCAAATATGGGTGAGTTCGCGTTTCAGCAAGCCCAAGTCCACGAGATCGCGTCTCGTTTTGGCCTTATTGCGACAAATATTGACCATATTTCCGGCAGATTGCGCGGCGACAATGGCGCCAGATTCGACTGTATTGGGGATGGGACCATGAAACATTCACGCAAGATTGAAAAGAAGCTGGCGATCGATATGACGCCGCCTTTGACTGGTATTTCAGGCGACGCTTTGGTGCGCACGCCTTGCGGGCCACGCCGCGCGGAAAGTCTGCGCACGGGCGATCTTGTCGTCACCCGCGACAATGGATTGCAGCCAATTTCGCTGATCTGGAAACGTCAGGCCGACCCGGCTGATCTGATCTCTAAGCCCTCGAATGCGCCTGTGCGACTGAACGCGCGCGCAATCGGCCCGATGATGCCGCAACGCCCGATCACTGTGGCGCCTGCGCATGGTATTCTGGTGCCGGGCTATCTTCTCGCCGATGAGAAGGCCGTTGTCGGAGGGCTCTTGCCTGCGCGCGCTTTGGCGGGCAGCACGGATTCCGCGTTTTTCGACCGTGATGCCAGCGATGACGTGTTTTATAACTTCGTCTTCAGCCGTCACGAGATTTTCTGGGCCAGTGGTCTGCAAGTGGAAAGCTTCCAGCCCGAAGCCGCGATTGTCGGCCGGATTGATCTGGGCTTCCGCGAAGACCTGATCCGCCATTTCCCCGCGCTCAAGCGCAAGGCTGATCCCTTCCCGAAGATGGAATACCCGAAGGTGAAGGCCAAGGACTACATGCCCTCAGTGGCCTAGCGCCGCGCGCGCGGGCGAGAGCATATCAAGAAGCGCGCCGTCAAACTCCGGCGCGCGACCTGCAATCAAATCCCCCACCAGTTTCGAGGCCGCAGGCGCGGTCTGAAACCCGTAGCCGCCTTGGCCCGCGCACCAGAAAAACCCATCATCCTCAGGTGCTGCACCGATCACCAATTGCCGGTCCGGCGCGAAGCTGCGCAGACCCGCCCAATTGGCCAACATCCGCGTCACAGGCGTTGTGACATGCGCCTCATAGCGCGCGATGCCTTCCGCCAGATCCATATCATCGGCATAGGCGTCATGCGGCTCGGCAAGCGTTTCATCTGCCGGAGAGATCAGCAAAGCGCCCGCATCGGGTTTGGCATACCAGGTCTCTCCGGGGCCAAAGATCATCGGCCAGTTTGAAACCTCATGCCCATCAGGCGCGCCGACCCGCGCCATGGATCTGCGCAAGGGCTGCAGCCCAATCGGCGCAATCCCCGCCATCTGAGCGATAGTATCCGCCCAAGCACCCGCCGCATTGATCAGCAGTTTGGCCTTAAAACTCTCGCCTGTGTTCGTCTCGATCTGCCAGCCGGAAGCTCCGCGCTCAATCGCCGTCACGCGGGTCTTCAGATGCACGGCACCGCCCGCATTTCGCACTGTTCGCGCGTAGCGCTGCAGCATCGCATCCGTGTCGATATCCCATGCCTCCGCGTGATAGCCCGCATGGCTGACCGCGCTGGGATCAAGCACCGGGATCATCTTGCGCGCCTCGTCTATGCCGATCTCGCGCATTTTCATCGCCACCAGATCGGCGTTGAACGCATCTTGCGTTTGCTCCGTGCCAAGCAAGATCAACCCGCGCGGCAAATGTTGCGAGCCGCCCTCCGTCAGGTGGTAGTCCTTGCTGGCTTGGTTCAGTGCGATCGTGGACGGCTTGCCATAGGTTTCTTCAAACATCGCCGCTGATCTGCCGGAGGCATGGTAGCCCAGATGGTCTTCTCCCTCGAGCACGGTGACATGCCCAAGCGGGGCAATCGCCGCCGCGGCCGACAGCCCCGCAATGCCGCCACCGATGACGACAAAATCGCTCACGCTTCCTCAAGCCTGTCTGTGGCGGGCGCGGGGGCTTGGCTGAGTTTGCTGACGGCGGCATAAATCTCGTCGCTCATCTCAAAGCTCAACGCATCAAGCGAGGGTTGTAATTGCTGGGCCGAGCGCGCCGAGATAATCGGCCCCGTCACGCCTTGATGATGCGCCACCCAGGCCACGGCCAATGTCGGCGCGGTGGTGCCATATTCAGCCGCCAGCGCGGGCAGGGCGGCGGCGGTCTGGCGCATCCAATCGACATCATAGCGCTTGGCATACATCTCGACATCGTTCAGTCGCCCGCCTGCGCCGCCTGCATATTTGCCGGTCAACAGCCCGCCGCCCAATGGCGAATAAGGGTACACGGCCACGCCTTGATCGAGGCAGGCGGGCAGAATTTCGACCTCCGCCTGTCGCTTGACCAGATTATACATCGGCTGCAACGCATCGATTTTCAGATCCAACCCCGCGCCAATGGCCTGTGCTTTCACAACCTGCCACGCGGCAAAATTCGACACGCCGGTATAGCGAAACAGCCCTTGGCGTTTCAGATCGGCCAAAGCGGCGAGACTGTTTTCCAGCGGCGTGTCCTCGTCAAAGCGATGCAGATAGAACAGATCGATGTAATCCGTCTTCATCCGCTCCAGCGAGATATGCAGGCTTTTGGAGATATTCTCGGCGGTCGAGGGCTTGGTAAACTCGGCTTTGGTGGCCAAAATCACGTCTTCACGCTCTGAGATGGCATAGCTGCCCAACATCTGCTCCGACCGGCCCTCGTTATAGACGTAAGCTGTGTCGAAGAAATTGATCCCAGCCGCACGACACGCCTCATACATCGCGCGCGCGGCAGGATCGTCGGCGTTTGAGCCAAACTGCATCGTACCAAAGCAAAACTGCGAAGCGGGGCGCCCGGAGCGCGTGGTCATCTGTGTCATGGCCGCCAGCGTGGCATAGGATGCGAGCTTCAGAAAGGGCAATTATGCCGGTGTTGTGATTAGGGAGGTTCCTCAAGGCGCACCATTATCCAGCAACAACTCTGACAAAGGTAGACGTGCAATGAGTAAGTCGAAATCCAGCAAAGCCAAGACCCGCGCGCGCAAGCAAAGGCAAGCCGCTGAGGCCGCGCGCGCCGAACCGATGACGCGCCGAGATGTCTTGCGTTGGGCCAAGATCGGTGCAGTTGCAACGCCCGCTATTTTGGTCGGCGGCTATTTCGGCGTGAGTTCGGTTCAGGCAACGATCTGCGAGGCGGATCTAACCAAGATCGGGCAGGGCTTGCCTGCGGTCGTGCAAATTCATGACCCCAATTGCATGATGTGCCTGACACTTCAAAAGCAGACCCGCGCCGTGCTGGAAGGCTACGACGCTGAGAAATTCGAATATCTCGTCGCCAATAAATTTACCGAGGAAGGCGCAGCTCTTGCGAACCGATATGGAGTGTCGCATGTGACACTGCTCCTTTTTGACAGCGCCGGCGAGATGCACCAGATCGTACGCGGCCCGATTGAAAGCGGAGAGCTCGACCGGATCATCGAGACACATATGCGCAAACATGGCCGCCTTTTGAAATCGGGTGTGTAGCGAGATCCACGCCGAAAGCCGGGCGCGGGAGGTTTCCCTCCGAGGCCCGG
This sequence comes from uncultured Rhodobacterales bacterium, assembly GCA_964497775.1. Taxonomy (GTDB): domain Bacteria; phylum Pseudomonadota; class Alphaproteobacteria; order Rhodobacterales; family Rhodobacteraceae; genus Litoreibacter. The sequence continues at coordinate 3,790 of CAZCEW010000169.1, forward strand.
TTGGCAATGAGTTCTCAAACTGACCTATAAGAAAGGTGGCGCCACCCTGATCGACATGACGGGCAAATCGCGGTTCCCCCAGAGAGCCTTTCGACCCCCCAGCGGCTTCTAAGTCACGTGACCGCAAAGCAGCCCGTTCGAACTGCCGCAATCCCTATCTGTCTTGATGCGCAGCCTTGAGGGCCGCACTGGATCCGAGGACGGGTTCTAGAGGCAGGGGGTTAGGAAGGGGTAAGCGGGGCGTGCGGTGGAGGGGATGCCGGAGGGAAGGCTCAGAACTTCACATCTCGCTCAAACGGCAAAAGCCTACCTATTGTCACTTTCTTGTGTGGGTTCGATCCTGCGGCATGGGGCCTTGAAGAAGCTTTTGGATTGGATTTTGAGGAGATTGTGAATTGACCCTAAAACCCCC
>CAZCEW010000170.1:0-4121 GCA_964497775.1 uncultured Rhodobacterales bacterium
CGCCAAAATATATAACCCATCCCGGGCAAACCTTCTTTTTGCGCGAAGGCATTCATCCGGTCGCAGAATTTGCGCGACCCGCCACCGGGCGCAGGGATCGCGCGAATTTCGGTGCCGTCTTGTTCAAGAATTTTGGCAAAAATCGCAAAGCCGGAGCCCGCGAAGTGATCCGAGACCACTTGCATCTTGATCGGGTTGCGCAGGTCCGGCTTGTCGGAGCCATACCAGAGTGCGGCGTCACGGTAGCTGATCTGCTCCCACTCGGTATCGACTTTGCGGCCGGCGCCGAACTCCTCGAACACGCCCTGGATGACGGGTTGGATCGTGTCGAACACGTCTTGCTGCGTGACAAAGGACATCTCTAGATCGAGCTGGTAGAAATCCGTGGGCGAGCGGTCGGCGCGCGGGTCTTCATCGCGAAAACATGGTGCGATCTGGAAATATTTGTCGAAGCCCGAGACCATCAGCAATTGTTTGAACTGCTGCGGGGCTTGCGGCAGCGCGTAGAATTTACCTGGATGCAGGCGCGAGGGCACCAGAAAGTCACGCGCACCTTCAGGGCTGGAGGCCGTGATGATCGGCGTTTGAAATTCCTTGAACCCTTTGTCCCACATGCGCTGGCGCATCGAGGCCACAACGTCGGAGCGCAGCACCATATTGCGCTGCAATTTCTCGCGCCGCAGATCGAGGAAACGATATTTCAGGCGGGTTTCTTCGGGATATTCCTGATCGCCGAAGACCATCAAAGGCAGCTCGTCGGCGGCGCCTAGCACTTCTAGATCGCGGATAAACACTTCAATCTCGCCCGTGGGGATGTTCTTGTTCACGAGGCTTTCGTCGCGCGCTTTGACCTCGCCATCGATGCGAATGCACCATTCAGAGCGGACCTTCTCGACTTGCTTGAACACCGGGCTATCGGGGTCGGCCAGCACTTGCGTCATGCCGTAATGGTCGCGCAAATCGATGAACAGGACGCCGCCGTGATCGCGGACGCGGTGCACCCATCCGGACAGGCGCACGGTGTCGCCCACGTTGGATTTGTTCAGGTCGGCGCAAGTCTGACTGCGGTAGCTGTGCATCGGATGGTCCTTTGGGATCGAATGTCGTGTCTCTAACACCAAGCTGCGCGCGGGAAGTCAAGGGAATGTGGCTCGGCTCACCGCTCGAACGGCGCGATCAAACTTACTATTACGTTAAGGAATTGGGCGGCTTAACGCCGCTACGGGGTTTGCCTTGCCTTGCGTGCAGGGTATGATCGATTGCTCGACGACATTTTAAAACCGCGAGGAGGATTTTTACCCATGTGGGACACATTATTTTCGAAGATGATCCAACGGTTGGTTAAGACCGGTGATCTGACAGTGCATTTGGCGGATGGCACAGTGCTGCGCGCAGGCGATGGTGGGTCGCCGCAAGTCACGGTGCATCTGCACGACGCTGGGCTACCGCTTAAGCTGATCCGCAACCCAGAGCTTGCGATGGGCGAGGCCTATATGGATGAAGCCCTGACCATAGAGGGCGATGATGTGCGCGGGCTGTTGACCCTGATGATCCGCAATCACGAGATGGGCCATCTGCCCTGGTGGCAAAAGGCGGTGAAGTGGCTGCGCATCAACAAGCGCAAATGGGATCAATGGATCCCGCTATCGCGCGCCAAGAAAAACGCCGAACATCACTACGATATCTCGACGCCGTTTTACTATTTGTTCCTCGATGAGGATAAACAATATACCTGCGCGTACTTCAAAGACCCAAGCTACACGCTAGAGCAAGCGCAAGAGGCCAAGAAGGCGCATATTGCCGGCAAGTTGATGATCAAGCCGGGGATGAAAGTGCTCGATATCGGGTCAGGTTGGGGCGGCTTGGCGATCACGCTGGCCAAAGATTACGGCGCGCAGGTTGTTGGCGTGACGCTCAGCGACGAGCAACGCAAGGCGGCAACATTGCGTGCACAAGAAGCCGGCGTCAGCCATCTGGTCGAGTTTCGCCTGCAAGATTACCGCGATGTGACGGAAAAGTTCGACCGCATCGTCAGCGTCGGCATGTTGGAACATGTAGGCCAGCCGCAATACGCGACGTATTTTCGCCAGATCGAAAGCAATCTGGCGCAAGACGGTATAGCGTTAGTGCATTTCATCGGCCGTACATCCGCGCCCGGCAATCTGAGCCCATGGTTTCAAAAATACATCTTCCCCGGCGGCTATACGCCTGCGCTCTCGGAAGTGCTGCGTGAGGTTGAGAAGACGTCGCTGGAGCAAGCCGATGTGGAAGTCTGGCGCACGCATTACGACCGCACTCTCTTTGAGTGGCTGCAACGGTTCGAGGCCCGCCTGCCCGAGGTGCGCGAAATGGGCTATGATGAGCGCTTCATCCGGATGTGGCGCTACTATTTGATCGCGTCTGAGCTTTCGCTCTCTGATATGCCGCATGTCTTGTTCCATGTGCAATTGCACAAGCACCAGACCACTGTGCCAATCACGCGTGACTATCTTTACGTCGAAGGCGCTGAAGAACCCCATAGCGCCTTTGCTGCAAACGCGACACGCAAGCCGGTGATGGAAGCAGCTGAGTAGCGCGCAAATGGCAAATCGACCCTCCGGGGGAGGTTTTCTTGCCAGGATGAAACTGGGAGAGACGCCCCGGTCGCAGCCGCGCGCTAGGGCCAAGTAGTTTGGGAAGGCGGCTTCAGAAGGATGCGACATCCCCCTGAAGCCTCTAGCAAAGCTAAACGCTTCACCCTGGACGAGCTCAGATCCTCATCGTTGCCCGCGCCGTGATATTGGCGCAGCAATAGTTTCATCCTGGTAAAGAAACCTCCCCCGGAGGGTCGTGATATCGCGCACGCCCCTCTTTAGAATGGCCGTACGACGTTGCCTGAATAAAAATAAGCGCCCATACCAACGGCAAAGAGCACGATACCTGCGACCGAGTGCAATATGACGGCTTCGGGAAAATTTCTGCGCCGCTCGTAGCTCCACGCAAAAAGCAAGCCGCCTGCAAAGGTCATCAAGGCTACGACCCAGCTCCAATACATCAGATGCGCCAATGAGAAGGCACCCGCATTGATCCAGAGCCCCCACTCAGCTGGCATCAGCATACCGTAGCGGCGGAAAAACAACGGGCGGAAGACCAGTTCTTGCGGCAGCGCGGAGACCAAAGGGTAAAACAGCGCGATGACCCAGATCACCGGCCAGCCATTGCGCATGCGGGGGGCGTCTTCACCGAACAATTGAAACAGGCGCTCGGGATGCGTCAGCCACAAGATGGCGAAGGACGCTATTGCGACGGCCACTGCGACCACCGCGACCAAAGGCCATGACACGCGCGTCATGCCGTGGGCGAGCGAGCGCCATTCAAAACCTGGCGTAAACCACAACAAGACAAGCCCCAAAGCTGTCATCGCAAAGAGCGACGGGAACATCCAAGAGGGCGGAAAGGCCACGGCGATCAGCAGCGGCACCGCAATGTAGAACGCGCCGAACTCGATCTTGCGAGATGTGGTTGCTGCGGGCCGCGTCTGAGATGCAATGCTCAATGAAAATTCCTCGCTTCGAGCCCTACACTTAAGCCTTGCGCAAAGATTCTCAAACGCGCAAGCGACATCGCCTTGCACCCATCTGCGCTCTTCCTTAAACCCACGATAATTTGCGCCATCCAGTGAAGTGAGTTTGGGGACCCGATCATGCCAAAAAGAACCGATATCAAATCGATCATGATCATTGGCGCCGGGCCCATTATTATTGGTCAGGCCTGCGAGTTTGACTATTCCGGCGCGCAAGCCTGCAAGGCGCTGCGCGAGGAAGGGTATCGCGTCATCTTGGTGAACTCGAACCCTGCCACGATCATGACCGACCCAGAGATGGCAGATGCCACTTATATCGAGCCGATCACGCCTGAGATCGTGGCCAAAATCATCGAGAAAGAGCGCCCCGACGCTCTGCTTCCGACAATGGGCGGGCAGACGGGCCTGAATACCTCGCTTGCTTTGGAAGAAATGGGCGTGCTTGAGAAATTCAACGTCGAGATGATCGGCGCCAAGCGCGACGCCATCGAGATGGCCGAGGATCGCAAGCTGTTTCGCGAGGCGATGGACCGTCTGGATATTGAAAACCCGAAAGCCA
>CAZCEW010000171.1:0-4084 GCA_964497775.1 uncultured Rhodobacterales bacterium
AGGGGAATGGGAGTTTGAGCAGGGGTATAGAGCGGGGGGGCTAGGGGGGCAAGGTGGCCCCCTCAAACCAACAAATCATTCCCCAGCGCACCTTCAGTGGTATTTTCAACCACCAGCTCGTCGCCTGCGCCTAGGGCGAAGATGACGTCTGCTCCGACTTGGGTGGCGGTGGCCAAGGCCGCTGTGGTCGTGGCGAAGTTGAAGGCTGTTAGGTCGATCCGGTCAACATTGTTTTGGAAATCCGTGATCACGTCGCGGTCGTAGCCGGGCGCAAAGATGAACGTGTCGCGCTCTGCGCCGCCGGTTAGGGTGTCGTCTCCCGTCCCGCCGTCGAGGCTGTCGAAGTTGTAGCCGCCAAACAGAGCATCATCGCCCGCATCGCCGCGCAATGTGTCGTCGCCGCCATCGCCGTTCAACGTGTCATTGCCTGTGCCGCCATTAAGCGTGTCGGCTCGGGTGCCGCCGTGCAAGATGTCATTGCCCGCGTCGCCATTGAGCAGATCGACATTGTAATTGCCCCAAAGCTCGTCATCGCCTGCGCCGCCATTGAGCGTGTCATCGCCGCCTTCACCGTAAAGCATATCATTGCCGTCGCCGCCATTTAGCGTGTCGGTCTGACGGCCTCCGTAGAGCATGTCATTGCCGCCATCGCCATTGAGAATGTCGTCATTATCGTCGCCCAGAAGGATGTCATCATCGCCGCCGCCATTGAGTATATCGTCGCCATTGCCGCCCACCAAAATGTCATCGCCAGTGCCACCATAAAGCATATCGGCCTGTTGCTGTCCGCGCAGCGTGTCATTGCCTGCGTCGCCATAGAGCCTGTCGGAATTGCTGGCGCCATAGATCGTGTCATCATCATCGCCGCCATAGACCAAATCGTCGCCATTGCCGCCATTGAGGATGTCATTGCCCGCACCACCGCGGATCGTGTCGGCCTGGCCGTTGCCGATGATATCATCGTCGCCGTCGCCGCCATTCATGATGTCGAGCCCGAAACCTCCGAACATGTCATCTTGGCCCGCGTCACCATTCATAATGTCCGACCCCGCGCCGCCGCGCATCAGATCATTACCGTCCCCGCCCGATAGATTGTCATTGCCCGCCTCGCCATTGACGATATCGTCGCCTCCGCTGGCAGAAACATTGTCATTGCCTGCGCCCGCGAAAATCGTTTCGTCATCAGAACTGCTGACCACAATGTCGGACGCGGCTGTCAGCGTGATGATACCGCCCGCTTGCACACCGATGGCGCTGAGGCTCTCAATGGGGACAGCGGCCGCAAAGCGAAATTCGACAAATTCGATCCCCAACAGGCGGGTCTGGGTCGTGGCGCCCGCGACCGAAATGATATCAAGGATAATGCCGGTATAATTGGGGTCGTTTGCGAGGGCTTGAGCTTCAAGATCAAAGCGGCGCAGCGTGCGCGAAGCGTTGTAGAAACCTTCGATATAGGCTGTGTCGGTGCCTGTATCGCCGTCGAGGATATCGTTGCCGCGTCCGCCGATCAGATAGTCGTTGCCAGACCCGCCATCAAGGCTGTCATCACCGACCCAGCCGTCGAGAATATCATCGCCTGGTCCGCCCAAAAGCACGTCATCACCAGCGCCGCCATCAAGGTCGTCATTGCCCCAATTGCCTTCGATCCGGTCATCGCCATTGCCGCCAAAGACGTCGTCATCGCCAAATTCACCATAGATCAGATCAATGCCGTCATCGCCTTGCAAAGTGTCGTTGCCGTCGCCACCATTGATCACATCCGCGCCAGACCCGCCGCCGATGAAATCGCTGCCAAACCCGCCATTGAGGATATCGGGATCGGCACCGCCATAGATCACGTCATTGCCGCTATCGCCAAAGATCGTGTCGGCCCCGGCATTGCCAAACAGCCGGTCATCGCCGGTCCCTCCAAGGATAAAATCAATCCCGCCTTTGCCGCTAATGCTATCATTGCCGCCAAGACCCGACATCGTGTCGTCAAACTCGGTGCCGGAAAAAACGTCAACCTCGGGCGTTCCTGGAAAATCAGCCATCGTCAAAGCTCCACGTCAAATTGAAAACTAAAGATTGGCCATGAACGACCCCACGGCGTTGAATATATTGGAGGGATTCGCGGGGCTCAATATAGCGGCAAAACTATTGCCGCGATTGGGGCTTCTTGACACCAAAGAGCTCTAGGCGGTGGCCTTTGAGCGTATAGCCAAGCCTATCGGCGATCTTCTCTTGCAGCGCTTCGATCTCGGGGTCGACGAACTCGATCACCTCGCCGGTTTGCACGTCGATCAGATGGTCGTGATGATCGCGCTCTGCATCCTCGTAGCGCGCGCGGCCGTCGCCAAACTCCAGCCGCTCCAGAATGCCCGCCTCTTCAAACAACTTCACCGTGCGGTAGACCGTGGCCACCGAGATATTGGCGTCAACCTTCAAGGCACGGGCATGCAGCTCTTCAACATCGGGGTGATCGTCGGCATCTTCCAACACTTGGGCAATCACACGGCGCTGGCCCGTCATGCGCAGCCCCTTGGCCGCAGAACGCGAAATGATCGTATCGGCCATCAGCTTAACCCCTTTGCTTACGTACAATGATAAGCAAACTGCCACGCGGGCAAAACCCCTCAAATCTGGCGGCTCAATTCGCAACAATGCCTTGACTTATGACGTGATCAGGCGCACATCGCACCATAAGACGACGCAACGTGCCGCGTGAGCAGCGCAAAACAGCTGTAGCACGGCGTCGCAGATTTTTCCCCACGTTCCCACGTTCACGCGAGCGGGTCCGGCAGAGCCAAACGGCTTTGCGCCCCTGTAACGCGATAGGCCTCCTGTAAATGGGGGGTCATTTGCATATGTCTTTGAAAGGACATCACTTGAATAAATTCGAAGCCCTCGGGCTTTCGCCGAAGCTTTCGGCCAAATTGGCTGAACACGGCCTGACCAATCCGACCCCCATCCAAGACGAAGCGATCCCGATCGTTTTATCTGGCCGCGATGTGATGGGTCTGGCGCAAACCGGCACCGGCAAAACGGCAGCCTTCGGTCTGCCTTTGATCCATAACCTGATGAAGATCGGCACCAAGCCCGCGCCCAAATCCGTGCGCGCGCTGATCCTTGCGCCGACACGAGAGCTCGCCAAGCAGATTTGCGACAACCTCGTGATGATGCAAGGCGGCGGGCATCTCAAAATCAACATGGTCGTTGGCGGCTTGTCGATGCATGCCCAGAAGAAGCGCCTAGAGCGCGGCACAGACGTTCTGGTGGCCACGCCCGGTCGCCTGATCGATCTGGCCGAGCAAAAAGCGCTGAGCCTCGCAGAGGCCCGCTACCTCGTACTCGACGAGGCCGATCAGATGCTCGATATGGGCTTCATCCACGCGCTGCGTCAAATCGCCAAGCTGCTCCCCGCTGAGCGCCAGACGCTGTTATTCTCGGCCACGATGCCAAAACTGATGGAAGAGCTCGCCGCGACCTACCTCAACCACCCGCGCCGCGTGCAAGTCGCCCCTCCGGGCAAGACCGCCGATAAGATCACCCAAAGCGTGCATTACGTCGCTAAGGCTGCAAAGTCAGAGCTTCTGGTCGAGCTGATGGACAAGCATCGCGATGATCTAGCTCTAGTGTTTTGCCGCACGAAACACGGCGCCGAGAAGCTGATGAAGCTTTTGGACAAGAAGGGCTTTGCCGCAGGCTCGATCCACGGCAATAAATCGCAAAACCACCGCGACCGCTCGCTGGCCGCGTTCAAAGCAGGCACGCTCAAAGTGCTGGTCGCCACCGATGTGGCTGCGCGCGGCATTGATATTCCGGGCGTGGGCTTTGTCTATAATTACGATTTGCCCAATGTGCCCGAAAGCTATGTCCACCGCATTGGCCGCACTGCGCGCGCAGGCCGCGAAGGCGAGGCGATTGCCTTTTGCGCCCCAGATGAGATGGGCGAGCTGAAAGACATCGAAAAACTGCTGAAAATCACCATTCCTGTCGCTGGCGGGCGGCGTTGGGCCAAATCCGAGGAAGAAGCCAAACCCAAACGCGGCGGCGGCGGTGGCGGAGCTGGCGGCAGAGGTCGCGGACGCGGCAGTAAGCCGGG
>CAZCEW010000172.1:0-4002 GCA_964497775.1 uncultured Rhodobacterales bacterium
TCAAACCGCGCGCCGATATTGATCATCAGATCGCAATCATGCATCGCCATATTGGCCTCATAAAGCCCGTGCATGCCCAACATGCCAATCCAAGCCTCGCCTGAGGCGGGGTATGATCCAAGCCCCATCAGCGTCGAGGTCACGGGAAAGCCAGTTTCCTTTGCCAATTGGCGCAAAAGCGTTGTCGCCTGATCGCCGGAATTGATCACGCCGCCGCCAGTATAGAGGATCGGCTTCTTGGCGGTCTCCATCATTTCGGCCAGAGCGGTGATCGCCTCGATATCGCCTTTGACCTGCGGCGCGTAGCGCTTGGTCTGCGCCTTCTCGCGCGGGGTGTAGGTGCCTTTGGCGAATTGTACGTCCTTCGGAATGTCGACCAGAACAGGGCCGGGGCGGCCGGAGGTCGCGACATGGAAGGCCTGATGGATGACATCAGACAGCTGATCGGTCTCTTTGACCAGCCAGTTATGCTTGGAGCAAGGCCGCGTGATGCCGACCGTATCGGCCTCCTGAAAGGCGTCATTGCCGATCATGAATGTCGGCACCTGGCCGGTCAGCACGATCATCGGAATGCTGTCCATCAACGCGTCCGTCATGCCGGTCACCGCATTCGTGGCACCGGGGCCGGAGGTCACCAGCACAACGCCCGGCTTGCCAGTGGAACGCGCATAGCCCTCAGCGGCGTGCGTCGCACCTTGCTCGTGGCGCACGAGGATATGGTTGATCTTCTCTTGCTGGAAAATCTCGTCATAAATCGGAAGCACAGCGCCGCCGGGATATCCGAATACTGTGTCCACGCCCTGATCTATCAGCGCTTGAACAACCATTTCCGCTCCGGTCATTTGACGTGTCATCTGCTCTCTCCGTTTGACATCATTCTCTTACTCACAAAAAAGCCCCCGATTTTGGCGGGGGCGCATGGTTTCCGATATGGAGTGTCGTCACCGACCCATGCACCAACTTCCCACAATCACGACGAGACGGCTCATTGCCTCTAACTCCTTTGCAAGTGCAGCGAGACTAGGAGCCTGTTTTCGGGCCGTCAACAGCCAAAACCCCGAATAATGTGTCGCAAAGGCATTTTCTTGGGTACTAATGTTGCGAATTCGGATCAAATCACGAAACGGAGATAGCCTCATGGCCCAGATGACCCAAATCACGCCGTTCCTGCATTGCACGGATCTCGACGCTGAGATTGCGTTTTTTCGCGATGTCTTGGGCTTTGAGGTCACGCATCAAAGCACTGACCCCGATTACGCCTTTATGCGCCGCGATCAGGTGGCTTTGCGCCTGATCAATGCGGGCGCGGATGTGGCGATGGTCAACGGCGATGCGCCGCATATGGTCTATATTGATGTCGAGGATATAGACGCGCTCTATGCCGAGCTGAAACCCGCGCTTGATAGATTGCCCGAGGGCCGCGTCTGGCCATTGCAAGACCGCGTCTACGGCCAGCGCGAATTTCATGTGCGAGATGAAGGCCCCTACCTGATTATGTTCGGGCAGGGGATTGGGTAGGTTCTAGCTGCGACGCCGCCGCCGCAGACCGACAAGCGCGACAAGCCCCGTTCCAAGGGCCAGCACAGGCGCGGGCAGAGGGATCGCGGCGGGCGCTGGCAGGCCCAGATACATCCGGCCCGTATTGCCGAAACTGTCGATCACGATATCAACCATACCTGCGCCTCCCAGCGAGTAGGTCGGCGCATTGGTTGAAAATAGCAGCGTCTCTTGGCCCGCCAGAACGTCGCGCGGATCAAACAGCGTGATCGTGATGTTGTTGCCATTGGCAGAGCGTTCGATGATCGGCGCATAGGGGAATGTGGGATCGCCCAGATAGCCGAAATCAACGTCATAGCCGGCAAAGCCGCTGATCACATATTCAATCGCGCCATTCACGCCGGGGCTGAAGCCTGCCTCGCTGGACAGGCTATAGGAGAACACCTGCTTGCCGCTGGCCGATTTGATCGCTTCCACTTCGATCGAGGCGGAGACCACATAGAGATTATTGATCACATCAGGCGGGATAAACCCGTCGCGTGTCTCGGTCACGGTCTTGGAGACCGTGGCTTGAGACGTGCCGAAAAAGTCGGCTTCAGTTCCATCAAGATGCGTATCTGTATAGTCGAAAATAGCGTCTGACACAGATTGGCCGGGCAGAAGCGTGATCGCACTTGCCGCAGATGTCAGGCCAAGAACCAAAGCGGTCGTCAGAAATCCCTGTCGTAGCATTTTACCTATCCCTCACTGAAATTATCTCGTGAATATTGCGCCAACAGATGTGATCTGTCAAAAATTACCACCGCCCATCGGCGGGTTTGCGCTTTACTTTGCTCTATTGTCGCCGGACGGTGAACAATCTGTATCAAAAGGAAAAACAATGGCGAAAACACGGATGTTGGCAGAGTTCGGGATGGGCACATCGCTCAGACGGCGCGACTATACGGGCGCGGCAGAGCGCGCGATCCGCGATGCGCTGTGGCATAATTCGATCTCTGTGGCCGAGCTTTTTGGCTTCGACAAATCCGCCATGCTGATCGATGTCGAAATAGGCGCGCAGGACCCGGATGCAGTCGACACGGACACGCTTGCGGCGATCTTTCCTTACGGCCAGCCCAATATCCGCGTGACCCATGGCGGGCTTGATATCCCAAAACCCGACGGCTCTGGCGTCACGGTCATCTGCAACGCGGCCATCACGGTGCATTTCGATATGGAGGCCGCATCATGAAGCGGATCATTTTGGAAATGGGCACGGGCAATGATCTCTACGGTATGGATTACACCAAGGCCGGCAGGCGCGCCATTCAGGACGCGCTGCATCATTCCTCGATCACCTTGTTTAAGTCACTCGGCCTCGATCACAAAGACATGGAGGTCCGCGTCACCATCGCGGTGGCCGAACCCGGCAAGCTCGATATCGCAGCACTTGAGGCCGAGCTTCCACGCGGGCGGGCCACGGTCACTGCCGTCAAAGGCGGGCTGAACGTGGCTGACGCCGAGAACGCGCAAACCCACGTCATCGCCACCGCAGCTATTGAGGCTTTTCTGCCGGATCAAGCGGGCAAATGGGTGGTGTCGGAGTAGGCTGCGCGCGGGGCGGAGATCAGCTGTTAACTCACGCGCCCTAAAACCCGTCCTCGGATCCACGCGAGGGCTACGGCCTTTGCACCAAGACAATTTAGGGATTGCGGCAGTTCGTTTGGGCTGCTTTGCGGTCAGCTGATCTATAAGCCGCTGGAAGGTCTAACCGCCTTCCGGGGGATCCGCGATTTGCCCGAATGTCGATCAGGGTGGCGCCACCTTACTTATAGAGTTGAGAGCCCAGACACCTGCCAGATGCGAAAGCGTCTAGCGGGGTTTTGGCGTGGCCTCGCGCCACTGCCCCGGTGCCAGCCCGTCCAAGCTCCAATCGCCGACGCTCCAGCGGATAAGTCTGAGCGTCGGGTGACCCACGGATGCCGTCATGCGGCGGACTTGGCGGTTGCGGCCCTCGGTAATCGTCAGGCGCAGCCAAGTGTCGGGCACGGTCTTGCGGTAGCGCACGGGCGGGTCGCGCGGCCAGAGCCAGTCGGGCTCGGGCACGATCTGGACGCGGGCAGGGGCGGTGCGGCCGTCTTTCAAAACAACCCCGCGCCGCAGGGCGTCCAACGCGGCCTCATCGGGCGTGCCTTCGACTTGCGCAAAATAGGTCTTCGGCGTCTTGAATTTCGGGGTCGCAATGCGCGCTTGCAGTTTGCCGTCATCGGTCAGCACAAGCAGCCCTTCGCTGTCGCGATCCAGCCGTCCGGCAGCATAGACGCCTTTCACGTCGACATGATCGGCCAAGGTCGCGCGGCCTGATCCCTCGTCGGTGAATTGCGACAGGGTATTGAACGGCTTGTTGAGCAAAATCACCCGCGACATGGGGTCTGACATGCCACGCGAGGCGGGGTCAGGCAACATGATCTGGCATCACGCGGCGTTATCTCCACAAAATCGGCCCCAAGGACGTGACATCGGACA
>CAZCEW010000173.1:0-3960 GCA_964497775.1 uncultured Rhodobacterales bacterium
AGTCGATGCCCATCAGCGTCTCGGTCACGCCGGTCTGGTTCGACATCCAGCCATTATAGCTGGCGCGCGGATCAGGTACTTCGGCCGTCGGACCAAAGCCAACCGAAATGGTGAGGCTACCCTCTTGGGCAACTGCGGGAAGCGCGGTGGTAAGTGCAAGCGCAGTGGCGCAAGCCAACCGGGAAAAGAATGACATGAGGATTTCCTTCAGGACATAGAGTTGAGTTTGAAAACGGTGGATTGCCGGTCTCGGGCAAGTGTACGGGCTTCGGCTTGTGCGAGTGAAAGGAGCGCCTCACCATCCGACAGGCCCTTTGCTCGAGACTTTGACCAAATGCGCCGCACTGAACCCGGAGACCATGGCAGTGCAGCTTGCGCGACCCATTGCCGAACCGGTTGCGGCAAATCATCAAAGGCGTCCATCGGATCGCCCGCACGCTTTTTACGGCGCAGACTGCAATGACCGAGATTGCGTTTCATTCAGCTTCGTCCGTGTCAAAAATAGGGTCGAGAACGAGGACCAGGCGGGTCTCACCGGTCCCCTCAATGGGTGGCGAGCGATGCAGCAGACCTGACGGCGGATCGGCAGGCCACAGCGTGCCGCGCAGAAGGATCGACGCGCCAGTCGGCACTGTGAACACGCGCTTCGGATTAGCGCCATCTGCGGAAATCCCGTATTGTGTTCCAGTGCCACGATAGGTGCACACAAGCCGAGCGGTGATCGCATCGATGTGGAACCTGCGACAGGCGTTGGTTTGGATTTTGTCCAGCCGCAGCCGCAAATAATTCGTCTGCATCAGGTCAGCGAACATCTCTGCCATTTCGGTGATATCGGCTTCTAGCCAGACGCGTTCGTCTCCGTTCGGTAGACCTGACATGTCGCAAAGATGCCGGACGGTTTCGGCAACGGCGCTCTTGGGAAGTATCACGCGGCCTTTTGGAAGAACATCTTCGGCTACGGCTTCAAGCCAGGAGTGCACGTCTTTCGGCATGTTTCGCCGCCAAATCGCTGCTGCGCAGCCCGGCTGCAGAAATGCGTGCAGGCCCGACGGATCGTCTGCAACACCAACGCCAACGGCTGCGTCTTTGAGCGTCTTGCGGACGAAGTTCATGCCGCATCCTCAACGCGCCGCCAGCCGGGAAACGGGTCTGGCAGGTCCAGCGGAAAAGCATCGGGCCCCGAAGCCAAGACGGTTGGCACTAGGCAGGCATCAAGTTTGGATTTCAACGCATCCCAGTCAATATCTGCGCCGATGAACACAAGCTCCTGTCGGCGGTCGCCCCAAGGCTCAGACCAATGTTCCTGCAAATAGGCCTGCGCCGATGCGTTTCCGGGCCACCGATCTTTTGGCACGCAAGCCCACCAGGTCCCGAGCGGTTTCACGCTTGAAAGCGCTCCGGCAAGCGAGAACTCGGCGACCCATTCGGGGCGTGTGGCAATCCAGAAGTGACCCTTGGCGCGGATCACACCGGGCATGTCGCCATTCAACAACGCCATGATTTTCTCTGGAATAAATGGCTGACGCGCACGGTAAACGTAGGAGGTCACTCCATACTCTTCGGTCTCAGGCGTGTGCTCCGCAAAGCCGTAGAGTTCCTTGGCCCACATCGGGTGCTCGTGCGCCTTGTCAAAATCGAATAGCCCGGTGTCGAGGATTTTCCCGGCTGCAACCTTAGAGTGGTTCGTCTCGATGATCTCGGCATCCGCGTTCAGGCTCCGAATGATCTTGCGCGCCGCATCGACCTGAGCCTCAGACGCATCGGCGACCTTGTTGAGGATCACCACATCGGCAAATTCCATCTGATCCGTCAAAAGGTGGACAAGTGTGCGTTCGTCTTCTTCGCCCATGACCTCACCGCGCTCTCTCAGGAAATCATGGCTTGAGAAATCCTTCAGCAGGTTTACGGCGTCTACGACCGTCACCATTGTGTCGAGCCGCGCGACGTCTGCCAGGCTGTCACCAAATTCGTCGCGGAAGTCGAAGGTGGCAGCCACTGGTAGTGGCTCGGATATGCCCGTGCTCTCGATCAGCAGATAGTCAAAGCGACGCTCGGCTGCCAACCGTCGCACCTCTTCAAGAAGATCGTCTCGTAGTGTGCAGCAAATGCAGCCGTTCGACATCTCGACCAGCGTCTCATCGGTCCGGCTGAGTTCGGTGTCCGCGCGCACCAGATCGGCGTCGATGTTCACTTCGGACATGTCATTGACGATGACAGCCACCCGCCGCCCCTCACGGTTGTTCAATACCCGGTTCAAAAGAGTAGTTTTGCCCGCACCTAAGAACCCGGACAGGACGGTGACGGGAAGCCGATTATCTGACATATCTGGACTCCAAAGCGTTAAACAACAGTCACGCAACTTACGCAGTTACTAGACGAATGCAACTGCTATTGTTACGTATTGCGACAGACCGGAGAGAAATTACGCATGAAGCGAAACAGCCGCCTTTCCCTCGCCCTGCACACACTGAGTCACATGGCCGGTGAACCTGGCCGTGTGCGCACCTCTGCGGATATCGCGGAACATGCGGGTACAAATCCTGTTGTCGTGCGGCGGGTCCTTGGAAAACTGCGCGAAGCCGGGCTTTTGTCGTCCGAGAAGGGCCATGCAGGTGGCTGGAGGTTGGCCAAGGCAGCCGACAGTATCACGCTGGCGGACGTCTATTTGGCCCTCGACGAAAGGCTAGTCTCTGGGGCTGGAGGCGATGCAGAACCATCTGAATGCAGCGTCGAAACGGGCTTGCAGGCACGCGTTGCGGAAGTTCTCGATGATATCGAAGCAAGCCTTGTGGATCGCTTACGCGAAACCACGATCACGGATGTTCATCCCAGCAGTTGTAGCTATTGCGCGAGCTGAAAACTAAAAGTTCCTGAGTTCAACAAGACAAAGTCTCAGACACTTTCAATTTGATGGGCAGGTCGGCGCTGCGATCAAATTTCCGCTTCTCGTGGTATATTTCAGCGACAACGTTGGGTTGTCGTTTTGGGGGGGCATGGCGGATCGGAGGATCAGTCATGGACACACCAAACCTACCTGCCATTCGAGCGCTTCGGCCAGCTTGGAACAAAGGGCGCATCGTCGGCCAGAAACGCCCGCTCAAGCCAAAACACGTCTGGGCAATCCGCGTCCGACTTGAATTAGCCGAGAACCATCGCGACCTTGCGCTTTTCAACATGGCGATCGATAGCAAGCTGAGAGGCTGTGATCTGGTGAAGATGAAAGTCGTCGACGTAATGGCGTCTGGTCAGATCAAGGAACGGGCATCGGTTCTGCAAAGCAAAACGCAGAAACCCGTGCGGTTTGAGATATCCGAAGGCACACGCGCCTCAGTTGAGAAGTGGATGCAAGACGAGATCATGGTTGGCTCCGAGTACCTTTGGCCGGGCCGTTTCCACGAGCGCCTGCATATCTCGACACGCCAGTATGCGCGGATCGTCCGCGACTGGGTCACATCTATCGGTCTGGAGGCGAGCGCATATGGCACGCATTCGATGAGGCGGACGAAGGTGACCCAGATTTACAAGAAGACGGGCAATCTTCGTGCCGTTCAACTCTTGTTGGGGCATACGAAGATGGACAGTACCGTCAGGTATCTCGGCGTTGAGCTTGAGGATGCGCTAGCGATCGCCGAAGCCATTGAAATCTAGCAACTTTGGGTCGCCTTCAGGGGCGGCCCCTTCCGGACGTCTAGTGGTAGACCCTGATGCCGTAGAGCCGCCCGGCGAAGCAGCCATTCCGCGCTATAGGGGTTTTATCGACAGCCGGTCACGGGTAATTCTTGGCGGAGTTTCTTCAATTGCGAGTACTTCGTCTTGATCAAAATTGATTTTCACATTCATACCAGAGCAAGTATCCTTGATGCGGAATTTGATTTCTCTCAGGCTAAACTGAATGAATATATAGTGAGTGCAGGCCTCGATTGCATCGCGATCACCAATCATAATCTGTTTGACAAGGAA
>CAZCEW010000174.1:0-3956 GCA_964497775.1 uncultured Rhodobacterales bacterium
TCTCTAGTAGACCTCCCCCCGCCCCCCGCGTAACCTCAAGGACGCAGCGAATCCGAGGGGCGCATGAGCGAGACATCCAAACCTGCCTATCAAGTTCTGGCCCGCAAATACCGGCCCGAAACTTTTGCCGATCTGGTCGGGCAAGAGGCGATGGTGCGCACTCTGAAAAACGCTTTTGAGGCGGGACGGATCGCGCAGGCCTTCATCATGACGGGTATTCGCGGAACCGGCAAAACCACGACCGCGCGGATCATCGCAAAGGGCATGAACTGCATTGGCCCCGATGGAAAAGGCGAGCCCACGACCGAGCCCTGCGGCACGTGCGAGCATTGTGTGGCCATCGCGGAGGGGCGTCATGTCGATGTGATGGAAATGGATGCCGCGTCGCGTACCGGCGTGGGTGACATTCGCGAAATCATCGACTCGGTGCATTACCGTGCGGCCTCGGCACGCTATAAAATCTACATCATTGACGAGGTTCACATGCTGTCGACCTCGGCCTTCAACGCCTTGCTGAAGACGCTGGAAGAACCGCCAGAACACGTCAAATTCATCTTTGCCACGACAGAAATCCGCAAAGTCCCTGTGACTGTTCTGTCGCGCTGTCAGCGCTTTGATCTGCGCCGGATTGAGCCGGAAGATCAGATCGGCTTGCTGCGCAGAATCGCCGATGCCGAGGGCGGAGAGATCTCCGATGAAGCGTTGGCGCTGATCACACGGGCGGCTGAGGGCTCGGCGCGCGATGCGCAGTCCTTGCTTGATCAAGCGATCAGCCACGGCGCGGGGGAGACAACTGCCGCGCAAGTGCGTGCGATGCTCGGGCTGGCCGATCGAGGCCGCGTTTTGGATCTGTTCGATCTGATCATGAAGGGCGATGCCGCCGGCGCGTTGCAGGAGCTGTCTGCGCAATATGCCGATGGTGCGGACCCTGTCGCCGTGCTGCGCGATTTGGCGGAGATCACCCATTGGGTAAGCGTCATCAAGATCACGCCGGAAGCCGCTGAAGACCCGACCGTTGGCCCCGATGAGCGGATGCGCGGGCAGTCTATGGCCGAGGCTTTGCCTATGCGCGCGATGACGCGGATGTGGCAGATGCTGTTGAAATCATTAGAAGAAGTCGCCAGCGCGCCCAATGCAATGATGGCCGCAGAGATGGCCGTGATCCGCCTGACGCATATAGCCGATCTGCCCTCTCCAGAAGAATTGGTACGCAAATTGCAAGACGCGCCGCCTCCGCCCGCGCCAAGCGGTGGAAGCTCGGCTGATGGGCCAAGCGGCGGCATGGCGACCGCGCGCGCGCAGGCTCCGGCAGTCAGCGCGCAAGTCACGAGCGCGGTTTCGGGAACGGGCGCGGCGACGGCCTTGGCGCAAGACCCGGAAGAGGCCTTGGCCCGCTATGCGCGGTTCGGCCAAGTGGTCGAATTGATCCGCTCTAACCGCGATATGAAGCTGCTGGTGGAGGTCGAAACGACCCTGCAATTGGCCAGCTATGCCCCTGGGCGGATTGAATTTGTTCCCACTGAGATGGCACCAAACGATCTGGCGCAAAGGCTTGGCGCGCGGCTTCAGATGTGGACGGGCAACCGCTGGGCGGTCACAATCGTCAATGAGGGCGGCGCGCCGACGATTGCGGCTGAACGCGATGCGGAAGTGAACGCCTTGAAGGCGGAAGCGGCGGAACATCCAATGGTACAGGCCGCATTGGCCGCGTTCCCGGGCGCTAAAATCGACAAGGTCACGACGGCGGCCGAACTGGTGCAAGAAGCCGCCGTGGAGGCGTTGCCAGAGGTCGAAGACGAATGGGATCCGTTCGAGGATGGCTGAGCCCTTGAAGGCACCGCGCGGCCCTGCGATATAGGTTAAAACATAGCTTTTTGAGGAGGCAGACATGCTTAAAGGTCTAGGCGGGCTTGGCGATATGGCCAAGATGATGAAGCAAGCGCAAGAGATGCAGGCGAAGATGGCCGAGATGCAGGAAGGCCTTGAAAACATGACTGTTACTGGCGAAAGCGGCGCCGGTCTGGTCAAGGCCACGGCAACTGCCAAAGGTGTTTTGACAGGGCTTGATATCGACCCGTCGATCTTTAATCCCGATGAAAAAGAAGTGGTTGAAGACTTGATCCTGGCCGCGATCAAAGACGCGCAAACCAAAGCGTCCGAGAAGGCTCAGGCCGAGATGGGTAAGCTGACCGAAGGTTTGGGGCTGCCGCCCGGAATGAACCTGCCATTTTAGGTCAAACGCGTCCTCGCGGCGTGACCTTTTGGGAGCCTTATGTCTGACCCGACCAAAGACATCGACAATCTGATCGAGCTGATGGCGAAGCTGCCGGGGCTGGGGCCTCGGTCGGCGCGCCGCGCGGTTTTGCATATGATCAAAAAGCGGTCGCTTTTGATGACGCCGCTGGCTGATATTTTGAGCCAAGTGGCTGTAACTGCACGAGAATGTCTGAACTGCGGCAATGTCGGCACGACCGATATTTGCGAGATTTGTGCCTCGGAGAAGCGCGCCAATGGAGAGATTTGCGTTGTTGAAGACGTGGCCGATCTGTGGGCGATGGAGCGCGCGGCGGTGTTCAAAGGGCGCTACCATGTGCTTGGCGGCACGCTGTCGGCGCTGGACGCGATTGGGCCGGAAGAATTGAGGATTCCCAAGCTGTTAGACCGTGTGGCGGGCGAGGAGATCTCGGAAGTGATCTTGGCATTGAACGCCACAATCGACGGCCAAACCACGGCGCATTACATTGCAGATCAGCTGGAAGCGCGGGGCGTGAAAGTGACCTCACTGGCGCAAGGTGTGCCGATTGGCGGAGAGCTGGATTACCTTGATGACGGGACGATTACAGCGGCTTTGAAAGCGCGTAAGGTGATTTGAGAGCGCAAGTTATCCACAGGCGTACTGCCTAATTTTTAATCGTTTTGCCTAAAATTTAGGCGCTTTGAAAACTCAAAAGTTAAGAGTTCCTTTCGTCAGACCCTAAACGCCTCCCCTTCCCGCTCACTCCGAATGCGACAGAATGTTGAGCAGTTTGCCCGCCGGATCGCGCAAGAAAAATCTGCGCACGCCCCATGGCTCGTCGGTCAGCTCATAGGTGATCTCGCAGCCCATCTCGCGGGCGCGGGTGTGCGTTGCGTCGACGTCATCGACCTCGATCGACATGTCAGGAACGGGCGTCCCGGAGCCGCCCTCCGAGGCAATCGAAATTTGGACGGGGCCTTGCGTGCCGGTGGTCAGGGTTTTGATCCAAGTTTGGTCCATCGCGATATCGAGATCGAAAAGCGTCATATAGAACTTCGCGACCCCGGCCACATCAGGCGTGGCGATGTCGCAGATGATGCGTTTGATGGCCATGTGAACACTCCCCTTTGGGGCTATCCCTATCATGTTTTTGCGGCCGAAAAAATCGTGCAAATAGAGTCTGTTCAAACGCGATCTCACGGTTTAGTGATATCAGTCTGGGGACAATGATGATGGGGTATCAGTGGGGATTTAAGGCCGGGCTTTTTTGCTATTTCGGACCAAGATAATCCAACGGGCAGAGTAATTAGGCGCGGTACAGCGTCAGGCTCTCACCCGCACTGCACCACCATCTAATGTCAAACTCTACATATGAGGCCATGCGCGGGGCTGACTTTCGCGCATGTCTTTAGGCGTCCGAGCTGTTTTGGGCGTTTTTGAACTTTTGAGAACTTTGATTATTCCAGCTGGGGGGAATAGTGGGGGGACGGTCGGATATTTGCGAGTACGGTTTGATGGGCCGTGCGGAATGGGAGCTGGGTCATGGCCCGGTCACCGATATCCAATGGGATATGGTCTATTCCAACTACGCGCATATCTGTCGTCACGAGGCGATCTGGCCGGTGGGCTCCTTTCAAAACGGGTCCGTCTTGTTTGAGGGCAATGGGCCCCTGCCCGTCGTCTATCCCGATCTTCGCAAACCCGAGAGCTGCTCTGACGG
>CAZCEW010000175.1:0-3931 GCA_964497775.1 uncultured Rhodobacterales bacterium
CCCGTACCCGCGCGCGACGCCATCCCCGATATCGGCAAATTGACGATCTTCGAGGTGTTGCGCGCGCTGCAATCGGGCTGGCATGATTTCCGTCGCGCACCGCTTTTCGGGATCTTCTTCGCCGCCTTCTACGTGATCTTTGGCATCGCACTTTATATGATCGGCGCGGGCGTGTTCACATGGACGCTTGTCTTGTCACTAGGCTTCCCGCTCGTTGCCCCTTTTGCAGCCGTAGGCCTCTATGAAGTCTCGCGCCGTCTCGAAAACCACGAACCGCTCGATTGGGCCGATGTCTTGGGCGTCGTCTGGGCCGAACGCGGCCGCCAAATCCCGTGGATCGGCGCTATTTTGGTGATGGTATTCCTGTTCTGGAGCTTCTTTGCCCATATGCTGATGGCGATGTTTCTGGGCTCCATGGAGATCGTGAACATCCACACCTCATGGGAGCTCTTCCAATCCCCGACCGGCATGATGATGATCGCAGCCGAACTCATCATCGGCGCCCTAGTCGCCTTTTTTGTGTTCTCAATCACCGTCGTCTCCCTGCCGCTCCTGCTCGACAAAGAGATCGATTTCGTCACCGCCATGCTCGTCTCCATGCGCGCGGTCGCGGCCAATAAGGGCGTCATGCTGATCTGGGCCGCGATCATCGCCGCCTTGGTGCTAATCGCCATGGTGCCAATGTTTCTGGGCCTGCTTCTGGTGCTGCCTGTACTGGGCCACGCCACATGGCACTTGTATCGCCGCGTGCTCTATTTCGACATTTGACGCGCCTTCTTTCTCTCAAACCAACCCCGCTTCGTTTTGGCAAAAATACTCCCGCCGGAGGCATAAAAATCCTCTCACCTGACCTTCACGAAATTTTCTCTTGAGAAACGCGGCATTCTGTTCCAGCCTGATGGCTCTGGGAGGCAGGCTGTATGGAACTCAAAGACACGCGCGATATCGCAGCAAGCCCGGACGAGGTCTGGCAAGCGCTGCTCGACGCCGATGTCTTGAAAGCCTGCATTCCCGGCTGCCAAGAGCTCACCGGCACGCCCAAGGACGGGTTCGAGGCCGTCGTGGTCCAAAAAGTAGGCCCCGTCAAAGCCAAGTTCAAAGGCGCGGTCACCATCACCGATATGATCGCACCCAAATCCTGCACCATCTCGGGCGAGGGCAAAGGCGGCCCCGCAGGCTTTGCCAAAGGCGGCGCTGATATCACGCTGGAACCTACCGAGACGGGCACAAAATTACACTATAGCGTCGAGGCGAAAGTGGGCGGCAAGCTCGCACAACTCGGCTCGCGCATCATTGACGGGTTTGCCAAAAAGATGGCCGACCAGTTTTTCGAGCGTTTTCAAACCGCGCTGGAGGGAGAGCCAGCCGAGACGGATACGCCCGTAGAAGAAAAGAAAAAGGGCTGGCTGAAACGCTTGGTTGGCTAGTCAAAGGCGGCACGCGCCGCAAGAAGATCTAGGGAGGATTTTTGATGACCAAAGTAACTTTATCTGTGAACGGTAAATCTGTCTCGGGCGACGTGGAAGGCCGCACATTGCTGTCGTCTTTCCTGCGCGAAGAGCTGGGCCTGACCGGCACACATATCGGCTGCGACACCTCGCAATGCGGCGCCTGCGTCGTTCATGTCAACGGGGCCGCCGTCAAAGCCTGCACCATGCTCGCAGGCGAGGCCGATGGCGCCGAGGTCGCAACTATTGAGGGTCAGGCCAATGACGATGGCACGCTCAATGTGATCCAACAGGCGTTTCAGGATTATCACGGGCTGCAATGCGGCTTTTGCACCCCGGGCATGGTGATGTCTGCGGCAGCCCTTCTCAAAGACAACCCCAAACCCTCCGAGGCCGAGATCCGTGACTATCTCGAAGGCAATATCTGCCGCTGCACCGGATACCACAATATCGTCCGCGCCATTCTGGCCGCCTCGGGTCAAAAGGTCCCCGCAATCGCCGCCGAATAATGTGACGGGTGGGCCAAACGCCCGCCACTAAAGGAGGAATTTCAAAATGCCAAAAGATGGAAGCCCGATTGAAAAGGGCATAGGTGCTGCCAGCAAGCGCCGCGAAGACGTAAGATTTCTAACCGGCGTCGGTCGCTATACCGACGACATCAATCTGCAAAATCAAGCCCACGCGCATTTCGTCCGCTCTGACGTGGCGCATGCGAAGATCAACAAGATCAACACCTCCAAGGCCGAAAAAATGGAGGGCGTGATCCGCATCTTCACTTCCGCCGATTTTGAAGGCGTCGGCGGCGTGCCCTGCGGCTGGCAAATCACCGACCGCGCGGGCGAGGCGATGCAAGAGCCCAAACACCCCATTCTGGCCGAAGGCAAGGTCCGCCATGTCGGCGATCCGATCTGCGTGGTCATCGCCGAGACGCTCGATCAAGCGCGCAGCGCAGGCGAGGCGATCGACATCGACATGACCGAACTGCCCGCCGTGATCGACATGAAGGAAGCTTTGAAAAAGGGCGCCACCAAGGTCCATGACGACCTGAACTCGAACCTATGTTTTGACTGGGGCTTCGTTGAAGAAAACCGCGACGCGGTCGATGCCGCGATCAAAGGCGCTCATCACGTCACCACGCTGGAGCTGGTCAATCAACGCCTTGTCGCCAACCCGATGGAGCCGCGCGTGGCTGTCGGCGATTGGAACGCAGGGACCGATGACTACACGCTGCACACGACCTCTCAGAACCCGCATGTGATCCGGCTTTTGATGGGCGCATTCGTGCTGGGCATCCCCGAGCATAAACTGCGCGTCGTGGCCCCTGATGTGGGCGGCGGGTTTGGTGCGAAAATCTTCCATTATGCCGAAGAAGCATTCTGCACATTCGCCGCCAAAGCCGTGCGTCGTCCGGTCAAATGGGTGGCCTCACGCTCGGAGGCATTCATCTCGGACGCGCAAGGCCGCGACCATGTCACCAAGATCGAACTGGCGCTCGACAAAGACGGCAAGTTTCTGGCCATCCGTACAGATACACACGCCAATATGGGGGCCTATCTCTCGACCTTCGCGCCCGCCGTGCCGACTTGGCTGCATGGAACGCTGATGGCCGGTAATTACACCACGCCGCTCATTTATGTGAACGTGAAAGCCGTGTTCACCAACACCGTGCCTGTTGACGCCTATCGCGGCGCAGGACGGCCAGAGGCCACGTTCCAGCTGGAACGCGTCGTCGACAAAGCCGCGCGCGAGATGGGGATTGATCCGGTCGAGCTGCGCCGCAAGAACTTCATCACCGAATTTCCCTATGCCACACCCGTGGCGGTGGAATATGACACAGGCGACTACCACGCCACGATGGACAAACTGGTGGAGATGTCAGACCGCGCGGGCTTCGAGAAACGCCGCGCGGCCTCGGCCAAATCCGGCAAACTGCGCGGGCTTGGCATCGCGCATTACATCGAGGCTTGCGGCATCGCGCCGTCAAACCTCGTAGGCCAACTTGGCGCACGCGCGGGGCTCTACGAAAGTGCCACGGTGCGGGTCAATGCGACGGGCTCGATTTCGGTTATGACCGGCTCGCATTCTCACGGGCAGGGCCATGAAACCGCCTTCCCGCAAGTGGTCGCTGATATGCTGGGCATTGATGAAGGCATGGTCGAGATCGTGCATGGCGACACTGCCAATACGCCGATGGGCATGGGCACTTATGGCTCGCGCTCAATCGCTGTTGGTGGCTCCGCCATGGTGCGCGCGACCGAGAAGATCATCGCCAAAGCCAAGAAAATCGCAGCCCATCTGATGGAAGCAGCCGAAGCCGATATCGAGCTCAAAGACGGCGCATTCACCGTCGCAGGCACGGATAAATCCGTGGCATGGGGCGATGTGACCTTGGCGGCTTACGTGCCTCATAACTACCCGCTCGAAGATATCGAGCCGGGGCTGGAGGAGACCGCGTTCTACGATCCGGCCAACTTCACTTACCC
>CAZCEW010000176.1:0-3924 GCA_964497775.1 uncultured Rhodobacterales bacterium
TCACTCCAAACTCTCGAACCAATCGAGCGCCATATCCGACCAGCCTTTCGGGATACCATGCGCGCCGGGATGAAGCGCGAACTCCAGCGCGCCGCTCTCGCAGCTCTCCCATTTGCGCCGCCAGAAATCACCCGATGTGTCAAACGTATCTGCGCGCATTCCGGCGCAGCCGTTTTCCTCGCGCCAGATTTGCAGCGTCACGAAAATATCGCCCTGAAATATCCGCCCTCCGCCCAATGGGCGTCCCTCCAGCGGCACGGTCTTGTCGCGCCAGCCATGGGTGTGGAACAGATTGACGGGTCCATTGCACGACCCCATCTCAGGGTGCGGGCGCCAAAAACCGCCCGCGACAGGAGCGAACGCGCGCGCCAGTGTCGGATCAGCGCAGGCCAGATAAGAGGTCATCGAGCCGCCAATCGAGAACCCCGCAATCATCAGCCGCTCTGGATCGACATTATGATTGGCCACAGCGTCTGCGATGATCTCGCGGATGAACGCCATCTCGTCGCGGATTTCTTCGCGCTCGGGGTGAAACGACCAGCTTGATCCGAACCGCGAACCCGGACGCTTGATCCCTTGCGGCCCGATCGCGGCATAGCCTCGGTTCAAAATCGCGCGCATCTTTGTGGCGCTGACGCCTTTGCCGCCCGCGCCATGCAGGAAAATCACCGCCCCGTGGGGGCCGTCACTCTCGGGCAGCGCGATGTGATAGTCGCCCAAAGGCACGGTGCAGGCCGCGTCATCCCCCGCACATCCGGCCTGCGCGGCGCTGCCCATAAGACAAGCGGCGAGGAGGCTGGCGATCAGACGCATCAACTGCGATCCAGTGGTAGGCCGCGCTTGATCCAACCGGGGCCAGCACCGGACCCTAACATACCCTCAGGCACATCAATAATCGTGCTAAATCCGGCCTCATCCAAGCGGTTCGACATCCGTGCGGAGCGCACACCACGCGCGCAAATCAGCGCCACGGGCCGCGCGGTATCACCACCGACAAGACGGCTCAACTCTGCGATAAAATCCTCGCGCCGCATATCCAACCGCACAGCGCCTTCGCCCGATCCGGTCTTGGCCCATTCATCGGGGCGGCGGATATCAATCAGCAAAATCTCCCCCGCAATTGCTTTCTTATGCGCCTCAGGAGCCTCCAGCGCGCCCGCTTCAGAGGCTTCGGTAATGGCCGAATAAAACAAGTTCTGCGCGCCCGCCGCATAGAGCCCACCACCCGCAAGCAGGGCCGCACCGCCAAAGATTACCCCGCGTCTTGCAATCATCAGCTTGGGGTCTTCGCGTATTTCAAAACGATATCTGCGGCTTGCTCCGGTCCCAGAATGGGCGGGATCAGGGTCAGGAAGTTGCCCGCGCCATCGAGCAGATAGATAAAGCTGCCATGCGCATAGACCGGCCCGTATTCGGGGTCGGTAAACACCTCTTCGGTCTCCACCTGATAGGCGTCATAGGCCACTTGCAGCGCGCCCGCATCGCCCGTCAAACCGATGAAATCGCGGTGGTGGTCTTGCAAGATCGGCCCCATCGCGTCTGCGGTGTCGCGCGCCGGATCGACGGTGATCATCACCGGAGAAATCTCCACGCCCTTGGCACGGGTCGCATCGATCATATCGGCCATCAGCGGGAACACGGCAGAACAAATCTCGCGGCAATTGGCATAGCCGAAAAACAGCAATTGATGTTTGCCGTCAGGCTCCGCCTCGCTGCGGGTCTGCCCGTGTTGATCGGTCAGCTCGAACGCGCCGCCCAGATTAAAGGGCAGGGGCGCTTGCTCTGACAAGGCGGGCCCGGCAAGGGCCAGCGACAAGAGGCTCGCGCGCAAGATCACTCAAAATGCTCCTTCTTGAACGCCTCGTCTATCTCGAGGCCTAGACCCAGATGCCCCGTCGACGCGATATGCGCATTGACGCGCGGGTCGCGGCGAAACCACGGGCCTTTGCCTTTGGCCTCAGGGTGCAGCTTGGCCCAGTTTTTCGACCATGTATTCGCCTTCACCCAATCGCCGTCACCCATCCGAATTTTCTGGACCAGATAGATATTTTTCAGCCCTGTATCTTCATCTTCCAACAAAAGCCCATCAACGGTGACGGTCTTTTCGCAAAAGGGCAGCAAGTCGACCGTGGCGCCTTGAAACCCGCTTTGAGAATTCTTGTTGGGGAAAACCAAAACGCCGTCAGCGCTGCGCAACAGCCCCAATTGGCGCTTGCCCGCGCCGCAGTCTTGCGTGCAATCGCCGGTGATCTCGCAAGTGATGTCGACGACCTTGGCCTCGAACGTGGCAGGGATCTCGGCGTAAAGGTTCCAGCTTTTCGCCTCTGATCCTTCGGAGAAATCCTGCGCGCTGACAGGGGCTGCGGCGATCACGAAACATGCAAGTAATTTTCTCATCATCACGCTCCTCAATTCTTCGGCTTGGGAATGGCGAAGCCCGGCACGACGCCGTAATCTTCGTGGTTGAGATTGGTGATCCCGTGATCGGTCACGACCGTTTCAACCACCAGATAATTCAGCCCGTCGCGCTTATAGAGCATCCCGTCCGCCGTGATCTCGTGGCTGGCCAAATTCAGCTGCGTGTCGCCTGAGGCATTGGCATCATCACCTTCGATTTTGAGCACCATATAGACCTCGCCATCCTCACCCAAAAGCCCGACCGGAATGCCACCCGCCGAGCACCAAAGCGCGCAAGTATGATGCGCCGAGCCCACCACCGCGTCCGGCCCGCCCATGACGCCCGAAAAATAGCACCATGTGTCGATGATCTCGCCTGTGATCTGGACGCGCTCACCTTCTGAGGCCGCACTTGCCGGGCTGGCCATCAAAAGGGCTGCGATGAGGGGAAGGGCTTTCATGGGCAATCTCCGCGTTGGGTGTGTTTTTGTGATTCTTGGCCCAAGCGTAGCAAAGTTTTGACCAAGCGCGCGCATCACATAATGGTTAGCGGGCATTTTCGCGGCGTGGGCCTAGCTGAATGCGGCGCTCAGATGGGCGCAAAGCGCGCCCGTGTCAGGCCACACAGAGACGAAATCCAGCAAGCTTTGATCGGCGAAACCCTCGGCTACGACATGGGCGTTCAGCGCAATCAACGGATCCCAATACCCGTCTATATTGAGTAGGCAGATCGGTTTGTCATGTAGCCCCAATTGGCGCCAGGTCAGCACCTCATAGAATTCATCGAGCGATCCAGCCCCGCCCGGCAGCACGACAATTGCGTCTGAATTCATGTACATAACCTTCTTGCGCTCATGCATCGTCTCGGTGATCACGAAGGTGGAAAGGTCGCGCTTGCCGACCTCGCGCTCGAACAGATGGGTGGGGATGACGCCAAAGGTCTCGCCGCCGCCCGCTTGCGTGGCCTGCGCCACAGCGCCCATCAACCCGACATCGCCCGCGCCATAAACCAGCCGCCAGCCGGCGCGCGCAATGGCCGTGCCCAGCTCGGTCGCGGCGGATTTATAAGCGGGGTTTTTGCCGAAGCGAGAGCCGCAATAAACGCACACAGATTTCGGCAGATCGGGCATGGCAGGGGCTTTCCTTAGTATGTGGCGCTTGTCATTGCGCTAGATTTTGCGCAAGGGGTTTGTCTTGTGATAGCGAGGCCGTTAAGGTCACACAAGTTTGCCGAGACACGCGCGCAGACAATCGGGGCATACGGGAAGAGGACGACAAGATGGCATTCTGGCAGCGATTGGGTCTGAGCGGTCCCGCCGCGGCAATCGGCATTGGCATCGCCATCTTGCTGATCGGTGGCGCCTATCTGATTACCCAGCAGCAATTGGACGGCCCGCCCTCCGGCGAGATCGAGCAAGCCGCCTTGCAGACGCCCGAGACGCCGAAAGCGGAGCCAGAGGTTGAGGCAGAGATTACCCCTGAGGCGGAACCTGTGATTGAGGCTGAGGTCGCTCCAGCGGTTGAGGC
>CAZCEW010000177.1:0-3849 GCA_964497775.1 uncultured Rhodobacterales bacterium
CCTCAATGCAGCACCACCTTCGCCCCAAGCCCTACCTGATCATACAAATGCGCCACATGGCCGTTGGTCAGCCGCACACAGCCGTTGGAGACCGCTGAGGCGATGGTCCAGGGGCGGGGGGTGCCGTGGATGCGCAGGAAGGTGTCTCCGCGCTCGGGCGTGAAGAGATAGAGCGCACGCGCGCCCAGCGGGTTGCCAGCGCCGCCGGGCATACCGTCCTCAAACCGCTTATAGGCGCCGGGATTGCGCTCGATCATCTCTTGCGTAGGGGTCCAAGAGGGCCATTCCTTTTTTGCGCCGATGTTGAACGTGCCGCGCTCGTAAAGATCACCGCGCCCGATGCCCACCGTGTAGCGAATGGCGCGCCCGTCCTCGACGGTCCAATAAAGCGAGAAGGTCGCGGGATCGACATGGATCTCGCCAGCAGGGTAGCCGCCTTTCAGGCGCACATAGCGGGGTTTGTGTTCTTCCGGCAGGACCCAGTCTTTCGGTTTGCCTTGCGCCCGCGCTTGGCTGCCAAAAGCCGTTAATGCCGCGCCGCTTGCCAGAAAACTCCGCCTGTCCATCTTGCCTGCCCCTTCAATGGAATAAACCTATGGCAGGACCCTTACCCAAGCGGGCGGCAGAAAAAAAGCCCCGCCGGTAAGGGCAGGGCTTTCTAATTTCCTTTGTTAGACCCTGTTCAGGCCGCTTTGCGCCGCGCGACAAAGCCGATCCCGCCAAGGGCCAGAAGCAGCATAGGCGCTGTTGCGGGCAATGGCACCGCCGCGATAGAGGCGCGGATGCGATCTGCGATTTGCGCATGGGCAAAGGTCGTCGGGTGAACGCTGTCAAAGAACAGAGAGGCCGAGGCCACGGATGGATCACACAGCAAGGGCTGGCCAAAGGCGTCGGCAATGGCTTGGCTGGGGAACAGGCAAGGCAGCGCCGTGTTCGCGATGCCAAAGCTCGCCGGGTCGGCCAGAACAGATTTGAAGAAGGCGTCCATATTGACGTCAATCACCGTGACGCCTGTGGCTTTGATCTCGGCGATGTTGGATTTGAGCTGCTTGTTGAACGCTGCTGTGGCCTCCTTGGCGGCCTCTGCCAGTGCTGGCTGGAACGCCGCGTAGGACGGCGTCAGGTCAAGCGATGGCAGGTTCATGATCAACAGATCGCGCACGCCCGCATTGGCCAAAGCCTCTGCCGCGTCTTTGATGTTGTTGGCCGCATCAATGCCTGTGGCCTCGCCAGTGCCAAACGGAATGGTGTTGAACAGATCATTGGCGCCAAACCACATCGACACGAGCGGTCTGTCACCAAGTGCAGGCAGCGCGCTAGCGCCGAAAATGCCAAGCTGTGTCAGCAGATCAGGCGCATCGCCTCCCACTGTGCGCGCGCCGCCAAAGGCGAAGTTGCCCTGAATGGCGAAGTCAGCGGCCAGATCATCGGCCCAGACCTCTCCGTTCGAGAAGCGGCTGTCGAAATAGGGCGGGGGCGGCGCGAAGCCGGGAGGCAGATTGCCCGTATCGCTGAGGCTGTCGCCCAAGACCCAGAAGCTGGAATAGTCGTCTGACAGCGAAGCCGCTTGCGCAGATGCGCCCAGCCCGAATGCCAATGCAGTTGCAAGAATTACGTGTTTCATCAAACCCCCCAAAGATTACCTAACGCGATTAAGCGCAAAACCTGCCGATTCCCGCAAGCGAAACGAGTGGCGACGTCGGGTTACGCGGGGTTTTTGAAACAAAACCATAGAAAAAGGCCCCATTGTTTCCAATGGAGCCTGATTACCTTGTACAAAGGACTTAGCTTTGTTTGCGCTTTGCACGCCACCCCAGAAGCGCCAGAGCGCCCGCCAGCAGCGGAGCGCTGGCTGGAAGCGGGATTGGCGCTGCGGCTTCCGTGATCTCGATGGAGATCACGTTGAACGCGCTCGGGTTCGAGGCGAAATCAAGGATTGCCCCGCTGCCCAGGATATCTCCGGTCGCGAGTGTGGCTCCGGCAAAGACCGACAGGTCAGTGCCAGCAGTGATCACACCCTCGCCCGGTCCGCCAAGCGCAATATCTTCACCCTGAACAAAGGCCGAGCCCAAAAGCGCATTGGCCTCTGTGCCCGCGTCATAGATATCGTCGCCCGTGACATCGATCTTCAGCGGGCCTTTGAAATTGCCGCCCGCGTCGAACAGCTCATAGGCCTTCGCGTTATCATTGCCGATGAACGCGTCATTGGAGGGCAAAAGCATCGCAAGATAGGTGAAGAAGCGATTGTTCACGCCATCGATATCAAGCTGTGTTGTCACGACTTCTCCGGGCTGGATGGGGGGCGGGCCCATAGGAGACGGGTTCACATTGCCTTGGCTGTCAGGGTCGATCACACGCCGTTCCCCGGCGACGACCATGGCGTTTCCGGTCTCGGCGATTGCTTCAACGCCGGGTGTGGCCTTCTCGCCCACATCAAATGCGTCAAAGCGCCCGTCATGGAAGGCAGTGTAAAGCGGCGTGATCGAGAACCCACCAGCCCCCGTGGTGTTGGTGATTTTGATATTCAATGTCGTGGCGCTTGCCGCACCTGCCGACAGCGCAGCAATGGCTGCCGCGCATAAGAGATGTTTCGTTTTCATGATCTAAGTCCCTTGTTGGTTACACGTCACCGCCGCGAGATTCGCCACGCTGACGCGCCACCCTACGAGCGGGCCCCGCTCACACGGGACACACGAGCCTGTGAGACGGGTCCAATATTACCCTTTGTGAAAATCAAAGGTTGAAACTCCGGTTTGGGAAGATGCCCCGCGCGGGCGAGTAGCCATAGAAATCAATGGCTTAGAGGAATTGCTATTGGGCCCATCTCACGGTTTCGTGCGGCTCAGGTAAAGCGCACATGGTCGAAAAACGGCTCGACCGAGCTTTGATAGATCGCGCGGATCTTAAAATAGTTATTGGCAGATAGCGTCGTCTGCCGCCCCAGAAGCGCGCCCGCGATGCCGACATGCAACCGGTTGGTGTGGATGTGGCGGTATTGCCCGATAGCCTCCAGAAACCCGTCAATCGGCGTATGCGCACGGCCACCCTTTGAGATATCGACATTGCCTTGCGGGATTTCCGCGCCCTCAGGCTTCTCCATATCCTCGCGCATCAGATAGCCCTCGTCTTTCGTGGGCGCGGCGCAGGTGAGGTTCAGGAAAAACGCCATGTCATGGCAGAACATACAATCGGGCATCGCCTGCGCGCTTTCGAAACGGTCGCGCACGAAGAAATGGCTGTCAGGGACAAAGCGCGAGCGATCAATCGCGGCCTCAAAGGTCGAGGGCAGGACAATCGACGTGCCGAAGCTTTGCGACAGCTCTGCCACGCGGCCCAACGTCTCGTAATGATGCGAAAACGCGCCATTGCCGTTATAGACCATCACCGGATCATCGTGGCGCGTGGCGGCAATCACCTGATCGAGCGTCACGCGGCCTTTCATCACATCCTTAAACCGCACCGGATGATAGGCGAGGCCATAATGGCGGAAAAACTGCTCTGCCCCTTCGCGGATCAGGCTGTCGCCCCAATTGCCGGGATTGATGAAGAACACGATGGGCCGGGTGCCCACGATCTGTTTGATCTGTTCGGCAAGCGCGTCGAATTCTGGGCGATGCGCAGCGCTCATGTCGGGTATTTCGATTGGTATTGCGTTTTGATCGCCGAGGCATGTGTGCGCCACAGGCGTTTGAGGCGCAGCGATTGATAGTTCGAGGCGAGCTGGGCCTGACGGCTCCGCTTTTCCGCTCCGATGGTCGAGGCTTCCTCGCGCGCTGTGAACGGCGGACCCTCAAAGGCCAGCCCGCGCCCTGTCTCTGCCACCCAGTCTTGCAATTGCACATCGACGGG
>CAZCEW010000178.1:0-3843 GCA_964497775.1 uncultured Rhodobacterales bacterium
GCGCAGCTCGCAATCAGCGGGGAAGGGCTCCATCAGGACTTCCGGGTGGGCTTGCACGGCCTTCTCGACGATATCGGGCACCAGATTAATGTCGGTGTCATAGGAAACCGAAAAATCCGCTTCATAGCGATTGGCCGAGCCTTGGTCGGAATAGTTGACGACGCGGGTGATGATGAAGTCTTCGTTCGGCACCACGATCCAACGGCCATCGAAGGTCTCTAAGATGATCGCGCGGGCGGTCATTTTGACAATCGTGCCCGCCTCGCCTCCGTCGAGTTCGACAAAGTCGCCGACGGTCGCCTGCCCCTCGAGCAGCAAGATCACGCCAGATATGAAGTTCGACGCGATCTTTTGAAGGCCGAAACCAAGACCGACACCGATAGCACCCCCGATGACTGCCAGCGATGCGAGGTTGATCTCCATGATGCTCATCAGCACGATGAACGCGATACCAAAGATCGCGATTTCTGCGCCTTTGCCGGCCAGTTGCTTGGTGGCAGGCTTCAGTTCCTGCTTTCCGATATAGGAAGTCGATTGCTGGTTCGACCATCCGCCAAGCCAAAAGATAAACCCGCCAACGATGATGAACTGGATCAGCCAGAGAAGATCGAAGGACAGATTGCCAAGCGGGACGATCGTTTCACGGAGCTTTTCGGTGATCGGGCCCAAAAGACCCAGCGCATAAAGCGCCGCCGCTGGTACGATGAAAGCCTTGCCAAGCGCCTTGAGCAAGGGCGCGGTCACCACGTCGCGCACGAGAATTCGCGCGGCAAGGAACAAGAAGACGCGCTTGCCGAAGGCAATAACCGAGCCGCCGTCGAACATGGCGCGCACGGCACCTTCACCGGCGGCGGTAAATCCGAATGCCAACAGAGGCAGGAGCAACGACAAGAAAGGCAAAACAAAGCGACGCGCTTTCGCGAAGATCGATTGCTTGCTTTCCTCGGGCGTAATGATGCGGGTGAGGACCTTGCTCAGCTTTCGGCTGATCACAAGCGCCAGAAGGAAAGAGACGACCAGAAGACCGAATTGAACCCAAGCCGCAGGGCTTGTGAGCCAGGCAAGCGCGAGATCTCGCGCCAAGATGGCGTATTCGGTTATTTGGTCGATATAGGGAATGTTCTCCACAAGACGTTCCTAGAGTCAAAAAGCCCTTTGCCAAAGACAATTGGCGCAGGTCTTGGCAGAAAGCAAGTTGCCGGGAAAAATGAACCTAGATTAGCGACTTTATTGCGTCGACATGGGATGGCTCGGCGGCGCAAACATCTGCGCAAAGCGCGCGGGCTTGGGTTTGTAGATCCTCCGCTGGAACGATGCGGTCGATGAGCCCCCAATCCAGCGCCTCGGGTGCTTCGATCTTGCAACCGGCCATCAAGATCATCTTGGCACGCGCAGGACCAATGAGCGCGCGCAGACGGCCGGGGTCACTGGGTTGCGGCAAAAAGCCGAGCTTCATAACCGGATAGAAGAATTTTGCGCTGGGGACGGCGAGGCGCAGATCACAGGCCAAAGCCATACCCGTCGCGCCACCCGCAAGCGTGCCGTTGAGCGCCGCAATAGACAGCCCGCGAAACTCGGCGATTGCGTGTGACAGACGCTCCCAGACCGGATCGGTGGCGAGACCCGCTTTGGCCGCGGCCAAATCCATCCCGGCACTGAAGACCTTGCCATTGCCGGTCAGAATAAGTGCGCGGGCGTCGCCTTGTGCAGTCTCCGCGATATTTACCAGTTCCTCCATCATCTCTTTGGTTACGGCATTGGCCTTGTCGGGACGATCTAGCGTGGCGGTCCAGATGCCATCTTCTTTTGAAAGCTGGATCATCGGATCAGACCTACCCGAGCGCGAATGGCCTCGTCACGTAGCGAGATTTCTTCGCCCAAAAACTCGTCCGCATCCGGGCTGCACATCCACAACATCGCGCGCGCTGGCCAATCGGCAGGGATATGAACAGATGGATCAAGCTGGCTGACTGGGTTCACGCCGCTGGCTTTAATCGCCACTTGCATCTCGGTCGCCACAGTGCCGGGCGACAGGCCCATGATCCGCAGGCCCTCCTCGCCATGTTCCTTATGCGCGCACCGCGTCAACATCGCGGCCCCGGCCTTGGACGCGCAATACTGACTCCAGCCTTCCAGCGGGCTATGCGCTGCACCAGAACTGATGGTCAAGATCGTTCCATGCCCTTGCTTTTGCATAATCGGCAATGCCGCGCGCATGCCGTAATAGACGC
The DNA here is from genome assembly GCA_964497775.1 of uncultured Rhodobacterales bacterium. Taxonomy (GTDB): domain Bacteria; phylum Pseudomonadota; class Alphaproteobacteria; order Rhodobacterales; family Rhodobacteraceae; genus Litoreibacter. The sequence goes on from CAZCEW010000178.1 coordinate 2,232, forward strand.
CTTTGAGGTTTACATCGATCACTTCGCCCCAAGCCTCCGGATCGCTCTCGGACATGCGGGAGACCGGCTCTATGAGGCCCGCATTGTTGATCACCACATCAAGTCGGCCGGTTTTGTCGACCGCAGCTTTCACAGCGGCGTTCACATCACCAAACCGCGCGACATCGCAGGCCAACGCGACCGCCTTCTCGCCCAGCTCATCAGCCAGCGCGTTGATCGCGCCTTCAGAGCGCGCCAGGAGAAACACATCCGCGCCTTGGGAGGCAAAAACGCGCGCGGTATCAGCCCCGATACCTCGGCTGGCACCTGTGATCAGAACAGTTTTGTTGGTCATATCCATGTCGCGAACTCCTTGACGCTGGGCCTACAAAACCCCGAGAGCCGCAAAGGTGCAAGCGATTGCCGCCTTGCAGAGTGTGCCACTTGGCACTACCTCCCCCTAAGAGATCAAACCGCGAGCGCCTATGACACAAGACCTTTCTTCGCTGACCCAACGTATGCTGATTGCTGCCGAGAAGGCCGGCGCTGATCACGCGGATGCTTTGGCCGTCGATGATACTTCGGTTTCCATCGACGTGTTGAACGGATCGCTGGAACATGCCGAGCGCTCTGAAGGGGTTGAGATCGGGTTGCGGGTTCTGATTGGCCAACGTCAGGCGACGGTATCGTCATCACTGTTTGACGACGCGACGCTCGACACGATTGCAGAGCGCGCCGTGGCGATGGCGCGTGAGGCACCGGAGGATCCGCATATCGGGCTCGCCTCGGCCGACCAATTGGCGAAGGATTGGGATTTGGATGCGTTGGAACTATCTGATCCGACCGAGCCGCCTGCTGCCGCTGAATTAGAAGAAGACGCTAAGCGCGCCGAGGCGGCAGCGCTTGAGTTTGAAGGCATCTCGCAGGTGCAATCGGCATCGGCCGCTTATGGGGAACGCAGCATCCATCTGGCCGCAAGCAACGGATTTGCGGGTGGTTATCACCGCACCGACCGGATGATTTCTACCGTTGCGATCACTGGCGAAGGCACCGAGATGGAGCGCGACTATTACGGCGCGTCGCGCACTTTTCAGGCCGATTTGCCTACGCCCGAAGAGGTCGGGCGCATCGCGGCTGAGCGCACTTTGGAGCGTGCCGGCGCGCGCAGACCGCGCACGGGCAGCTATCCGGTTGTGTTTGATGAGCGCATCGCCTCTTCTCTGATTGGCCATCTGATTGCCGCCAGCAACGGCGCGATGGTTGCGCGCGGGTCCTCGTGGCTGATGGGCAAGATGGGTGATCAGATCTTGCCCGCAGGTCTGTCCTTGATCGAAGATCCATTGCGCCCCCGCGTCTCGGGCTCGCGCCCGTTTGACGCCGAAGGATTGCCCGCGTCCCAGCGTGCGATCATTGAGGACGGGGTGTTGCAGAGCTGGACGCTCGATCTGGCCAATGCGCGCAAACTGGGGCTGGACAGCACGGCCAATGCGGCGCGAGGCACGTCCGGCCCGCCCAGCCCATCGGTCACCAATCTGGCTTTGACCCAAGGCACTCAAAGCCGCGATGACTTGCTGGCCGATATGGGAACGGGGCTTTTGGTGACCTCGATGATCGGCTCGACGATCAATTCCAA
>CAZCEW010000179.1:0-3709 GCA_964497775.1 uncultured Rhodobacterales bacterium
CCTTGTATTGCATATCTGCGGTAACGATCGTGCCGCCTTTGATGACTTTGCTCATTTGGATCTCACTTCACGAATAAGTTTCGGATCAGGGCGATAACGGAGGCGATGGCTCCGGTGATAACTGGCAGAATGAACTGACCCACAAGCGCGCCGCCAGCTTGCGCGGCATTGGTCGTGCCACGTGTCGGATCATTGCCGGCGATCAAGTTGATCACGACAATCGCAGCACCAACGAGCATGCCGATCATAAAGGCGCGACCGAGTGGCCATTTGCGGGTCTCGGTCATCCAACGATCTCCGCCGTCTCGACCACGGCGTGAAACAGCACGTTGGCGCCCGCTGCGGCCCATTCGGGGCTGATTTCCTCGGCCTCATTGTGGCTCAGCCCGTCGACGCAAGGGCACATCACCATGGCCGTAGGTGCCACGCGGTTGATCCAGCAGGCATCATGGCCCGCGCCCGAGATCAGGTCCATATGGCTATGACCCAGACGCTCGGCGGCGTTGCGCACGGCCGTGACGCATGTCTCGTCAAATGTCACAGGATCGAAGCCGCCGACTTTCTCCATCTCGAGGCCCAAGCCCATCGCGTCGCAAATGGCTTTCGCCTCTGTTGCAAGCCGCGCTTCCATGTCCTGGATCACGCTCAGATCGGGCGAACGGAAATCAACAGTAAACACCGCACGCCCCGGAATGACATTGCGCGAGTTCGGATGAATGTCGATATGACCCGCCGCGCCCACAGCATGGGGCGCGTGGCTGAGTGCGATCTCTTCGACCTTCTCCAAAATACGCGCCATGCCCAGCCCTGCGTTTTTGCGCATCGGCATCGGCGTTGATCCGGTATGGCTGTCTTTGCCGGTGATCGTCACTTGCGTCCAAGACAGGCCTTGGCCATGGGTCACGACACCGACATCACGGCCCTCGGCCTCTAGGATCGGGCCTTGTTCGATATGCAGTTCGAAAAACGCGTGCATTTTGCGGGCGCCTGTTTCCTCCTCACCACGCCAGCCGATCCGTTGCAGCTCATCTCCGAAAGATTTGCCATCCGCATCGACGCGGGAATAGGCCCAATCTTGCGTATGCAGCCCCGCAAAAACGCCCGAAGCCAGCATCGCAGGCGCGTAGCGTGTGCCTTCTTCATTGGTGAAATTCGTCACCACAATCGGGTGCTTCGTCTTGATGCCCAGATCATTCAACGACCGGATGATCTCTAGGCCGCCAAGCACGCCCAAAACGCCATCATATTTGCCCCCTGTGGGCTGGGTATCAAGATGAGAGCCCACATAGACCGGCAGCGCGTCAGGGTCCGTGCCCTCGCGTCGCGCGAACATATTGCCCATCTGGTCAAGACCCATCGAGCATCCCGCAGCCTCGCACCAAGATTGAAACAGCGCGCGCCCTTCGGCGTCTTCATCGGTCACCGTCTGGCGATTATTGCCGCCCGCGATACCCGGGCCGATCTTGGCCATCTCCATCAGGCTGTCCCACAGCCGCGCGCCGTCGATCTTGAGGTTCTCACCGGGTGCGGAAGTTTGCGTTGCCATGTTGTCCCCCCAAAGCCACTGGCCAGTAAAAATTTTGACCGGCTGGTCAAACACACGCTATCAGAGCATCATCATCCGTCAAGGCAACTCAGAGGATTCTGACCCTTGGCGCGCGGCTCTGTTTCGCGCAATGATGAAACATTAGGCAGATGGAAGGCCGAATTGCATGGCAGATGGGCGCCCGCAAACGCGGATCCAGAAGAAAAACACGGATGTGATCCTGAACGCCGCACTTGAGGTCTTCTCGGGCCACGGGTTTCGTGGTGCGACGCTTGATCAGATCGCGCAGGCCGCAGGGCTGTCCAAGCCGAATTTGCTCTATTACTTCCCCTCAAAAGAGGCCATCCATACCGAGCTTCTATCCGGCCTGATGGACACATGGCTCGACCCGCTGCGCGAGATGGACCCTGAGGGCGATCCGCTGAAAGAGATCCTCGCCTATGTGCAGCGCAAATTGCAGATGAGCCGCGATTACCCGCGCGAAAGCAGGCTTTTTGCCAATGAGATCTTGCAAGGCGCGCCGCGGATGGCGGGCAATTTGAAGCTTAGCCTGAAACCTCTCGTGGATGAGAAAACCGCAGTAATCCAAGCGTGGATGAATGCAGGCCAGATCGCAAAGGTGCATCCTTATCATCTGATCTTCTCGATCTGGTCGCTGACGCAACATTACGCCGATTTCGACGTGCAAGTGCGCGCGGTTTTGGGCAGCGAGGAGCCTTATGATCATGCGGGCACATATCTTGATCAGGTCTTCACAAAGATGCTGACGCCATGATCGGGCGCGTGCAATCCCCGCGCGTGATCCGCATTGGCGGCGGTGTCGCCTCAGAGCTCGGCGATGTGATGGCGCAGCTTGGCCTCAGCCGTCCGCTGATCGTCACCGATCCCAACATGGCCCCGCTTGGTCATTTGAAGCGGATCACAGACCAGCTTCCAAGCTACGGTCTGTTTGACCGCGTCATTGAGGACCCGACAGATGCGTGTCTTGACGAGGCTTTGGCCGCGTTTCGCGCCGATAAATACGACTGCGTGATAGGTTTCGGCGGCGGCTCCCCGATGGACACGGCCAAAGCGGTCAGCTTCATGTCGGTCAATCCCGGCCATGTGCGCGACTACAAAGCGCCCGCCCAAATCGACCGCTGCGGCGTGCCTGTCATCGCGATCCCGACAACAGGCGGCACAGGATCAGAGCTGACCCGCTGGTGCGTCATCACCGACACGAAAGACCCCGAGAAATACAACCTCTCCGGGCTGGCCTGCGTCGCGACCGCCGCCTTGATCGACTGGACCTTCACAGTCACGAAACCGCCGCGGATCACAGCCGATACGGCCGTGGATTCGCTGACCCACGCGATCGAGGCCTATGTCTCGCGCCGCGCCCACCCCTACACCGACGCTTTCGCACTCTCGGCCATGCCGCTTATTGCCGACCATGTGCGCACAGCTTACGCAGACCGAGAGAACGCCCCCGCCCGAGAGGCCCTGATGCTGGCCGCCTCGCAAGCCGGCATGGCGTTCTCCAACGCCTCGGTCGCGCTGGTCCACGGCATGTCACGCCCCATCGGCGCGCATTTTCATGTGGCCCACGGGTTATCGAACGCAATGCTCTTGCCCGCCGTCACAGCCTTCTCGGTCAAAGCCGCCCCCGCCCGATACGCTACCTGCGCGCGGGTGATGAGCATGGCGGCGGATGGCGATAGCGATGAAGTTGCCTGCGGAAAACTGGTCGATGGATTGCGCCGTTTGAACGACGATCTGGCGGTGCCAACGCCATCCGCACAAGGCCATGATCGGGAGGCGTATTTTGGGAAGTTGAGCCTGATGGCTGAACAGGCTCTGGCGTCTGGATCGCCTCAGAATAACCCGAGGGTTCCGAGTGCGGATGAGATTGTAGGGCTTTATGAAGAGATTTGGTGACGCCCTACCCCTGCGCATTACCTTGATAATCTCTTCTTAATGTATTGAAAATTAACAATTTATTTAGTAAGCCCAACCCTTTGAAACCAACCACAAAAACTCCGAATTGCCAATTGGCAATTTTTTCCAGACGCCAAACAAGCGCCGCTTGAAAGCCCCCCTACTCCGCCGCACAAGCCCCCGGATTGTTCGGATGGCTCGTCCAGTTCGCGTATTCTTTCTCTACGACTTTGCCGGTGCGCGGGT
>CAZCEW010000180.1:0-3705 GCA_964497775.1 uncultured Rhodobacterales bacterium
AACGAGCCGCCCCAGATCAGCGACAGCAGCGCCATCTCGGCCCAAGCGCGGGAGGTCATGGATTTCTGCTCGATCATGTCTTGCAGTTAGACCGATGCGCTTTGGTTTGGCTATCCGTTTCTTGCGCATAGCGACAAAAGAAAACGGCCCACCGATTGGGCGAGCCGTTTAGCTGTTTTAGATCAAGAGGTTGAGCTTAGAAGCTCCAACCGACTTTCAGGCCCAAGCCGATGGCTTTGTTGCTTGAAAAATTGGCGCGCGCCACATCGGGCGTGCCTGTTTCAGCAAAGGCGTTGTTGAGCTTGGTGTAGTTGATGCCGCCAGTGATCTTCATGTTGCCTTCGGTATAAGTGCCGCCAACTGTCAGGCCGATCTTGCCGTTTGTCGGGGCCAGAGGCGAGACGAGGTTATCCGCGCCGCCATCTTCATACTGGATCGAGACCGCGCCGGAGAATTTATCGCTGAACCGGCGACCGACACCCAAAGTGAAGGTGGTTTCATCTTCGATATCTGTGAGGCTCGCGCCGCCAGTGGCGCCAGCAAAGGCTGCGGGCGAGACTTTCACGACGCTCCAATCAACCCAACGGATTTGACCAAAGAGCAGCGTGTCAGCAGCGATGCCCGATTGGAAATCAAGGTTGAACGATTGAGGTGTTGTCACGGATGTATTGGTGACGGCACCGGGAAGGATGTTCTCGGTCGTGCCCAGATCGTGGTCGATCTCGGAGAAATAGGTCAGTGCAACGCGGAGCGCGATATCGGGGCGCTCATAGGCGACGCCACCTTGCCAACCCCACGCCGTGTCACCTGACAGTGTTGTGCTGTAGCCATTGACCGGCCCGTAGGCGAGACCTGCAAGTGTCAAATTGCCTTTGAGGCGTTGCGCGCGGATACCACCATGAGCGCTGAAGCCGTTGCCGAACTCGTAGCGTGCCATACCTGTCAAAGCGACGGTGTCGACTGAGGCGACTGTGCCGCCCAAAGCGACCGAGCTGCCAATCGGGTAGGCGATATCTGCGCCAAATGGTTGGTCGACGATCAGCGCGAATGAGAATTCATCATTGATCTGTTGCTTATAAGCGAGGCCGACTTGCGTGAAGCTGCCAGCAACATCGCCCGTGTTACGACCGCCAAATGCGGCCAGATCTGTACCGGACACGCTGGGGCGGATGAAACCGAAGCTCAGCTCGGCATAGTCGCCTTCTTCAAAGATAACGCCGATATTTTGGTTGGAGCGGTCAAGCCCGCCCGCCTGCGCCAAGGTTGTTGTCGCGGCCAGCACGGCGACAGTTGATGTGAATTTTTTCATGGTTTCCTCCCGAAACGCATTTACCCTTTGGGCGTAAAGTAGCGGGGCGAGGTCATATGCGTCAATTTTGACCCTGCGTCAGAGGCAGCTTAATGGGCATTTGGTCAGCGCTACGGGCGTTTCGTGACAATTTCTCCACAGATTATGCAGATTTAGCCTGCTTGTTACGCTGGTTCTCGGCACTGATGTTGAGGTAATTCGCCCCGATAATGATGACGGCTCCGCTGATCACCCATGGATCAAGCGCCTCGTTATAGAAGGCATAGCCAATGGCGGCGATGATCGGCAGGCGTAAGAAATCAAACGGCATAACTATAGTGGCGGGCGCAATGCTGAGCGCTTGTGTCAGGCAGAAATGCGCGCAAAGCCCCGCGACGCTGACCACGATGACCCAAGGCCAGATGGCGCTAGAGGGCCAAGCGATATCACCGTCAAACCCGGCGCAGATCAGCCCGAAAACGGATTGCATGATCGTCAGCCAAAATAAGATGCAGGTGACTGACACATGACGCGTCAGGATTTTGGTGAAGATGGCGGAGCCTGCAAAGCCAATCGCCGCGAGGGCTGCAAAGAGCACGCCGAACTCGATTTGGGAGACATCAGGCCGCGCCACCATCATCGCGCCGATAAAGCCCAAAATGGCCACAGTGATGCGCAGGCGAGTGAGTTTCTCGCCCAAAAATATCGGCGCGAGTAAGACGATCCAGATCGGGCCAGTAAACTCAAGGGCGATGACTTGGCTGAGCGGGGCAAGCGTGATCGCCGCAAACCACAGGTTTTGGCCCGCGAAATGGCTTAAGTTGCGCAAAGCGTGGGTGCCGAGCATATGGGTCTTGATTTGACCCAATGTGCCCACGGCAGACGCCGCGCAAAGAACCAGACCGATGCCAATCACGGAGCGGTAGAGCATTAACTCGAACGTATCGAGCTCGACCGCGACGGCGCGCCCGGCAACCGCCATGGAGGTAAACGACACAATCGCGCCGATCATCCAAAGCGCGGCTGTGAGCGGTTGTGAAGGGGCGGCGGTGTCAGTCAACGGAGATGTCTCTGGTCGGGAATGCGGGCTGGCGCTACCCTTGGCGGGAATGGAGGCGAATGCAATGCGGTTGGTGAGTGCGAGTGGCATTTTGGCGTTAGTGGCGATGCCTTTGGTCGCAGATCAGCCGGCTCGCCATGATTTGGCGAAAATCGAGCAGGCAGCGCATGAGATGTTCCCTGATTTGCCAAGGGTTCGGTTTGTGGGTGACGTGCAGGCGGAATGCGGGGCAGATAGGGGCGTGAACCCGCATGCAGCCTATTGCACGAGTGCGAATGTGATCTTTGCTTCCCCGACGCCTCGCGGTGATTTTGTCGGAGCGTACGAGCTTGCTCATCTTTACGGCCATGCGGTGCAAGTCCGCCACGGGGTTGCGGACGTGGCTTTGGCTCAGATACGCGCGCGGCGCGATGAAGAAGCCAAGCTGCGCGGCTGGGTGACGCGGCAGGTGGAATGTATTGCGGGGGTGATCTTTGCGGCGGCAGGTTTTCCCGAGACAGACCTGCGCGATCTGTATGATGCGGAGCCTTTGACGGGCTCGCATTGGGGGCGCAATCCGTTGCGGGTGGGGCCGAAAGTCTCCATCGGGCTGGACGCGCGGGCTGAATGGTTTGCGACCGGACAAAAGGGCGATTTGGCGGCCTGTGCGGTCGGAGAGTTTGGCGCGGAGTTGCTGCTAAACGCGCGGCGCTAATTGGCGATAGTGCAGCAGCCTGTCAACAACACCGGTGTCTCAGCTTTTTGGGTCAACACATTGGCTTCAATCGGAAATCCGTCACCATGAGGTGTCGAGCAGCGTCGCTCGTTCAACACAATAATCGCAGTGGATTGACGCCCGATCAGGGTGAGCGCTTTGGGCCAATCGGCCCCTTCAGCGCTGGAGCGTTGCGGGATGTCCATCTGCTCGTCAAAGCGGTATTTGAACTGGGCCGTGTCGCCTTTGATTGCAATCTGCCAATCAGGGGCCACGCCTTCGCAATTGAGCGCGGGCAGCTCGTCTGCGAAAGCAGGCACGGCCAAAAGACACGCAAGGGTCGCAAGCCTTATTCCCATTCGATTGTCCCGGGCGGCTTTGAGGTGATGTCATAGGTCACGCGGTTGATGCCCGGAACCTCGTTGATGATGCGCGTGGCGGTCTCGCCCAGAAATTCATGGCTGAACGGGTAGTAATCAGCCGTCATGCCGTCGACGGAAGTGACCGCGCGCAAGGCGCAGGCAAAGTCATACGTGCGCCCGTCACCCATCACGCCCACAGTGCGCACGGGCAGGATGGCGACGAAGGCCTGCCAGATCTCGTCATAGAGCCCGTGTTTGCGGATCTGGTCGATATAGACGGCATCGGCCTCGCGCAGAATGT
>CAZCEW010000181.1:0-3507 GCA_964497775.1 uncultured Rhodobacterales bacterium
GGACAAAACCGACTTTGGAATTTCGACCTTCGCTGACGCAGCATTGCTACGCATATGTGGCACGATTTTCGCTGCAATGCAGTTCATGTCGCCAGAGCGGGCATTCGACGGCAACCAGCCCACAACCACTCGTTTTGCAGATTGGACGAATGCTAAAGCTGGCTTTCAAACAGCTACATCGGCCTGAATATGGTGCGCCTACGCGAGCGAGGTGCTCCACCGCGAACGTCGTGAGATAATGTCACTTCTTGGCACCGCGCGGAAATTGAGGCGGTGTAACCGGCACATAAGGAAAACGACCGCGTTGTTTGGTGGCGGTTGTGCTTGGGTCAGTGCCTCCTCGGACATAGACCTTTCCGGGGTCATAATCAGGCCCGAAATCCCAAGTCGGAAAGCGTCCGTGTTTCATTGCATCATGCACAAACATGCGCTTTTTCTGCGAGGCGCGAATGCGGACTTCAAGCGCTTCTTCGTCCCAACGCTCCATCATCGCCGTGAACATCCGTTCGATCTGAGCCTGATGCTCTGGCGCTTCGGCCAGATTGTTTAGCTCAAGCGGGTCTGCGTCCAAGTCAAAGAACATCTTGGGATCGGTGCGGGTATAGACCAGCTTTTTGCGCCCCTCGATCATGATGAACGCGGGGCCATAGAGACTTTCACCTGTGGATTCGATGAAGACGCGATCTTCCGCGCTGCTCGGCTCGGGTCGGTCCAGCAAGCTGCGGCCGTCATGGGGGGCAACATAGTCGTCAAATGTACCGCCGCTGGCGATATCGGTAAAGGTCGGCATCAGATCGACAAGTGAGGCCGCAGCCTCTTCCCGGTGGCCCGCTTTGACGCCGGGGCCTTGCATGATCATCGGTACGCGCAGCGAGGCCTCGTAAGGATTGAACTTGAACCACATGCCACGTTCGCCCAGCATTTCGCCGTGGTCCGAGATCATAAAGACGTAGGTGTTGTCCAGCTCACCAATGCTTTCCAGCGTTTCGATCAACCCGCCGACCAATTCGTCGATATGGGTGACCATCGCGAAATACGCACGGCGCGAGCTGTGCAACTGCTCGGGCGTGATGTCGAATTCGTCTTGTCGGATCGTCATGAAATAGCGTTGCGACCACGGGTCCCGATCTTCATAGGGGATATGCGGCACCTCGGGTTCAGGAATGTCGCGACCTTCATACATGTCCCAGTATTTGCGGCCTGCAACAAACGGGTTGTGCGGTTGGGTGAACGACACGTGCAGCATGAAGGGGCGATCATCGGTAGAGCGCGCGTGGTCGTAAAGCTCTTTGCGCGCGGCGATGAAAACCTCTTCGTCGTAGTCCAGTTGTAGGTTGCGCTCGCAATGGCCGGATTCGACGACACTGAGCAGGCTCATGACTGAGGGCGCGTAGGCCTCGTCGGTCTTGTCCCAATCCATCGTCCAAGCGAAATCTGAGGGGTAAATATCGGTGGTCAGGCGTTCCTCGAAGCCGTGCAATTGATCAGGTCCGACAAAGTGCATCTTGCCGGACAGTGTCGTCTTGTAGCCAAGCTTGCGCAGGTAGTGGGCATAGGTCGGCTCGGAGGGCAGAAACTCGGCCCCGTTGTCAAAAACACCAACGTCCGAGGGCAAGCGCCCTGTCATCATCGAGGCGCGCGACGGGCCACAAACAGGGTTGTTGCAATACCCGTTGGCAAAGGTCGTACCGTTCTCTGCCATTTTGTCGATGTTCGGTGTGATCGCATAAGGCTTGCCATAGGCAGACAGGCACAGGGCGGTCATCTGATCGGCTTGAATGACGAGGATATTGGGACGGGTCATGGGACTTCCTTGCAAGAATTGATCCGCCCGAACCAATGCCCGGGCGGATGTCGTTTGATCTTACTTTTCGCCGACGCGGGCAACGAATTCTTCGATGCCGGGTACGCCAATCTCGCGATAGTACTTCAACGCACCGGGGTGCAAAGGCGCGCCAAAGCCGTTCAACACGGTCTCTTTCGTGACGCGACCAAAGGCCGGGTGAACCCCTGCCAGATCATCAAGGCTTTCGAAAATTGCCTTGGTCATGGCATAGACACGATCCTCGGACACATCGGCAGAGATCACCAGACCGTTTGCAAGACCATAAGTCGGAGTGTCACCCGCTACATCCTCATACGTGCCGCCGGGGATCGCGAGGCGGAAATAGGGTGGATACTTGGCGCTAAGGTCCGCGTAGAATTCGTCTGAGATCGGGATGAGTTTCACGTCACGCTGTGCCGACAGCTTGATCACGGGCGGCAGCGGAAAAGAACCGTTCCACAGGGCGGCGTCGATGTTGCCGTCGCTCAGCATATCGACCATGTCACCAAGGCGCACGCGGAAAGCTTCGAAATCGTCGCCCGCGACCATTTCCATTAGAACATTCGCATCCAGCATCGACACACCGCCGGGCTGCCCCATGCCAACACGCTTGCCTTTGAGGTCCGCCAGCGTGTTCACCGGCCCACCTTCCAGCGCGATGACGTGCATGCCAACGGGTGCAATCGCCATCCACGACAGGATCTTGCCGGGCTCACCTCCCTCGTAAGGGCCGGTCGCAGCATAAGCCTCGTAAGAGGACAGGGTCGTCGCCATGGAGGCCTCGATCTCTTCGTCCTGCAGCAATTTGATGTTGGCCACATAGCCCTTGGTTTCTTCCGCCGTGGCCTCGACGCCGTCGATGTTCTTGTTGATCACATCGGCGATGCCCGCCGACCAGGTATAGGCCGTACAGCCAACCGGGCAGGACCCGATTGAGAAAAAGTCGTCGGCCTGTGCCGCAACCGGAGCCACAAGCGCCGCCGCCGCAAAAAGCGTTGATTTCAGTGTGAATTTCATTGAGTCTCTCCCTTTGAGGTTGTTTTGATCGGTTCCGAGCCGATTTCTGTTTTGGTTGTTTCGTGAAGTTCGCCCTTGCGCAGGTTCCAGTAGATCAGTGCGCCGGTAAGCAAAAATGCGAGCGCATCGAACCGCCAATCTGAGCTGAGGAACAGCACTGCTGCCAACGCGAAGCCAAGCCGCTCGATGATGCTCAGGCGATAGGCGAACACGCCCATCATCGCGATACTGGCCGACACACCGCCTGCAATTGCCGTGATGAAAGACACGACCACCTGCACCCAGGTGACATCGATCCCTAGAAGGGCAGGATCGTAGACGAAGAAGTACGGCACCGCGAAAGCGCCCATGCCGAACTGGCAGGCCAGCACCGCGATTTTCAGCGGGTTCCCCTGACTGATCGAGGCGGCCGCATAGGCCGCCAAGGCAACCGGTGGCGTGATTGAGGACAGCATGGCCGAATAAAGCACGAAGAGATGTGCGGCCAGAAGCCCGACACCCAGATCAACAAGCGCCGGAGCGACGAGTGTCGCGACAAGAATGTAGGCAGCCGCCGTTGGCAGGCCCATCCCGAGGATCAGGCAGGTCAGCATTGTCAACATCAGGGCCAGCGGCAATTGACCGCCCGAGAGCAGCACCACAAGCGTCGAGAATTTCAGCCCGAC
>CAZCEW010000182.1:0-3462 GCA_964497775.1 uncultured Rhodobacterales bacterium
GAACCAGACATCCATATTGCCCTTGTGAACATTATGCGTGAGGTGGTCGAGATAGTAGAACCCCACGCCTTGCGGGTGGCTGTCGGCGATCCAATCAAATTCGTCATTGTAAGGATTGGCATCGTAATAGGTGTCGATGAAATAAATCAGCGAGCCGCCAATGCCCACAATCGCAGGCACGTCCATCGTTTTGTTCGCGCCCTCATAGGGCTCTGCCCCGTGTTTGACGGCGTGATCAAAAGCCTGACCCGCATCCACCACACGCCACGCCATCGACGGCGCGCACGGTCCGTGCTCCTCGACAAAGCGGCGCGCATGGCTGGAGGGCTCGTCATTCAGGACATAAGTGATATCGCCCTGCTGCCACAGCTCGATCGCTTTGGTCTTATGGGTCGCCGTATGGATATAGCCCATGCGCGTGAAGAGCTCGCGCAGCTGGTCCGGCTCGGGATGGGCGAACTCGACAAACTCAAATCCGTCCGTGCCAGCGGGATTGTCAGCCGTGATGGTCGATTTCGGCGCGTCATGCGGGAATGGGCCCATGGGGGTAATCCTCCTTGTTTTGGAGATGATAGCGCGCGGCGGGCGCAGATTGCGCGCGAATTAGTAAATAATTTTGATATTTTCGCGAATTATCTGCATAATGTACGTACTAAACACGCGAAAGACGCAAACATATGCTTGACTCCACCGATTCCGCGCTTCTTAGACTGCTGCAACGCGACGCCACACTGACCACGCAGCAATTGTCCGATCAGTTGAACCTGTCGCCCTCCCAGATCGGGCGGCGCAAACAGCGGCTTGAGGCGGAGGGCTATGTGCTCAGCTACCATGCGCGGCTCGATGCCAAGCGGCTCGCCCTGTCCGTGCAGGCCTTCATTCAAGTGCAAACGACGGGCCACAGCCCCGATGCGCATCAGTCTTTCGTCAAACTGGCCGACCTCCAGCCCGAGATCACCGCCGCCTGGACCATGACCGGCGATGCGGATTACATGCTGCGGGTCTATTGCGCCGATCTCGCGGCGCTGAACCGGCTGGTCCATGACGTGCTGCTGCCCCATGCCTCGGTCGCGCGGGTGCAAACGCAGATCGTGATGGATCAGTTCAAGGCGGATGCGCCCTTGCCTGCTTAAGCCGGAACCTTGGCCTTCATGTGATAGCTGAGTGCTGCGCGGATCACATAGTCCAGCGCTTGCGGCTCGCCGCCCAAGATCAAGCCGCGCGTGCCGGAGAATTCGGCGCTGGTGCCAAACATGCGTTTGGCGTCTTCAATGATCGATGTGCGGCAATTGACCATCACAGCCGCCTGCCCGCCAATCAGACCCAGCCGGATCGTCGTGCCGGTCTTGGGGCGTTCCGTCAGATAGGCAGGCTCGCCCCATTTCAGCGTCTCGGTCAGCGGGCCTACGCCCTCCATTTCGCGCGCGGTGGCAAGGATCTGCGCGCGCACGGCGCTTAGCTTGGCGGCTTCAAGCTCGGGCCAAGTGGCGAAGACGGCGGCAGTATTTGCGGGCAGTGGTTTTGCTTGGGTCAAGGCGGGCTCCTTTGTCTAAAACCACCCTATCTGATCGCAATTCACAAATCTTGCTCAATTGCGCTGTGGACCAATCGCGCGATCTGTATTCTGATAGGCCGCATGGAAACCTTCCTCTTTCAATCCACGATCTATCTGCTCGCCGCCTGTCTGGCCGTGCCTCTAGCGGTGCGCTTGGGGCTCGGCTCTGTCTTGGGCTATTTGCTGGCCGGCATCATCATCGGGCCTGTTGCCGGACTGGTCGGCACCGAGACGAAAGAGCTACAACATTTCGCCGAGTTCGGCGTGGTGATGATGCTGTTTCTCATCGGCCTCGAGCTACAACCCCGCGCTTTATGGGAGATGCGACACAGGCTGATCGGCCTGGGCGGTCTGCAAGTTCTGGGCACAGCGGCACTGATAACCTTGGCCGCCTTAGCACTCGATCAAACCTTGCCCGTGGCCGTGGCGATTGGGTTTACCATGGCGCTTAGCTCCACGGCGATCGTGCTGCAAACGCTGAGCGAGAAGAACATGATGGGCACGCCGGGCGGGCGGTCGACCTTCTCGGTGTTGCTGACGCAGGACATCGCCGTGATCCCGATGCTGGCGCTGTTCCCGCTTCTGGCGCTCACCGCAGGCACAGGCGGCAACCTGTCGGATTACGGCGTCACAGGTGATCTGAGCGAGGCGAAACATGGCGAGGATCACGCGCATGCGGTGTTCTCGCTGATCGACACCCTGCCCGCTTGGGGCGTCACGCTTGTCACAATCGGCGCGATCATCGTGATCATCTTAGGCGGCCATTTCCTGACCCATCCGGTGTTTCGCTACATCCACCTGTCAAAACTGCGCGAGATGTACACCGCCGTCTCGCTTCTGTTCGTTGTGGGCGTCTCCGCACTGATGCTTCTGGTCGGGCTGTCACCTGCCTTGGGCGCGTTTCTGGCAGGCGTCGTGCTCGCCAACTCAGAATTCCGCCACGAGCTGGAAGCCGATTTGCAGCCCTTCAAGGGCCTCTTGTTGGGGCTGTTCTTCATCACTGTGGGCGCAGGGATCAACTTTGCACTTCTCGCAGCCGAGCCGTTCAAGATCATCGGCATCACAATCACCATCATGGTGTCGAAATTCATCGTGCTGTTGATCCTAGCGGTGATCTTCAAGATCAAAGGCCGCGACCGCGTCTTGTTCACGCTGGGCCTCGCGCAAGCGGGCGAATTCGGCTTCGTGCTGATCACGTTCTCGGTCCAGCAAAAGATCTTCTCCGTCGATCTGTCGCAAACCTTGCTGCTGGTTGTGGCGCTGTCGATGCTGCTGACGCCGCTCTTGTTTATCTTGTCCGAGAAGATGCAAGCGCGGATGAAAGATCACGCGCCCGAGCAAGAGCATGATCACATCGACGAGCAAAACGAAATCATCATCGCAGGCATCGGCCGCTTCGGTCAGGTGGTCAACCGCATGGTGCAATATTCAGGCTACAAAACGACCGTGCTCGACAATGATCTCAAGATGATCCAACTGATGCGCCGCTTTGGCTATAAGGGCTTTTTCGGCGACCCGACACGGCCTGATCTGCTACATGCCGCAGGGCTCGACAGCGCGCGTGTTCTGGTGATCGCGCTTGATGGGACGGAAAAGGCGATCCAACTGACGCAATATGCCCGCAAGCACCGCCCCGACATCAAGATCGTGGCGCGCGCCCGCGACCGCAACCACGCCTACAGGCTCTATGCGGCAGGTGCCGATCATATCGTGCGAGAGATGTTTGATGCCTCCTTGCGCGCGGGCCGCTACGCGCTGGAAGATATGGGCATGGCCGAGCACGACGCGCATGACCGCGAGGTCGAATTCTACAAGCTGGACCGCGCCGCAATGGCCGAACTGGCCCGCCTGTGGGACCCCGACACCCCCATCGAGCAAAACGAGGCCTATATCGCACGCGCCAAAGA
>CAZCEW010000183.1:0-3453 GCA_964497775.1 uncultured Rhodobacterales bacterium
CCACCACTAAATCCCGCTGGCGCGCCCAAACCGATGCGGAGCGCCCGGGTATCGTGCCGCTTTGCGACGCGCTCCGCGAGGCCACGCCTGAGGACACGATGTTCTATTCCGACATGACCCAGTTTGCCTATGTGGCCAAAGAGGTCGTTCCAATGTCGCGTCCCGGCCATTGGCACCACCCTTACGGCTTCGGCACATTAGGCTACGCGCTGCCTGCCGCGATCGGTGGAGCGGTCGCGCGCAAAGGTAAACCCACCATCGCCATCGCAGGCGATTACGGCTTTCAATACACATTGCAAGAGCTCGCCACGGCGGTGGAGCTAAACCTCCCACTGCCGATCATCCTATGGGACAATGGCAAACTGGGAGAGATCGAAGACAGCATGATCCGCGCCCAGATCGCGCCCAATGCGGTGATCCAGCAAAACCCCGATTTCTGTAAACTGGCGGAAGCTTACGGCGCGAATGCGACCGCGCCGCGCTCGATCAAAGCGTTCAAGCAGGCGATCACGGAGGCACTCAGGGCAGATCGCCCGACGCTGATCCACATCACGCCCGAGACGAATTCCTAAGCGCTCTTAAAGTTTCATCCTGGCAAGAAAACCTCGGGGTGTTTGAGGGGCAGAGCCCCTCATGAGAGCTTTGTGTTCTGACGGCCAAAACCCTGCCTACCAGCAGCTCACCAACACCGTCATATCGCCCGCGCGCGTCACCAGATCCTCAGCCGCCATCGGACCCGTATCACGGGCTGCCGAAACCCGAACGCCATTCTCCGCAAGAAAGGCGATCAACGGCTCTGACTTATCGGCAAAGACCACACCCTCGGGCAAAGCGCGTCCGCCAGTGCTTGCGTCGCGCAGCATGCCGGCCACGGCCCCGCGCAGATCAAAGACCGGCCCGCCCGCATCGCCGTCCAGCACGGGGGCTTGCAAGCGTTTGACGTCTTCGGCGCCGTCAAGGCCGCGCAGATCTTGCACGGTGCCATAGCTCAGCGTCGGGCCATCAAGCGCGCCGCCGTAAGAATAGCCCGCGACCGCAATTTCAGATCGCAAGCGAGGTGTCGCCGTGCTGAACTGGGCATAATCCAACGGCACCAGCGTCGCGTCAGGCTTGAGCAGCGCAAACCCTGCGTCACTGGCAACAAGCTGCGCGTCATAGACCCCATCAAGCGTGATCCGCTCGCATGACGCCACAGTGCTGGCGCGTGTCACAACTTGGCCCGCGCCATCTACATAGAACCCACTGCGTGCAAGTTTGGGCTGGCGTAACTCAAGCCCTGCCACCAGATCGGTGCTCTGCGCATCCAGATCACTTTGCGATGGATCAAGCGCGCCTTCCTTGATCACAAAGGTCTCGCGCATGATCTTGATGACGCGCGCCATGTCTTGCGCTTTGGCGGGCGGGTAGACCAGCGTGAAGCCTTTGACATAGCCGCCTTCAAGGCGCGCGTAAGTATGTGAATGCAGCGTGTCGCTTTGGCCCGTCAGAGTGAACGAGTTGCGACTGCGCGAGCGTTCGCCCTCCAGAGGGACGATCTCGAGCGTTTGCATAATGTCATAAAGCCCGTTCATCGTGACTTGGTCGCCCGCCTGAGAGATCAACAGCACTTCAATGCCATTGTCGTCTTTCGAGCCATATTTGACGAACGGGTACTCATAGCCCTCAAACTCGACCAAACGACCGGGCATCGTGATGGCAATGCCAGCCTGAGGCTCGTCGATTTCCTCTAGGCCCAAAGCCACAAGCTCGGCGGAGTAATTCGACAGCAAAACCGCGCGTTGCTTGGTGGTCAAAATGCCTGTGGCGTCAAAGCCGGTATCTGCTTGCCAACGCGCCATGGAATTGCGCGTCCCGCGCCCGAACGCGCCGTCAATCGCGGCATTGTAATAGCCAAACCACTTCAAAGCGATTTGCAGGTTCTGGCGCTCTTCGCGCGACAATGCACTCTCCGAGCGGCGCGCCTCGCGTGGGGTTTCCTCGATATCGGTGGCTTGCGGGGCAGGGGTTTGCACCGCGGGCTCTTGCGTTTGCGGCGTAGGCGTTACTTGCGGCGCGATCACGCCGCCGCCCACAGGCCAAAACCGATCGCCATAAGGCCTGCTGTCAGAGATGTAGCTATCTGCCGGGATCAGCCCCGCTCCACGTAGCTCCAAAAGCCTGCGCCGGGCGAGATCTTCCGTGGCGTAGGGTCCAAGCGCCACGGCGTACCATCTGCCGCGCCGTAGTTTGAAGCCGTTCACATCGCCAAAGGCCGTGGTATAGGCCCGTGCGCGGTCGGTGGCGGTGCGCAAATCGGGATGCGCCTCGACTTGCACCCAAGTGGTCTGCGCACTCGCGGCCACGCTGGCTAAACACAGCGCGATCCCCGCAAGCATAATGCGACCCCAAGCCCCGAAAATGCGCGCCATCTTCATCCGTCTACTCATCCTCAAAAGGGGCCGTGTCCTGCGGCCATACATCACGAATCTGGACGCGAACCTATCATCTCAGGTCTCAGGCGCACCCCCAAAGCACTGCCAAAACAACACTTTCCTGTGGATTAACGCCAAGATGATGCAGCGATTGTCCAATTGACCCTCTGAGCCGCGCGCCCTATTGAGAACCAACATCGCAAAAGGCACCTGTTATGGGCGAAAAAACTCAAAAACCCCGCAGTTTTCAGGAGATTATTCTCAGGCTGCAAGACTATTGGGCGGCCAATGGCTGCGCGATCTTGCAACCCTATGACATGGAGGTCGGCGCGGGCACGTTTCACCCGGCCACAACCTTGCGCGCGCTGGGCTCGAGCCCTTGGGCGGCGGCTTATGTCCAGCCGTGCCGCCGCCCCACCGATGGGCGCTATGGCGACAGCCCGAACCGCTGGCAGCATTACTACCAATACCAAGTCATCATCAAACCCTCGCCCGCCAATCTGCAAGAGCTCTATCTCGGCTCTCTGGCAGCGATCGGCATCGATATGGACCTGCATGACATCCGCTTCGTGGAAGACGATTGGGAAAGCCCGACGCTGGGCGCATGGGGCTTGGGCTGGGAGGTCTGGTGCGACGGGATGGAAGTCTCGCAATTCACGTATTTTCAGCAAGTCGGCGGCCATGATTGCAAACCCGTCTCGGGAGAGCTGACCTACGGGCTGGAACGCCTCGCAATGTATGTGCTGGGTTTTGACGATGGCAACGAGATGCCGTTCAACGACCCTGACAGCGCCATCCCGATGAGCTATGGCGACGTGTTTCGCGACGCCGAGGCCCAATATGCGCGCTGGAATTTCGACGTGGCCGACACCGAGACATTGCTCAAGCATTTTGAGGATGCCGAGGCCGAATGCGCCCGCATCCTGGACGCCCCCGCCACAGACCCCAAGACGCAGCGCCGCATCGTCATGGCGCTGCCGGCTTATGATCAATGCATCAAGGCGTCTCATGTGTTCAACCTGCTCGACGCGCGCGGCGTGAT
>CAZCEW010000184.1:0-3372 GCA_964497775.1 uncultured Rhodobacterales bacterium
TCGGCGCGTAAGCGTAGGAAATGAAACAGGTTATGCAGATCGACCTTCCAATACCATTGGGTGTAGATGTTTGCCGGCAGGTTCATGCGGGCGAGTTCCCTCGCAAGGCCGTCTTGGCCCTCGTCCGAGATCATCGCCTCGTAATTGTCGTAAGCCCGCGTGGAATCGGATTTCAAAATCTCCAATACGCGCGCGGCCTCTTCGCCTTGCAAGACCTCGCCGCGGCCTTGGTTGTTCACCACACTTTGCGCGTTGATATGCTCGGGCGCGGGGATGTAGAACTCGCGATCTAGGATCGAATAGCGCGCGGAGTATTCGTTGACATTGGCCGTGCGGTGGCGGATCCATTGGCGGGCCACGAAGACGGGCAGTTTCACATGCAGCTTGATCTCGCACATCTCAAAGGGCGTCGAGTGCCAGTGGCGCATCAAGTAGCGGATCAGACCTTCGTCATTCTGCACCGATTTGGTGCCTTTACCGTAGCTGACCCGCGCCGCCTGACAGATGGCTGAATCGTCGCCCATATAGTCGATCACCCGGATGAACCCGTGATCGAGCACTTCATGCGCCTTATAGAGATGCGCCTCCATCCCCGGCACAGTGGCGCGCAGGGTTGTGGCGGTTTGGCTACGAAGATCGTCAATTTCAGCTTGCTGGTCGGCAGAGATGGGCATGTGGGCCTCTTTTATCGTTACTTGAGTCGCGTGAGGCTACATCTTGCGGCGAAACGCTGTGATGGATCAAGATGATGTTATGGGTTATCCACAGAGCAATGCTCGGAGAGGTAAAGCTGGCGACGAATCCGCAACAGGGATCAAGAACTGCAAGCCCGCGCCGCTCAGTCGTTGACATTTGGACCGCCAACGAGGATTTTCCTTTCCAACAATTGGTGGGCAGTGAGAATTCCAAAATGATGATCAGAATTGCAAGTGTAGCACTGGTATTGGCTCTTTCGGCCTGCGGTGGGTCTGGTGACAATCCGGTGACAGGCGGACAGGGTGGATCGACAGGTCCTGCAGATCCGGTCATCCCCGGCGTGACCCCGGACGGAGATATCCCCGGTGATATCGGCAATAACGTGCAATCGGTCACGTTCAACCCGACATCCGGGACGCTTAGTGTGCAATTGACCTCGCTCGATGACGGTTCCGAGACCGCGACTTACACGCGCAACGCAGCGCTCGATGTGGCGGGCTATCAAGCTTATACCCAGCAAGACGACCCGCTGGACCGTTTGTTTATCGCGCTAGGCGGGCAGAGCCCTGACGGCGCGGTCAAGGCTGTGGCGATCACCGATGGTGGCCAATTCAACCGCTTCTTTGGCGGTGCAAACTACCAGCGTGTAGGACCCTATTCGCAACCAACCACAGGGCTGGTTTCTTATGCCGGTACATATGTCGGGATGACCAACATTCCTGCACCCGGCGCGAACTTGCTTCCACTTGGCCCCGGCGACGATCCTGCGGTCGCACCGCGTGAGCCCGAGCGGATCAGCGGCGACATCTTCCTCAACGTCGATTTCACCGATAACGCGATCAACGGCCAGATCTTTAACCGCCGCTATGTCGGCACAGGGGTGGGCATCGTTGATATCTCGCTGATCGAGACGCCAATCGCGGCCGATGGCACATTCGCAGGTCAGGCTGAATTGCCGGATCTGTCGAATGCAGGCACCTATGCCGGTACATTTGGCGGCACGGCGGCCTCGGGCGTCGCGGGCGGGGTTCACTTGACCGAGCTTGATGACACCATCGACGGCGAAGAGGAATTTGGTGCATTTGCCCTTGGCAGATGTGGCACCCCCGGCGCCTCGCCTCTCTGCCCGTAAGATGATGCGGCGGCTTGTCCGCTCAGCTTGTCTTGCCTTGATCTTTGCCGCACCCGTTGCGGCAGAGACGGTACAATTGGGCATTGAAGATGCAAGGGTTTTGGCACGGCAGGCCTATCTTGCTGGTGATCTGAAACTCGCCAATCAGATTGCTTACGGACTGCTGAAAGCCGATCCAAGCGATCCACAAGCCCTGATTTTGATTGCCGCGACCGATCCGGCACTGGGTCGCCCGAAGGAAGGGCGCAAGGCCGCCGCGCGCGCGTTTCGGTCCACAAAGGACCCTGCCCTTCGCTTTGAAACTTCCTTTTACGCCGCAAGCGCTGCTGTCACCGAAGAGAAATACAGCACCGCGAAATACTGGCTGAGACGGTCCTACCAAGCCGCAACGACCGAAGAGCAAAAGACCAATATCGCGACCGCATTTCGCAAAGTGCGCGCGCGTGATCCGCTCTCGGTGCAGCTCGATTTCGGGATCGCGCCGTCAAACAATATCAACAACGGATCAGATAGCGATTTATTGGTGATTGATGGCGTCTTTCCCATAGGCGTGTTGAGCGGGACTGCGCAGGCTTTGTCGGGTTTGCGCTATTCGCTCGGGGCCGATCTCAAATACACATTGTCCGAGGATCCCACGCATAAGACCACCTTGGGTATGCGAGTGAGCTCAAATTTCTATTCCCTGTCGAGCGAGGCCAAGAGGCTAGCACCCACTGCGCGCAGCTCCGAGTTTGAGACGTTGTTCGTTGATGCCACGCTGGAGCATAAGCTGGCCGCGCAAGGCAAAGCGATCCCGGATGAATACCGGCTATCCGTAGGCGGGCTATGGTATGGCGGGTCGCGCAATTATCAGTTCGTGTCCGCCGGGCTTGCGCGCAGTTTTCGCGCGTCAGACCGCGTCGTCTACCGCTTGTCAGGCACGGCCACGCATCTGGATTATACGACCAGCCAAGAAGACGCGATGCAATATGCGCTCGATCTGACGCGCAATCACCGCCTTGAGAGCGGGGATTTCTTGGCTCTAAACCTCGGCCTGCGCGCGGGCAAATCCGACGACTTCAATGCCGAATATACTGGGTTAGAGGCGCGTGCATTCTACGCCTTCGGCAAGCCAATGGGGCCGGTTCAGCTTGATCTGGGCCTGACCTTGGGCCTGCGCGACTATGAGGACTATCGCATTGGCTTCTTGTTCCTGCCAAACGGGCGAGAGGACAAATACGCCGCGGCCACAGTGGGCATGACATTGCCTGATCTGAACTATTTTGGCTTCGTGCCACGCGTCACATTGCGCGCGCAAAAGACCAATTCCAATATCAGCCGGTTCGAGCAGAACAGCTTCAGCCTCGCGATTGGCTTGCGATCCGCCTTTTAGGCGCGGCTCAGCTCTGGGCATTGCGCCCGATTGCGCTAGAGTTACGTCCATCACGAACCCAAAAATATGGAGCCCCTCGCATGGCAATTGAATATCTGCACACAATGGTACGGGTCAAAGATCTGGACGCCTCAAAAGCGTTCTTCGAGTTGCTCGGCCTTGAGGAAACGCG
>CAZCEW010000185.1:0-3244 GCA_964497775.1 uncultured Rhodobacterales bacterium
GGCTAAGCGCCCTACTCTGCGGCGAGTTTTGGGGCGGCTGTTTGCGCTTTGTGAAGGCGCAGCAGCTGGTCCAACGCCGCTTGATGACAGGCCTCTGGCGGGGTGGTGGCGTCGATTTCGATCAGCGCGGCCCCGCGTGCAACCATCGCATCTGTGCCTTGCTCTAGCATCTTGGCGCGGGTCCTAAAGTCGCTCAAGTCGCCCAGTTTGGCGATGACGCGGGCCTTGCTTGAGGGCTTGTCGGAGCGGCGCTCAACAGCGCGCTCAAAGGCCAGATCGGCGCTGAGTTTGACATGCACGATCGCGTCGGGCGCGGGGATTAGCTTGAGAAAATCCGCGAAGATGCTCGTCTCTTTGCCATTGCAATGCGCGACGACGCCGCGATGGATAAACCCTTCATCTAGAAAGATAAAAGGGAAGTCCTCGGCATATTCGAGATAGGTCTGATAGTAGGACGAGGTCAGCGAAAACAGAAACTGATCGGTCAGGGATTGACCGACTTTGCGTTCCATATGTTTGACCAGCTTGGCGTTTTCCTGACGGAAGGTCTCGGCGCGAAAAAGCGCGAGGCGGTCGGGTTGATCGCGCAGGAACCGTGGCGCTGCAGGGTCGCGGGAGCTGAGGCCTACGACCTTATGGCCGTGGCGCGATTTGAGGCCATTCTTGCGCAAGCTTGGGAGGAGTTCGCGCACCAATGTCGATTTCCCGGCGCCCGGAAGACCTAAGATTTCAACAAGCATCTGCTCGCCCCGCCTCTCATTATTGTTTTGCCGCAAGTCTAGCGCGGCGTGGGGCCGCTGAGAATCCCTGCCGCGCCGCTGGGCCGCTTGATATGGCTAAACTGCAACCAATTTGCACGCCGTCGGGTGGAAAGCGCGACCGGTTTCCTCCATCTCGAACATCACATTTTGGAAGCCATTGGCGTTGTAAGTGCGCAGTTTTTCCCAAGCAGGTCGCGTGTTGGGCCAGCTTGGATCGGTTTCCTGGCCTTTGCCGGGCGGGTTGAAGCCGATGATCACGGCGCGGCGCGCGATACGGCAAAATTCAGTGACGATCCGGTCCCAATCATCGGGTGCGGCGTAGGCTTCCAGCGCTTGGTAGCAGCAGATGATGTCGAAGGATTTGTCCTCAAAAGGGTATGGCGTCTGGCCGCCATCGAAGAGCTGAACGTCGAGGCCGAGCGATTCAATGATCGGCTGGTAGGACCATCCGGGATTGTCGGGTTTGATCTCGTGCTCATGGGACTTGTCGAAATTGCCGAACTCGACTTCGCGCAGTTTCTTGTAGCTTTTGACCGCATCCGCAGGCATCGCGAAATCCGTGCCAGCAACGCGGTGGCCAAGGCCGCGCAGGATTTCCAGCATGGCGCCGTGGGCCGTAGAAAGTTCAAGAATATCAAGCTTTTCGCCGCTCCCTGTGGCCTCTGGCATATGCGTGCAAATCCGTACCCAAGAGCGGCGCAGATTGGCGCGGCGATTGAGATATTTGGGCGCGATCCGGCCTGAAATTTTCTCCTGCCCGTAATTGGCCAGATCATAATAGCGCGGCGCTTTGACGGGAAGGCTGGGCAGCCATGCGGATTTGCTGTTGGCAAGTGTTTTTCTCAAGGGACTGCTCCGGTTTTTCAAAGTCGGCTGCTTTGCGCAGCGCTTGGGACGTTTATGAATCTTACGCGGCGCGGGTGCAAGGCGAAGGGTTGCGCGGCCCCAGCCCAGAGCGGGCGCAGCCTTCAGGCTTCCACAAGCCCGCCCGCGATAGATCGCCGATATGACATCAGATTTGACGCCTGAAGGCCCCGCCGAACCTCGCCGCAGATTTCTTGCGCTCCCCTCTGTCGCTGCGCCCGCTTGGGCGGGGCTGGCCAGCTTGGCTGTTTTTGCCATCGCTTTGTGGTTGGGCCTGTTGTTTTTGGATGTTCGCGGCGGCAGTGCAAAGGTGCAGTTGGCCACGGATCGGTTGCTGAGTGTCGAGCGCTTGTTTGAGACCGCCAAGAACACAAGGCTGGCGCGGCTGGAATATCTGCTGACGCCAAATGATGCGACGCGCGGCAATTTGCAAAACCGCCAGACCGCCTTGGGCGAGACTGTTGCGCAGTTGTTGCGCGATCATGGGCAAACAGAGCTGGAAGCAGGCTTGCTGCGCCTAAAGGATCTGATGAAGCGCATCCGCGCGGGCGTCGCGGCGACCCCTGGGCCGGATTTGCATGCGAGCTTCCTGACCGGGCCTCTCGCAGAGCTGACGGCAGAATTTTTCAATGTGGTTCAGAGCCTTAGACGCGGGGAAGCTTCTCGACTTGAGACTTACGAGGCGCAATTGGCGCGGCTGAATGCGCGCACGCGGCCTTTGTTAATTGTGATGTTGTCGCTGAGCCTGTTTTTGATTTCCAGCGTGATGCTGAACCAGCGCCAAGCGCGCGCCACGGCTTTGAGGGCGCGCTATCTCGAACAGGTTGCCGCCGAAAAGGACCGCGCAGATTTGCTGGCGCGCGAGCTGAGCCACCGGGTCAAGAACCTCTTTGCGGTGATCGGCTCGATCGTGACGATGACGGCGCGCCATGAGAGCGATCTGAAGACCTGTGCGGAGACGATCCGGCAGCGTATTCATGCTTTGTCGCTGGCGCATACGGTCAGTCTTGGGCGCTCGGGCGCGCTGTTGAGCGATGATCAGCCGCGTCTGCAGCTTTTGATCCGCAATGTGACCCGGCCCTATTGCCCGCCCGAAGGTCAGTTCGAGCTGAGCGGTGACAATCCCGAAGTGCATGCCTCGATGATCACGCCGATTGGTTTGGTGTTCAACGAGCTGGCCACGAATGCGCTAAAATATGGTGCGTGGTCGGTGGCGAAAGGCCGTGTGAGCGTGGCGATTAAACAGGACGCGAGCGGGGAAATCTCCGCGATCCACTGGCGCGAGCGGGGCGGGCCAGCGCCGCAGGAACGTGATGCGGGGTTTGGCACAGTGATGACCGATGCCTCTGCCGTGCAACTGGGCCTTAAGATCACCCGCGACTGGGGCCCCGAGGGCTTAGAAGTGACATTTACCGCAACGGCGCAGGAGAACGAGTAATGACGGCTTTGGAGGGGAAAAACATCCTTGTTGTGGAGGATGAGGCGCTGCTGGCGCTCGATATTTCGCAAGGGGTCGAGAAAAGCGGCGCCACAGTGACAGGCCCGTGTATGACATTTCGAGACGCGCTTGCGGCGGCGGAAGACCAAGATCTGAATGCCGCCATTCTTGATGTCGATCT
>CAZCEW010000186.1:0-3232 GCA_964497775.1 uncultured Rhodobacterales bacterium
ACTGGCGCGTAGTCGTTTTGGCGCGCCAGAACGAAAGCCAGTTCACGATTTTGTACGATTGCCAGCCGTTCGCCATCGGGGGAATGCACCGCGTAAAGCTGGTCATGACCGCGCGCGTCGTCGCGCACTTCGGCGGGCAGCTCATCTATATTGACGGGCCGCACATAGACGATCCGGTCGGCGTCTTGTGTGTCGATTTCAATTGGCGTGTTCATATGCTCTTTCCCCTCAGGCCTTGTTAATCTTGATCGTCTGGACAACTGCGTCAGGCACGGCGCGTTTGAGATCGATATGCAGCAATCCGTTCTCGGTCACAGCGCCCGCAACATCGACACCTTCCGCCAGCACGAAGGCCTTTTGGAATTGCCGCGCCGCGATGCCGCGATGCAAGAACAGCCGATCTGTGTCGTCTTCCGTTTGTTTGCCGCGAATGACCAATTGGCGGTCTTCGACTGTGATTGCCAGGTCATCCTCGCCAAACCCCGCCACAGCCAGCGTAATGCGGAAGCTGTTTTCGGCGGATTGTTCGATATTAAAGGGCGGATAGCCGTCATTGCCGGATTTCGCCGTGCGTTCCACAAGGCGTTCCAGTTGATCAAACCCGAGCAGAAACGGGTGTGAACCAAGGCTCAATTTCGTCATAGGCATAGTCCTTAGGTGGCAGCGACTTTGCAGATTTCGGTCCCTTAAAGGCGACCATGACATTAAAATGGGGGCGAAAGAGGGCCGCTTCAAGTCCAATTCGCGAAGGATTAAGGCTTGGTATGCGATAAGCGGGCGCGTTAGGGTTAACGTGTGAGAGATTTCTTCAGGACTTGGTAATAGATGACGCCCAGCTCAAATATGACGCCCAAAGAGGTGTTGCGCGTGAAGCTTGAAGTTCTCAAGCGCGAGCATCGTGATCTTGATGAGGCGATTGCCGCTTTGCAGGACGCGCCGGCGGTTGATCAGTTCACTTTGCGGCGGCTGAAAAAGCAAAAGCTGGGGCTGAAAGATCAGATCAGCCTGCTTGAGGACCAGATCACGCCCGATATCATTGCATAAACGCCGCGCGCGGCTATAACAGCGCTTTCCCTTGGGGCACAAAGGACGCATGGGCTGATGAGCAAGATTACTGTGGGCATTATCATGGGCAGCCAGTCCGATTGGTCGACGATGGCCGAGGCCGCGCAAATGCTGGACGCGCTGGGGATTTCTTATGAGACCAAGATCGTCTCGGCGCATCGCACGCCGGACAGGCTTTGGGATTACGGCAAGACGGCCACCGCGCGCGGCTTGCAGGTGATTATCGCAGGCGCTGGCGGGGCTGCGCATTTGCCCGGGATGATGGCATCGAAAACCCGCGTGCCGGTGATTGGCGTGCCGGTTGAAACCAAGGCTTTGTCGGGGGTCGATAGCCTCTATTCAATCTTGCAGATGCCACGCGGATTTCCTGTGGCCACAATGGCAATTGGCGCTGCGGGGGCGGCCAATGCTGGCCTGCTTGCGGCTGGCATTTTGGCGCTGCAAGACGACGCGCTGGCTGCGCGGCTTGATAAGTGGCGCGCGGATTTGTCGGCCTCGATCCCTGACGAGCCGCGCGATGACTGACGCGCTGCCCACGGGCTCCACCATTGGGATTTTGGGCGGCGGTCAGTTGGGCCGGATGCTGTCGGTTGCGGCCTCTAGGCTGGGGTTCAAGACTTGTGTGTTCGAGCCCGGCGGCGATTGTCCGGCGAGCCATGTGGCGAATTATCATTTCAAAGCGGGCTATGATGACACGGAGGCGTTAAAGGCCTTTGCGGCTTCCGTCGATGTGATCACCTATGAGTTCGAGAATGTGCCGACAGCGGCACTTGATCTGTTAGAAGACGCCGCGCCGATCCGGCCGAACCGCGCGTCTTTGGCAACTTCGCAGGACCGGTTGACGGAGAAGGCATTCTTGCAAGAGCTGGGCCTCAGCGTCGCGCCGTTTGCCAATGTAGAAAGCGCTGCCGATCTGAAATCCGCAATGGCCTCTATCGGGACGCCGTCGATCCTGAAGACGCGGCGGATGGGATATGATGGCAAAGGCCAGATCCGTTTGGCTGAGGGCGATGATCCAAACGCGGTCTGGGCGCAGATGAGTGATGCGCCTTGCGTGCTGGAAGGGTTTGTTGAGTTCAGCCATGAGGTCTCGGTCATCGGGGCGCGCAGTATTGGGGCCCAAGTGTCCTGCTTTGATCCCGGCGAGAATGTTCACCGCGACGGCATTTTGCACTCCACCACCGTCCCTGCCCGACTGAGCGCCTCGCAGCGCACGGATGCGGTGCTTTTGGCGGGGCGTATTCTGAACGCGCTGGATTATGTCGGCGTCATGGGGGTGGAGTTGTTCGTGACAAGCGGCGGTTTGATCGTCAACGAGATCGCGCCGCGGGTGCATAATTCCGGCCATTGGACGCAGAACGGCTGTGTCATCGACCAGTTTGAACAGCACATCCGCGCGGTCGCGGGCTGGCCTTTGGGTGACGGGTCGCGGCATGCGGATGCGGTGATGGAGAACCTGATCGGCGATGATATGGACCGCGTCGCTGATTTGGCGGCTGATCCTCAGGTCGCTTTACATCTTTACGGCAAGGCGGATGTGAAGCCGGGCCGCAAGATGGGGCATTTCAATAAGGTGAGCCCGAAATCTTAAGGCTCTAATCGGGCAGCACTGTATTAACAGTGTCGGTCACGGCCTCATTGACCGTCTCTGCGACCTCGCCCACCGTGTCGGACACGTCGACCACGGCGTCCGAGACTGCCTCTGTCACGACGTCAGAGACAACCTCGCCCACAGAGCCCGACGCGCGGATCACCACATCGGCCAAGGTCAGATCATCCTGGAACTGGCCGTTTTGTAAAAACCGCACCGATTGCGCCACAACCAGCGGCGCGTTCATCATAAAGGTATGGGTCACCGGCATTTCCAGATGGGCGGTCATGCCGTCGACCTTTGTGCTTTCTACGGACACTTTGCCATCATCAACGCCCGGGATCAGTGAGGAATAGAGCAGGTTCAGCGATTTCGTGCCCGCAATCACGCCAAGCGGGAAATCGACGGGGCCAAGCCGGTTGGGGACGGACTCTGGGCCTGTATGCAGCTCAAGCGCTGCGGGGCCGTTGACCCATTCAAACGCGCCAAGATTGCTGAGCTGATCGACAATCTCGGAGCCTTGATTGGGCGGGGCAAGCATTACGACGCGGCCCAGCGTCGGCAAATCATTTTCCG
>CAZCEW010000187.1:0-3217 GCA_964497775.1 uncultured Rhodobacterales bacterium
GCCCCTTTCGGACCGCGCCCGAGCAGTTTATGTCATGATCTGAATTGACGCTAGAGGAGCCTTTCGCGATGTCCGAGACCCGCCGCACCAAAGTTTTGATCGTAGGCTCCGGCCCTGCTGGCTATACCGCCGCAGTTTATGCCAGCCGCGCGATGTTGGAGCCGATTTTGGTGCAAGGGATCGAGCCCGGCGGGCAATTGACCACCACGACGGAAGTTGAGAACTGGCCCGGGGACACGGAAGTGCAAGGCCCTGATCTGATGGTGCGCATGGAAGCGCATGCCAAGGCGATGGGATGTGAGATCATTGGCGATATTATCTCGTCGATTGATTTCTCGAAGCGCCCTTTCACCTGCCAATCGGATAGCGGCACGACTTATGTGGCCGATGCGGTGATCTTGTGCACTGGCGCGCGGGCGAAATGGCTGGGGCTGCCCTCGGAAGAGGCGTTCAAAGGCTTTGGCGTCTCGGCTTGCGCGACCTGCGATGGGTTTTTCTATCGCGGCCAAGAGATCGTGGTGATCGGCGGCGGCAATACGGCCGTGGAAGAGGCGCTGTTTTTGACGAATTTCGCCTCTAAGGTCACTCTGATCCACCGCCGTGATGAGCTACGCGCCGAGAAGATCTTGCAAGACCGCCTCTTCAAGAACCCCAAGATCGAGCCTTTGTGGTTCCATCAGCTAGAAGAGGTGATCGGCACCGATAACCCCAAAGGCGTTGAGGCTGTGAAAGTCCGCAATGTGAAAACCGACGAGATCACGGAGATTGCGTGCAAGGGCGTGTTCGTGGCGATTGGTCATGCGCCGGCCAATGAGCTGGTCAAAGACGTGCTGGACACCCATATGGGCGGCTATGTTGTCACCAAGCCCGACAGCACTGAGACCTCTATTCCGGGCGTGTTTGCAGCGGGCGATTTGACCGATCACAAATACCGCCAAGCGGTGACAAGTGCAGGCATGGGCTGCATGGCGGCTTTGGAAACCGAGCGGTTTCTGGCCGAGCTTGGCGAAGATGTCGATGTGCAGGCGGCGGAGTAAGGCCTTGGTATTTATGGCTCTTTGAGCCTCGGCGGAGAAGTTTTTTCTGCGCCTGCAAAGATTGTTCTTGGTTGAACACACTTTCTAGGCTATGCGTTCACTCGTGAACAAGTACCTGAGTCGAGAGTGATGACGCCGAAACCTACATCCACCCAAGAGGAGGAAGACCTGCTCTTCCGTGTCTTGCGCCAACTTGATCTGGCGCCGGATGCGTCTCAGCGGGTGACGGCGGGCGCTGTGGGGGTCTCGCTTGGGAAATTGAACGCGCTGCTTAAGGCAGCAACCGAGGCCGGTTTCGTTCAGATCAGCGAGCGCGCAGGCTCTGACAAGCGCAAACGCTTCGCCTATGGCCTCACCACCCGCGGCGCGGCGGAGAAAAATCGCCTCACCACCGCATTTTTGACCCGAAAATTTGCCGAATATGACGCACTTCACGCGGAATTAACGGGCACAAACACCGGACTTACACCTTTCAGCGACAGGACCAAACTGATGCAAAATAACCTGACCCCGATCCCGGAGCTTTTTGTCTCCTTTGACTCTGCTCAAAAGATGAAGACAGAAGCCGCCGAGCTGACGTCGCATGATCTGACCCCGCGCCAGATTTGTGATCTGGAGCTGTTGATGAATGGCGGTTTCAACCCGCTGAAAGGCTTTCTGACCGAGGCCGATTATAACGGCGTCGTTGAGAATATGCGCCTGAGCACCGGCGAGCTGTGGCCAATGCCAATCACGCTGGATGTGGGCGAAGAGTTCGCTGATAGCGTTGAGCTGGGCCAAGATATCGCGCTGCGTGACCAAGAAGGTGTGATCTTGGGCACGATGACGGTGACCGATAAGTGGGAGCCGAACAAAGCGCGCGAGGCGGAGATGGTGTTTGGCGCCGATGATGACGCCCACCCTGCCGTCAATTACCTGCATAACCAAGCGGGCAAAATCTACCTGGGCGGCCCTGTGACGGGTATCCAGCAACCAGTGCATTACGATTTCCGCGGCTCGCGCAACACGCCAAATGAGCTGCGCGCGTATTTCCGCAAAATGGGCTGGCGCCGCGTTGTGGCGTTTCAAACCCGCAACCCGCTGCACCGCGCGCATCAGGAACTGACGTTTCGTGCGGCAAAAGAAGCGCAAGCCAACTTGCTGATCCACCCGGTTGTGGGTCTGACCAAGCCCGGCGATATCGATCACTTCACCCGCGTGCGCTGCTACGAGGCGGTGCTGGATCAATATCCAAGCTCGACCACATCAATGAGCCTTTTGAACCTTGCGATGCGCATGGCTGGCCCGCGCGAGGCGGTTTGGCACGGTCTGATCCGCAAAAACCACGGCTGCACGCATTTCATCGTGGGTCGCGATCATGCGGGCCCCGGTTCGAACTCGAAGGGTGAGGATTTTTACGGGCCCTATGATGCGCAAGATCTGTTTCGCGAGCATCAAGAAGAGATGGGCATCGAAATGGTCGACTTTAAGCACATGGTGTACGTGCAAGACCGCGCGCAATACGAGCCTGCCGACGAGATCAAGGACAAAGACGATGTCACGATCCTCAACATCTCGGGCACGGAGCTGCGGCGTCGTCTGGCCGAGGGTCTGGAAATCCCTGAATGGTTCTCTTTCCCGACCGTTGTGGAAGAGCTGCGCCGCACCCGTCCGCCACGCGCCAAGCAAGGGTTCACGGTGTTTTTCACGGGCTTCTCCGGCTCCGGCAAATCAACCATCGCCAATGCTTTGATGGTCAAACTGATGGAGATGGGCGGGCGCCCTGTGACGCTTCTTGATGGTGATATCGTGCGTAAAAACCTCAGCTCTGAGCTGGGGTTCAGCAAAGAGCATCGCGATCTCAACATTCGCCGGATCGGTTATGTGGCCTCCGAGATCACCAAAAACGGCGGCATCGCCATCTGTGCGCCAATCGCGCCTTATGCGACGACGCGGCGTGCTGTGCGTGAAGATATCGAGCAATTTGGCGCGTTTATCGAAGTGCATGTTGCGACCACGATCGAGGAATGCGAACGCCGTGACCGTAAGGGGCTCTATAAGCTGGCGCGTGAAGGCAAGATCAAGGAATTCACAGGTATTTCAGACCCTTACGATGTGCCTGAGAGCCCTGAACTGAGCGTTGAGACCGAAAATGTCGAGGTTGATAACTGCGCCCATCAGGTGTTGTTGAAGCTCGAGTC
>CAZCEW010000188.1:0-3209 GCA_964497775.1 uncultured Rhodobacterales bacterium
CTAAGCCACCCCAACCTGACGGCGCAATTTCACCACCAGTGGTTCCAGATCGCTCAAGTCCCCGCCGATCAGGCGCAGGGTTTTGGAATTCTTCTTCGTCACAGTGATCCGGCAATAATCCCAGCGCGACAGGCTGGCGCGCAGATCACCGATCATCGAGCCGTCTTCCAGACCCAGCGATTTAACCTCTTCAAACCGCAGCGATTGCTGTTTGATCGGCGTGCCGCCCAAGCTGCGTACGAAAATATGAAAAACCCGGTTGGTCGTGTCGACCTCAACCTCATAGGCGCTTTGCAAGCCGGCCCCAAAAGGCAGAAGCTTCACGCCTGAGCGCACCAGATCGCGCAAGCCCGATCCACCCTCCATCGCGCGGATCACATAGCCACGCAAAGTCGGCTGAACATCCACTGAAGGTGCCATATCAAGCGCGTCCATTCCAAAGTCAGTTGTGCTCACGGCTAGTCTCCACCCGTTAAGATTTCGCTAACCTGTAAGTGTAAATTGCGACCAAATTTCAGCACATACGCGAAGAGATTGCGGCACATTCCCAATAAGCGCCGCCACAAAAAAAAGGGGCCGCAATAAGCGACCCCTTTGAAATTCTTATACAAAAAACGCTTACGCTTCGTCTTCCAAAGCCTCAACAGCCTTTTCAAGATCGGCCTTCTTGACCTTCTTCTCTTTGATCTCGGCCAGCTCGAACACGTAGTCGACGACCTTATCTTCAAAGATCGGCGCGCGCATTTGCTGCTGCATTTGCTGGTTTTGCTGCACGAACTCGAAGAACTGACGCTCTTGGCCGGGATATTGACGCGCTTGGTTCATGATCGCCTGCTGCATCTCGGCATCGGTCACTTCGATCTCTTTCTTGCGGCCCAGCTCGGCCAGAAGAAGGCCCAAACGCACGCGGCGCTCGGCCAGAGTTTTATGCTCTTTCGTGGCCTCGATCTCCGGGTGGTCATGGCCTTGAACGTCGGGGTTGTCCTCATGCCACAGCTGATGGGCAATCTGGTTGGCCTCGGCCTCCAAAAGGCTTGGAGGAAGCTCAAATTTTACTTTCTTGTCCAACTGATCGAGCAGCTTGCGCTTCATCACCGCGCGGGCCGCGCCGCCGAACTCGGCTTCCAGACGCTCTTCCACTTGCGCCGTCAGCGCTTTGAGGTCT
Source organism: uncultured Rhodobacterales bacterium (assembly GCA_964497775.1). Taxonomy (GTDB): domain Bacteria; phylum Pseudomonadota; class Alphaproteobacteria; order Rhodobacterales; family Rhodobacteraceae; genus Litoreibacter. The sequence continues at coordinate 1,166 of CAZCEW010000188.1, forward strand.
TCGGCACCGAACTGTTTGGCCAGCTCATCATCCAATTTCGCAGGCTTCGGCTCTTTGACTTCTTTGATCTTACACTCAAAGACGGCCGCCTTACCGGCCAGATTTTCCGCCTGATATTCGGCAGGGAAATCCACCTTCACTTCGACATCATCGCCAGCCTTCGCGCCAACAAGCTGCGCCTCAAAGCCCGGAATGAACGAGTTCGAGCCCAGCACCAGCGGATAGTCTTCCGCCGCACCGCCATCAAACGCCTCGCCATCGACCTTGCCCAAGAAATCGATCACAACCTGATCACCGTCCTTGGCCTTGGAGCCCTTCTTGCGGTCTTCAAAGTTCTGCGCTTGGCCTGCCAGATTTTCGAGCGCCTCATCGACGTCTTTCTTGTCAGCCTTGACGACCATCTTCTCCAGCTTGATGCCAGCCAGATCCACATCTGGGATCTCGGGCAGCGTCTCGTAGCTCATCGCCACTTCGATATCGTCGCCGGGCTTCCAGTCTTCATTGGTCATTTTGACTTCAGGCTGCAGCGCAGGCCGGTCACCGGTTTTCTCGAAATGCTCCTGCATGGCGCCATCGACAGTTTCCTGCATCGCCTCGCCCATGACTTTCTCGCCAAACTGCTTTTTCATCAAAGCCATCGGCACTTTGCCTTTGCGGAAGCCCTTCATCTCGACCTCAGGCTGCGCCTCGGTCAGCTTCTCGTTGACTTTCGCGTCCAGCTCAGAGGCATCCACTTTGATTGTATAGGCGCGCTTGAGGCCTTCGTTCAGGGTCTCGGTGACCTGCATATGATCCGTCCTTTGCATGTTGTCTTGGTGCGGGTGAAGGGACTTGAACCCCCACGCCTTGCGGCGCCAGAACCTAAATCTGGTGCGTCTACCAATTCCGCCACACCCGCGTAAACTAAGAACAGCCGCTACGGGCGCGGCTGATTTGCGCGCTCAATAGCAAAGTTGCATCTGCTGCGCCATGCATAAATGCGAAACAATGCCCTGAAAAAACCCTCAAATTGTACCCCATCCGAAGACGACCGCGCGAAACTCCCCCATATCGCCCCCGGATTGGCCCGCTCTCGCCCATTTTGTGCCTCATTTCCTAACGATTTATTACCCCAACCAAGTTCACAGGGAAGGACACCTCCGATGGCCCATAGCCAAACACAAATCCAAGAGCGTCAAACAGACGTCAAAGTCAAAACCGCGGGCCTGCTTGCAGGATCTGCCGTCCTCACAATGGCGGGCGAAAAGATGGTCGAAGAGCTCAAAGCCGGCGACAAGATCATCACCCGTCGCGGTGCCCGTGTTCTCAAAGCGGCCATCAGCGAAACCGTCACAATGCGCCCGATCAAATTGGGCGTCGGCACTTTGGGCAATTCGCGCCCTTCCTCGCCGCTGCGCATTGCGCCGGGTCAAAAAGTTCTGGTCCGCGATTGGCGTGCGCAAATGCTGTTTGGTGAAGACGCCGTGATCATCCCCGTCGCGCGTCTTGTCGATGGCACGCATATCGCGCAAGCCGATACCAAGGCGGAGCACATGACCTACTCGCTCCAATTCGACGAGCAAGAAATCTTCTACGCTGACGGCGTCGAAATCGTCTCAGCCAAAGCGTAACCTCGCGCGCGGAGCACACTGCCGCGCCGAACTCGACCCCTCGATCAAATACGCACTCAAGACCGTACCTGGCGGAGGACCTGTGGGATAATATCCGGCAGGTCTTCTGCTATCAGCCCCGGCCCAAAGGCGCGCGCGGCCTCTACATGCAGCCATGCGCCCGCCTCTGCCGCCTGCATCGGCGCAAGCCCGCGTGCCAAAAGCCCGGTGATCAGCCCTGCCAAAACATCGCCAGAGCCCGCCGTCGCCAGCCAAGGCGCTGCCCGCGCGCCGCTTGCATCATTAAGACTGCACGCGCCAGTTGTATCCGCGATATAGGTCTTGGCGCCTTTCAAAAGCACCACGCAACCAAGCTGTTTTGCTGCGTCCTTCACCGCCACCTCAGGCGCGCTTGGGTCGAGTTTCGGAAACAGCCGCGCGAATTCCCCTGCATG
>CAZCEW010000189.1:0-3136 GCA_964497775.1 uncultured Rhodobacterales bacterium
CTGGCACGATGAAGCTGCAGGTTCCTGCAGGTCAAGCCAACCCATCGCCCCCCGTAGGCCCTGCATTGGGTCAACGCGGCATCAATATCATGGAATTCTGTAAGGCGTTTAACGCCAAAACGCAGGAGCTGGAGCCCGGCGCACCATGCCCGACCGTGATTACATATTATCAGGACAAATCGTTCTCGATGGACATCAAAACTCCACCGGCATCGTATTTCCTGAAAAAGGCCGCCAAGGTGAAATCCGGCGCCAACACGCCCTCGCGCGAAATCGTAGGCTCTGTCACATCCAAGCAGCTGCGCGAGATCGCAGAAGCGAAGATGAAGGATCTGAACGCAAACGATATTGAAGGCGCAATGCTGATCATCGCGGGCTCTGCTCGCTCTATGGGCATCGAGGTGAAGTAATGGCTAAATACGGAAAACGCACAACAGCGGCGCGCGCGCAATTTGAAGGCAAGCGCGACGTCACAGTTGAAGAGGCGGTTGCTCTGGTCAAGAACAACGCCAAAGCCAAATTCGACGAAACCGTCGAGATCGCAATGAACCTTGGCGTTGATCCACGTCACGCGGACCAAATGGTGCGCGGCGTTGTGGCGCTGCCAAACGGCACTGGCAAGGACGTACGCGTTGCTGTTTTCGCGCGCGACGCGAAGGCGGAAGAAGCCAAGAAGGCGGGTGCAGACATTGTTGGCGCCGAGGATCTGATGGAAATCGTCCAAGGCGGCAAGATCGAATTTGATCGCTGCATTGCGACACCAGATATGATGCCAATCGTTGGTCGTCTGGGTAAAGTGCTTGGTCCTCGTAACCTGATGCCAAACCCGAAAGTGGGCACAGTGACGATGGATGTCGAGGCGGCTGTTAAAGCGGCCAAAGGCGGCGAAGTGCAGTTCAAAGTCGAGAAGGCCGGTGTTGTGCATGCAGGCGTCGGCAAAGCGTCCTTCACGGAAGCCAAGCTGGTCGAAAACGTCCGCGCCTTTATCGGTGCCGTGTCGAAAGCCAAGCCAACGGGGACAAAAGGCAGCTACATGAAGAAGATCGCTGTGTCCTCCACAATGGGCCCAAGCGTCACGATCAATGTGGATAACGCGACGGGGAATTAATTCTTCGGCAACTCACGGCCACAATTCAATTTGAAAGGCGCGCCAATTTCGGCGCGCCTTTTTCAGTTAAAATACTGAGAAAAGGTGCCATAACACCGCGCGTTCCGCTGCGGAACTGAAAAGCCCTTTTCTCGAAATTGCCACAATTCAGCCCATTTTCGAGCAGTCGTCCGCCTCACTCCTTGGTTAACAAATCCTTGTCTGCCGAACTGCAGGCATCGTGTTTGGTTTGCTCGGGAAGCAGACCTTTGTGTGTACTAACGATCTGCCTAGAAGGGCGCCCGCGAGGGTGTGTCTGCTCATGCCAACAACGTTTAACGTGATTTCGCTGGGGAATTTCGCCAGCATTGACCCGACCGAGGGAAACACCACCGCCGAAAACGCGGCCAGCCTTGTTGGGCTGACCTTTGGCGGGCCGGGAAATTCGCTTGTGAACAATATGCAAAGTCTGTCCTCTACCGGGTCCGGCTTTGGCGGCGGCAATGCGACCGCCTATGACATGAATAACAGCGCCTCAAACGACCAGTTCTCCCTTGATGGCGGTCCGGCGCAGACCTTCGACGGCACGTCCGTCTATAATGCGACGATCACCTATATCGACGGCACCACAGCGACGTTCACGGCCGTGATCTTTCAAGACACGGCTGGCAACACTTACATGGCGCCGGAATTTTCCGCCAATGCCGATCAGGCGGCTTTGGAAGCGGCCCCGATTAGATCGCTGACGCTCGATAGTCTCGTGGGCAATAGCTATTCTGGCCTGACCGGCACGCGGGAAACCTTCAACTTCGTGACTTGCTTTACAACAGGCGCGCTGATCACCACGCAATCGGGGCAGGTCGCAGTGGAAGATCTGGTCCCGGGCGACAAGGTTATGACGCGCGATCACGGCTTTCAGGAGATCCGCTGGGTCGGCAGCACTGTGCGGATGGGGTTTGGCAAGAGCCAACCAATTCGCATCAAAGCGGGCGCTTTGGGGATGGGGATGCCGGAGCGGGATCTGGTTGTCTCGCAACAACACCGCATGCTGGTATCTTCGGCGATTGCACGCCGTGTCGCGGGCGCGCGCGAGGTTTTGGTGCCTGCCAAAAAGCTCGTGGGTCTGCCCGGAATTGAATACGCAGATGACATGATCACCGTGACCTACCACCATATTCTGTTTGACCGCCACGAGGTGATTTTCGCCGAAGGCGCGCCAACGGAATCGCTTTTGACTGGCGCTATGGCGCGCCGCGCGGTGGGCTCTGAGGCTTTGGCAGAGATCACCGATCTGTTCCCCCAACTTCTGGACTCGGCCAGCCAACCGGCGCGGATTGTTCCCAAAGGCGGAGAGCTGCGCGAGCTGTTGCGGCGACACGTCAAGAACGGCCAGCCGCTGTTGCAGGCTTAAGGGCGCGCGAAATTCTAAAGAATTCGTGAAAATCAGCCCTTAGGGGCTTGGCTTTTGCCCCATACCAGACTACCTAGCCCCATGCTTTAGAGCGCGAGATTCGTCACGCGCTCTTTTGCGTTTCGTCCAAGATGGCGGGTTAGGGTGCTAAGCCCTTGTAATTCCTACCTGAGACGGGATCAGACCAGATTGACCGAGGGCATATCTTCGGGCGGTTCGGGTGTCCCGTATTTAAAGGACCCAACCGCCGGAGTGATCCGGTAGACTGAGCCGGGGCCGGTAAAACGGCCCCATAGGCGGGGAGACCCGCCGTAATTGGAGTAAAACTGTGGATAGAGCACAAAAAGAGAAGCTGGTCGAAGAACTCGGTCAGATCTTTGAAAGCTCTGGCGTGGTGGTTGTAAGCCATTACGAAGGGATCACGGTTGCTGAGATGCAGGACCTGCGCGCGCAAATGCGTGAAGCTGGTGGGTCCGTTCGCGTCGCCAAGAACAGGCTCGCCAAAATTGCCCTTGAAGGAAAGCCATGCGCAAGCATTGCGGACTATCTCAAAGGCATGACCGTTCTCGCCTATTCCGAGGATCCCGTCGCCGCCGCGAAAGTGGTGAACGACTATGCCAAGAGCAATGATAAGTTGC
>CAZCEW010000190.1:0-3122 GCA_964497775.1 uncultured Rhodobacterales bacterium
ATGCAGGGCGGGTTCTCCTATCAGGACTCGGTGTTTAACCGCGCCACGCAAGCCACGCGCCAGCCGGGCTCAAGCTTCAAGCCGTTTGTCTATGCCGCCGCTCTCGATAGTGGCTTCTCGCCCAACACCATCGTCGTGGATGCCCCGATCGAGATCAACACGCCGCAAGGTTTGTGGCGGCCGAAAAATGCCTCGAACCAGTTCTACGGGCCGTCGCCTTTGCGCACCGGGATCGAGCGGTCACGGAACCTGATGACGATCCGTCTGGCCGAAGAGATCGGCATGAACACGGTCGCGCGTTATGCGGAACGCTTTGGCGTTTATGACGACATGAACCCGTTCTTGGCCAATGCTTTGGGCTCCCAGGAATCGACGCTTTATAAGATGGTCGCGGCCTATGCGATGTTTGCCAATGGCGGTGAGCGGGTGGAACCCACTCTGGTTGACCGCGTGCAAGATCGCTGGGGCGAGACGGTGTATCGCCACGATAAGCGCTCGTGTTTTGATTGCGATGTCACCGATCTGGGCCAAGGTGTGTCGCCCACGATCATGTCAGACCGCGAGCGGGTGATGGATGCAATCACCGCCTATCAACTGACCTCGATGATGCGCGGCGTGGTAGATCGCGGCACGGCGTCGAGCACGGTGAAGCTGTCTGTGCCCACGGCGGGCAAGACAGGCACGACGAATGACAGCAAGGATGTCTGGTTCATCGGCTTCACGTCCAACATCGTGGCGGGCTGCTATATCGGCTATGACCGCCCACGGTCGCTGGGGCGCAAAGCATCTGGCGGCGGGACATGCGGGCCGGTGTTTAACCGCTTCATGAAGAAGGCCACTGCCAAATATGGGGGTGGCTTGTTCGATGTTCCTCCGGGTGGGTATTTCGTCAAGATCGACCGCTATACGGGTGGCGTTTTGCCGGCCAATGCCTCGGGCGAATGGGTCGTCGCCGAGTATTTCCGCGACGGCGAAGAGCCGTCTTACGGGCTTGGTATCCTTGATGGCGGGTTCGGGATGGGGTCGAACCTGAACCTGTTTCAACGTGGCGAAGGTGATGTGACGGCGGTGACCGAAGTGACGACCTCGTCAGGCAAGCGTGCGGTGATCCCGAAGCGCGCGAATTTCGGCACGCTCAGCTCGGGCGGGCTCTATTAGCGCGGCTTGCCCCGCGCGGCTTTCCCGCCTATCTAGCTTGCACCATTCCAGACAGACCAAAGGCCTTGCCCCATGCGCGCTGACGCACAAAATGCCGTAGAGCAGATTGAGAAATCCCTTGAGTTGCTGCGCCAGCGGCTTGATTGGGACACGGCCGAGCATCGCTTGGAAGAGTTCAACGCCCGCGTCGAAGACCCGAACCTGTGGGACAACCCTGAGAGCGCGCAAAAGCTGATGCGCGAGCGCCAGTCGCTTGTCGATGCGATGGAGACTTATACGTCGATGAAGCAGGACCTCACCGATCTGGTCGATATGATCGAGTTGGGAGAGATGGAGGAGGACGCCGATATCGTGGCCGAGTCCGAGGCGTCGCTGATAGCGCTCGTCGACAAGGCCGCGCAAAAAGAGCTTGAGGCGCTGCTTAACGGCGAAGCGGATGCGAATGATACATTCCTCGAGATCAACGCAGGCGCGGGCGGCACCGAAAGCTGCGACTGGGCTTCAATGCTGGCGCGCATGTATGTGCGTTGGGCCGAGAAGAAGGGCTATAAGGTCGAGCTGCAATCGATGTCGTCAGGCGATGAGGCGGGGATCAAATCTGCCGCCTACAAAATCAGCGGGCATAACGCTTATGGCTGGCTGAAATCGGAGTCTGGCGTGCACCGTTTGGTGCGTATCTCGCCCTTTGATTCCGCCGCCAAGCGGCACACGTCTTTCAGCTCCGTCTGGGTCTATCCGGTCGTCGACGACAATATCGAGATCGACGTGAACCCAAGTGATATTCGCATTGATACCTATCGCTCCTCTGGCGCAGGCGGGCAGCACGTCAACACCACAGACTCTGCCGTTCGGATCACGCATGAGCCGACAGGCATTGTTGTGACCAGCTCCGAGAAGTCACAGCACCAAAACCGCGATATCGCGATGAAAGCGCTGAAGTCGCGGCTCTATCAGATGGAGTTGGACCGCCGAAACGCCGCGATCAACGAGGCGCATGAAAGTAAAGGTGATGCGGGCTGGGGCAACCAGATCCGGTCTTATGTTTTGCAGCCCTATCAGATGGTCAAGGACCTGCGCACCAGCTTTGAGACCTCGGATACCAAAGGCGTGCTGGACGGCGATCTGGACGGGTTGATGGGGGCCACGCTGGCGATGGATGTGTCGGGCAAAAGCCGCGCCGAGGCGAATGCGGAAGACTAGCGCTCTTTCGAGCGAGTGACGAAAGCAGCGAGAGCGGCCATCAGGCTACATCCGCACGCAACCCAAGCGACAGTTGTGAAAGCCGCATTGCTGGCCAAAACATGGGCGGCATTGTCGGAGGCCAGCGCGCCGAAACTGTCAGGCCCTGAGCTGCGTTGATAGCCAACCGCTGCCACACTGCCCATCGCGGCCACCGCAATCAGCCCTGCCATCCGCGTGACCGCGTTGTTGATCCCCGATGCGATGCCGGTTTCGCGGTTGGCGACAGCACCCATCACTGCCGTCGACATAGGCGCGATTATTAAGCCCATGCCAATGCCTTGCAAACACATCGCAGGCATCACCGCGCCCCAGAAATTTTGCCTGGGCACAACCAGAGCCAAAGCCGCATAGCCCGCCGCCAAGACCAGCGCGCCAGAAACCAGCAAAGGCGCAGGCCCGTAGGTTGCAGCGAGCCTGCCTGAGCGCCCCGACAAAAGGGCGATGAAAATCGACAAGGGCGCGAAGGCCGCGGCGGTTTCGATCTCGGTCACGCCCCAGCCGCCGATGACGGCCATGGGCAGATAGAAGGAAATGGCGGAGAAAGCGAAATAGACGAAGAAGGCCACGATATTTGCGGCTGAAAAACGAAGGTTCGAAAATAGGCCCAGCGGCATCATCGGGTAGGGGCTGCGCGCCTCGACCCAAATGAAAGCGCCCAAGACGATCAGCCCAACAGAGGCATAGATGATCGCGGCACGGTCAATCGTATCGCCATGCTCGGC
>CAZCEW010000191.1:0-3078 GCA_964497775.1 uncultured Rhodobacterales bacterium
GTCTTGGGGATGGTCGCATTGACCTTCTCCCATTTCACATATGGCCCGTATTTGCCGTCCATGATCGAGACCTGTCCGCCCTCGTCGGGATGCTCGCCCAACTCGCGGATCGCTTTGGCCGCAGCCCCACGCCCACCGCGCGAGGCAACCTTCTCGGCCAAAAGCTGCACGGCGCGGTTCATGCCGACCGTGAAAACCTCATCAAGACTCTCAAGATTGGCATTGGTGCCACCGCGCTCGGATGTGCTTTCGGCATGTTTCAGGTAGGGGCCATAACGCCCGATATTCGACCAGACATTGACGCCATCCTCGGGGTGAGGCCCGATCAGGCGCGGCAAAGACAACAGCTTCAGCGCGGTTTCCAGCTCCACCTCTTCAGGGCGCCATTCTTTCGGGATCGATTGGCGCGGCGGCTTCTTGTTGTCGTCTGACACTTCGCCCCGTTGCGCATAGGGTCCAAAGCGGCCCTTATGGATCCAGATCTTATCGCCCTCATCCTCGCCCAACAGTTTACCCTCAGGCGGGATCGCGCCGTCATCTTCGGCGCCGGGCGGGCCAAAGGCGCGTGTGTAGCGACATTCAGGATAGTTCGAGCAGCCAATAAACGCACCACCCGAGCGCGCGGTGCGCATGCTCAACCGGCCATTGCCGCAATTGGGGCAAATCCGCGGATCGGTGCCTTCGGCGTTAGGCGGGAACAAATGCGGAGCCAACACGTCATTGATCTTCTCAAGCACTTCGGTGATCGACAAATCCATCGCCTCGGCAATTGCCACCGAGAAATCCGACCAGAAACGATCCAGCACGTTTTTGTAATTGCGATCTCCGGCCGAGACATCGTCGAGCTCTTCTTCCAAATTCGCGGTGAACTCATAGCCCACATATTTGCGGAAGAAATTACTCAGGAAGATCGTGACCAACCGGCCTTTATCCTCGGGGATCAGACGGTTTTTCTCTTTGCGGACGTAGTCGCGATCCTGAATTGTCGTCACAATCGACGCATAGGTCGAAGGCCGCCCGATGCCCAGCTCTTCCATCCGTTTGACCAAAGTGGCCTCGGTGTAGCGAGGCGGCGGCTGGGTGAAATGCTGCTCGGGCGTGACCGTGCGCTTATCGGTGGCCTCCCCTTCGGCGATCTGCGGCAAGCGCTTGTCATCATCATCGACGACCGCATCATCGTCGCGGCCTTCCTCATAGACGCGCATGAAGCCATCAAACAGCACCACTTGGCCATTGGCGCGCAGCACAACCTGGCCGTCATCGCTGCCAATATCGACGGTGGTGCGCTCGAACTTCGCGGCCTCCATCTGCGACGCAATCGTGCGCTTATAAATCAGGTCATAAACCTTGCGCTGATCACTGTCAGAGATTTTCAGGCTCTCGGCATCCATCATCATATCGGTGGGCCGGATACATTCATGCGCCTCTTGCGCGTTCTTGGCCTTGTTTTTGTACATGCGCGGATCGGCGGGGACGTATTCATCGCCAAATTTCGACTTGATCGCATCGCGCGCGGCATGCACGGCCTCGGGTGCCATGTCGATCCCGTCAGTTCGCATATAAGTAATGTGGCCCGCCTCATAGAGCCTTTGCGCGTTCGACATCGTCTGGCGCGCGCCCATACCAAACTTGCGGCTGGCCTCTTGTTGCAGGGTCGAGGTCATAAAGGGTGCTGACGGATTGCGCGTGCCGGGCTTGGCCTCCACCGATTTGACCGACAGATCGCGAGAGCTGATGGCCTGCACGGCCAGCTCGGCGGCGGTTTCATTTTCTATTGAGAACTTCTCAAGCTTCTCGCCGCCCAAAACCGTCAGGCGCGCTTCAAAATCCTTGCCGCGCGGGGTCGAAAGCATCGCTTTGACCGACCAGTATTCCTGCGCGTTGAACTTCTCGATCTCCATCTCGCGCTCAACGATGAGACGCAAGCACACTGACTGCACACGACCCGCCGATTTCGCACCGGGCAGGCGGCGCCACAAAACGGGGCTGAGCTTGAAGCCCACCAGATAATCCAAAGCGCGCCGCGCCAGATAGGCATCGACCAGCGGCTGATCCACCTCGCGCGGGTTCTTCATCGCCTCCGTCACGGCCGCCTTGGTAATGGCGTTAAACACGACGCGCGAAACAGGCGTGTCCTTCTTCAACACCTTGCGCTTGCGCAGCGTCTCTTCGAGATGCCACGAGATCGCTTCGCCCTCGCGGTCAGGGTCCGTTGCGAGGATCAATGCGTTGTCATCTTTCAGCGCATCGGCAATCGCTTTGACATGCTTTTTGCTGTCGGAACCGACCTCCCACAACATGTCGAATCCGTTCTCAGGATCGACCGAGCCATCCTTCGGAGGCAGGTCACGCACATGTCCATAGGACGCTAAAACGGTGTAGTCGGATCCGAGATATTTGTTTATTGTCTTGGCCTTAGCGGGCGACTCGACGACGACTACGGGCATGTATTACCTCTTAAATATAGCGACTGCTCTGGCGGGGATACATGTGGTCTGAGGGCAGGCCTTGTCAACAGTCGCTATCCAACAATCAACTCAAGCGGGTCATAAAGTAGCGATTTACCGCCATCAAAAGCCACGCGCGGAAGGCTGGCTGGGCGCAGCCGAATGCCCTCTAATTCCGCCGCCGAGAAGTAGCGCCGCGCCGTCACAACCTGTTCGGGATCTTGCCAAGCCTCGTCCAATTGGCCGGAGGTGATCTCGCAGCGAAAGAACACTTCGATCTGATGGTACTGGCGCTCAGGCGCATGAAACTCATTGACCAGACATGGCGCGCCAACCTCAATGCGCAGGCCGGTTTCCTCATAAACCTCGCGCGCCAGATTGTCGGGCAGGGAGGCATGCGGCTCCACCCCGCCGCCCGGTGCGCACCACAAATCCGACCGCCCGCCGCCATAGGCATTGACCAAAAGCAATCGCGCATCCTTCACAATGACGGCACGTGCGGCGATACGGGGTGGCTTCGACATGGGGCAGGCCTTATTTATGACGTAAGGTTCAACTAAATCCGTGATGAAATCTTTACACGACCAACCTAGATAAAGCCCATGCGCTATCTGCTCGCCTTGTTGATGTT
>CAZCEW010000192.1:0-2852 GCA_964497775.1 uncultured Rhodobacterales bacterium
CGCAAGCTGTTTCGCGAGGCGATGGACCGTCTGGATATTGAAAACCCGAAAGCCATCATCGCCAACACGATGGAAGAATGCATGGACGCGATTGATTATGTCGGCCTGCCCGCGATCATTCGGCCTGCTTTCACGCTGGGCGGCACGGGCGGCGGCGTGGCCTATAACCGCGATGATTATGAGCATTTTTGCAAGACCGGCCTGGATGCCTCGCCCGTGGGTCAGATCCTGATCGACGAGTCGCTCTTGGGTTGGAAAGAATACGAGATGGAGGTCGTGCGCGACCATGCCGACAATGCGATCATTGTCTGTGCCATCGAAAACGTCGACCCGATGGGCGTGCATACTGGCGACAGCATCACCGTCGCGCCTGCGTTGACGTTAACGGACAAAGAATACCAGATCATGCGCAACCACTCGATTGCGGTGTTGCGCGAGATTGGCGTCGAGACGGGTGGGTCCAACGTGCAATGGGCCGTGAACCCTGCCGATGGCCGGATGGTGGTGATCGAGATGAACCCGCGCGTTTCGCGCTCCTCGGCTTTGGCCTCCAAGGCCACCGGCTTTCCGATTGCCAAGATCGCCGCAAAACTAGCTGTGGGCTATACGCTCGATGAGTTGGACAATGACATCACTCGCGTCACGCCCGCCTCCTTTGAGCCGACGATTGATTATGTTGTCACCAAAATCCCGCGTTTCGCGTTTGAGAAATTCCCGGGCTCTGAGCCTTATCTGACGACGGCGATGAAATCAGTGGGCGAGGCCATGTCGATTGGGCGTACGATCCATGAGAGCATGCAAAAGGCGCTGGCCTCGATGGAGACCGGCCTGACCGGATTTGACGAGGTCGAGATTGACGGCATGCCGGGCATTGATGCTGTGACATGGGGCGGCCCGAAAGACGGCATAAGCCGCATTGTTGTGGGCCGTGATGCGACCGCTCAGGACGCGATAGACAAGACACTGACGCGCGAATTGGCCAAGCAGACGCCCGACCGATTGCGTGTGATTGCGCATGCGATGCGGTTTGGCTTCACCGATGACGAGATCAACGAAATCACGCGGTTTGATCCGTGGTTTCTGGCCCGCATCCGCGAGATCATCGCCGCTGAGGCCGATGTCGCGCGCGACGGGCTTCCCCAAGATGAAGACGGGCTGCGCGCGTTGAAAATGTTGGGCTTTACGGATGCACGTTTGGCGAAACTGACGGGCGGCACTGAGGCGAAAGTCCGCAAAGCGCGCACGGGTCTTGGCGTTGTCGCCTGCTTCAAGCGCATCGACACCTGTGCCGCCGAGTTTGAGGCGCAAACGCCCTATATGTATTCGACCTATGAGGCGCCGATGATGGGCGATGTCGAATGCGAAGCACGGCCCACAGACGCCAAAAAGGTCGTCATTCTGGGTGGTGGTCCGAACCGGATCGGTCAAGGGATCGAGTTCGATTATTGCTGCGTCCATGCCTGCTACGCTTTGACGAAAGCGGGCTATGAGACGATCATGATCAACTGCAACCCCGAGACGGTGAGCACGGATTATGACACGTCCGACAGGCTCTATTTCGAGCCTTTGACTTTCGAGCATGTGATGGAAATTTTGCGCGTCGAGCAAGAGCAAGGCACGCTGCATGGTGTCATCGTTCAGTTCGGCGGGCAGACACCTTTGAAGATCGCGCAAGCGCTGAGCGATGAGGGCATCCCGATCCTTGGGACCACACCTGACGCAATTGATCTGGCCGAAGATCGGGAGCGTTTTCAACAGCTTGTGCAGTCTTTAGGGCTCAAACAGCCGCATAATGCGCTGGCCCATTCTGACGAGGAGGCGTTCGAGAAAGCAGCCCTCATCGGCTTCCCGCTGGTCATCCGGCCCTCTTATGTTTTGGGCGGTCGGGCGATGGAAATCGTGCGCGATCAGGCGCAGTTAGAACGCTATATCTCGGAGGCTGTGGTCGTGTCAGGCGACAGCCCCGTGCTGCTCGACAGCTATCTCGCCGGTGCGGTCGAGCTGGACGTGGACGCTTTGGCGGACGGCACCGATGTGCATGTCTCTGGCATCATGCAACATATCGAAGAAGCGGGCGTGCATTCGGGCGACAGCGCGTGCTCCTTGCCGCCATACTCGCTTTCGACGGAGATCATCGCCGAGATCCGCCGCCAGACCGAAAGCTTGGCGCGTGCGCTCAAAGTCGTGGGGCTGATGAACGTGCAATTTGCAGTCAAAGGCGACGAGATCTTCCTGATCGAGGTCAACCCCCGCGCCTCTCGCACGGTGCCTTTTGTGGCGAAAGCCGTGGGCTCTCCCATCGCCGCGATTGCCGCGCAAGTGATGGCGGGTGCAAAGTTGGCCGACTTCGATCTGGTCGATCCGATGATTGACACTTTCGCCGTCAAAGAGGCCGTCTTGCCCTTCGCCCGCTTCCCCGGTGTGGACACGATTTTGGGCCCTGAGATGCGCTCTACCGGTGAGGTTATGGGGTCCGACAAGAACTTCCACCGCGCCTTCCTAAAGGCGCAGATGGGCGCGGGAACCGAGCTGCCCGAGGGTGGAGAAGGCAAAGTCTTCATCTCGATCCGCGACGCCGACAAGACGCCTGTGATGATCGAGGCCGCGCGCGCCGTGGCAAGCCTCGGCCACACGCTTCTGGCGACACGCGGTACTGCGAAATGGCTTCAAGATCAAGGACTTGAGGTTGAAGTGGTCAATAAGGTCTATGAAGGCCGCCCGTCCGTCGTGGACCAGATGAAAGACGGGTTGATCAGCCTCGTGTTCAACACCACCGAGGGCGCACAAGCGGTCGAAGACAGCCGAGAAATCCGCTCCATCGCGCTCTACGACAAGATCCCGTATTTCACCAC
>CAZCEW010000193.1:0-2793 GCA_964497775.1 uncultured Rhodobacterales bacterium
CCCCCCTCAAAAATCAAAGATATCCCCGAGCATCCCACCAAGCCCTTCTTTCTTTTTGTCCTTCTTCGACTTGCGTCCGAAGCTTTCATATTCTTGCTGCGGCACAGGCGCGGCGGCGGCGGAGCGTTCGATGATTTTGTCCAATTCACCGCGGTCCAGCCAGACGCCTCGGCAGGTTGGGCAATAGTCGATCTCGATCCCGTTGCGATCACTGATCACCAGGGTTTCTCCGTCAATTGGGCATTTCATGTCTTCGGTCTCCTCCAAGAATTACTGTACCCAATATATGGGGCGACTGGTGTCGCAATTCTACGGGGTGCGACATCTATGTCGGCCCGCGCAGATAACATTCTTGTCAGATATCATACCTACGGCGTCACCGCACCACATGCACCGCACATTGCGCATATCGCACGACGCGCGCGGCAGTACCGCCCAGGAAGTAATCCTGAACACCGGGTTTATGCGAGGCGACAATGATGCAATCGACGCCGTTCCCTTCGGCATAGTCCAAAATAGATCGCGCCGAATGGCCGTGAACGACCTCTATGCTGCAATTTGGAATGCCATCCGCCATCGACTTGAGCCGGCCTTTGATCTCCCCCAAAGCACTGTCCATATGATCTTGGGGCAGGTACTGGGTCGCGTAGCTTGGCAACTCCTCGAAGACATGCAGCAAGGTGATCTTGCCACCCTCCGCTTGAATGGCTTTGGCAACGGCGAAGGATTTATCCGGACGGTGCGCTTCATCAAAAATGACGGGGACGAGTATATTGTTATACATCGCAGTTCTCCTTTCCCCCTGACAGTGCCTGAGCGCCCGAGAAATCGCCTTGATCTATATCATGATCGCACGAAAAAGGCGCCGCACGGGATATGCGGCGCCTTGTCTTGGCTGAGTTGGTTTTTACGTCGTGCTATCGACCCGCGCCGTGACATTAACCTTGCCGCGCACGGGCTGGGGCCAGATCAGATTTACCTGCCCCCCGCCCGAGCCTTGTTCCGGCTGACAATACGGCACCGCAAAGCTGATCGCATTGGCGCCATTGCGAAGCGGGCCTTCCGCCATCACCGCCGAGACATTGCGCGCGCGTCCGCCAAAGGGCAGCCAGTCGGAGAAATCGCAATCCCATGTCGAGGCGGGCGTGGCTTCCGAGAAGTCCAGCATTACCGGGCTCGCCGTCCACTGATCGATGGAATGGTACGTGTTATCGGCCCAATTGATATTGCGCATCCGCGAGAAATCCAGCCCCGCGATGCTGTCATCAAGCTTCTCAACCCGGTCAATCGAGCCATCGACGATGCGAAACGTATTGCCCGAGACATTCAGCCCATTGATGAAATGGTTCGGCCCGCAGGGCTTGATGACGATATAGCGAAACCACGACCCCACGCGTTTGGCGGTAAAGATATTGCCGACAATCGACAGCGAGCCGAAGCTGAACTCGTTAGAGTGATCGGGCTCGGCGTCATGCTCATTGGTCCATTCGATGAAGTTATTGTCGACATAATTGCCGTTGATCACCGATTTGGACGAGGTATTCGTCAGCACCAACCCCGCTTGGCGCATGCCGTCAACCTCGTTGTCACCTTGGAACCAGTGATTGCCCTGCACCATATGACCCGCGCCATTGACCACCGCGAAATGCGCAAACCGCACGGCGCGGTTGTTGCGGATCTTGGCGTCATTGGCATTGACGTTGAACCCGATAGAGCTGCGATCCTGCGCCTTGAGACTCTGCTCGTTAGAGATGAACTGACAGCGATCAATCAACATCCCCTGACAGGCTTTGCCAATCGAAGTGATGCCGCGGTCTTTCGGACGGTTGAAATCGCAATCGCGGAAATGCCAGATCAGCCCTTGCTTCGACAACATCACAGCGCTCGCCTCGCCAGAGCATTCAAGGTTCAGGCTCGTCAGCCCCAGCCGCGAGATCGATTCAAAGCCGCTGAAATCGAGCAGATATTTATACCGCGCGAAGCTGTAATTCTGCGTGCCGACCGCGTCGAATAAAGGATTGCTTAGCTCCAGCGTTTGCGCGCCGACATTTTTGGACAACACATAAACCTCGCGGCCAACGCCACTGCCCAAAACCCGCGCGCCGACATCGACATTGGCGACGTTGCCAACCCCGCTCAGCTGATAGGGGTTCGAGACGTCATACGTCCCTTGCGAAGAGCTGGTTTCCGTGTCCCAAGCCGAATTGGGCGTGGCGGTGAACTTGCCGTTCTTGATAATCCGGCGCCCCGTCAACGTGTCCTCATCAGGCACGAAACTGCGCATATCCAAAGGGCCCGACAGCTCCAACGTGCGCCCGCCCAGATCAAGGCTTTCGTGATCCCCGCCTTTGACCAGCGCTTGAAACGCTTTGGCAAAGCCCAGCTCTTCCGAGCCAAAAGCATCGATATAACTGCTGAGATTGAAGTTCTCGCGCAACAGCAAATGATGCGCCGCCGACATGCTCAGCGTGCCTTGAAACCGCACGCGGGCCTCAAAGCTGACATTGTCGCCCAGCGCATAGGTCCCGTCTGACACCAAAACCGAGCGCCCCGAAGCCTGCGCCGCCGCATCCGCGGCCTCAAAAGCGGCGACGTTATCCGTGACCCCATCACCGATAGCGCCGTGATCTTTCACATCGACCCAATCCATCATCGTGCGCAAAAAGGCCGAAGTGATATCCTCGATCTCAATGTCATCCACGCGCACGACACCGCCATTGGCGCCTGTCAGCTCGATCCCGAAATGGCCGTAAAGCGCATTGGCCCCCCATGCCAGATCAACACCGGGCCGCG
>CAZCEW010000194.1:0-2783 GCA_964497775.1 uncultured Rhodobacterales bacterium
GTGATCAGCGCGCACATCAGGAAGATGGCGATGTATTCGCCGGCCATGAACAGCAGGAACGGGGTTGAGGAGTACTCCACCTGATAGCCCGCGACGAGCTCTGATTCCGCTTCGGGCAGATCGAATGGCGGGCGGTTGGTTTCAGCCAGCGCTGAGATGAAGAACAAGAAGACCATCGGCAGATGCGGCAGCCAGTACCAGTTGAACAGGCCATAATCGCCATCCTGCGCCCGCACGATATCGCCGAAGTTCAAAGACCCCGTCGATAAGACGACACCGATGATGATCAGACCGATGGACACCTCATAAGAGATCATCTGCGCCGCAGAGCGCAAGGACCCCAGAAACGGATATTTCGAGTTCGAGGCCCAGCCGCCCATAATCACGCCGTAGACCTCTAGCGAGCCAATCGCGAAGACATAAAGGATCGCCACGTTGATATCAGCCAGCACCCAAGTGTCGGAAAACGGGATCACGGCCCAAGAAATCATCGCCAGAACGAAGGCCAGCATCGGGGCCAGAATGAACACGGCCTTGTCCGCACCGGCGGGAATTACGATCTCTTTGACCACATATTTTAGCGCGTCAGCCACGGTTTGAAGCAAGCCCCAAACGCCAACCACATTGGGGCCGCGACGCATTTGCACGGCGGCCCAGATCTTGCGGTCGCCATAGACCAGAAACAGCAATGAGATCATCACGAAGGCGATCACAGCCAGGCATTGCACGACGATTATCAGTGCAATTCCGGGTCCAGTTGTCAGAAACTCAGCCATGTATCCTCATACTGTCGGTATGCTGTTCTCGGAACAGTCTGCGACCACCACTTCGGCGTCGATTGTTTGTAGGCCACGCGGCAAGGCAGCCGAGATGGTGTAAACCGCATCTGCCTGCCAAACGCCACCCTCTTGAGTGACATTTGTGCGCAGATGACGCGCAAAACCAAAGCCCCGGATCAGCGCGTATTGTGCGGCGGCACATCGCGAATAGGCGGTAACGTCATCATTGCTGCGCGCGCCTTGCATTTTGACGTCGAATTTGACCAGCTCATTGTCGAGCTTCGAGGTCTGAACGCCCAGATATTCAGGTGCGAAATCGCCTTGCGCGGCGCCTTGCGGCGTGCAGGCCGACACTCCGACCAAGGCCAGAGACACAGTGACGATATGTGGCGCGCGGCTCACTTACTCCGCCGCGATCTTTGCGTTCTTGCGGGATTTGGCCCCGGCAGAGAGCTCCGCCATCAACTCGGACGCGCGGGCAATCGGGTTGGTCAGGTAGAAATCCGCCACCGCATTGCGGAACGCGGCTTTGCCTAGCTTCTTGGGCTTGAGCGCCTGCCATTCATTTTCGGGCACTTGATCGATCATCGCCAGATGCGGAACTTCCGTCACAAGCGCTTGGCGCAAGGCGGCAAGGCTGTCCCAAGGTTGCGTGGCGTCCATCTCAGCGGAAAGCGCGCGCAGAATGGCCCAGTTTTCTTTCGCCTCACCCGGAGGGAATGACGCGCGCAGCGCCAGTTGAGGGCGACCTTCGGTGTTGACGAAAAGCCCCTGTTCTTCCGTGTAGGCGGCGGCGGGCAGGATAATATCGGCGCGATGCGCACCGCGATCGCCGTGGCTGCCTTGGTAAATTACGAACGGGCCGTCCGCGATATCGACTTCGTCGGCACCCAGATTGTAAACCACCTTGGCATCCTTGAGGCTGTTCATGCCATTCGGTGCCGTGCAGCCCGCATCCATCGCGCCGACGCGGCCCGCAGCAGAGTGCAAGATCAAGAGCTTCGATTTTGAGGCCTCACAGATCGCCATCGCAGCAGCCAAAACCGCCTCGCCATCGGCCTCGCTCAGCGCGCCTTGGCCAAGGATCACGATAGATGGCTCGTCGACAATTGCCTTGGCAGGCTTGGTCGCGAGGATCTTATCCAACGCCGCGCGATCCGTGCCTTTGTGATTGTATTCATATGTCAAATCAACGGCTTGCCCGATGACGTCAATGTTGCAGCCTTGCGTCCATGCTTTGCGCAACCGTGCGTTCAACACCGGCGCTTCAAGCGCAGGGTTGGTGCCGATCAGCATGACGTATTTGGCCTGATCGATATCCTCGATACTGGCCGTGCCAACATAGCCAGAGCGGTTGCCCGCAGGCAGTTTCGCGCCATCCGTGCGGCATTCAACGACGCCGCCTTGGCCTTCAACCAGGTGCTTGAGCGCGAAAGCTGCTTCAACGGGGGCCAGATCACCCACGAGACCGGCCAGCGTCTTGCCTTTCATCGCCGCTGCAGCGGCACTCAGCGCCTCGGGCCAGCTGGCTTTGCGCAGCTTGCCGCCTTCGCGGATATAGGGCGTATCAAGGCGCTGACGGCGCAGACCGTCCCACACGAAGCGCGTTTTGTCGGAAATCCATTCCTCGTTCACGCCATCATGATTGCGTGGCAAGAAGCGCATGACTTCGCGGCCTTTGGTGTCCACACGGATGTTGGACCCAAGCGCATCCATCACATCGATGCTCTCGGTCTTGGACAGCTCCCAAGGCCGCGCGGTGAAAGCGTAGGGTTTCGAGACCAGCGCGCCAACGGGGCAAAGATCAATGATGTTGCCTTGCAGATTGCTGTCGAGCGTCTCACCCAGATAGGAGGTGATCTCCGCATCTTCGCCACGGCCCGTCTGGCCCATCTGGTGGATACCTGCGACTTCGGTGGTGAACCGCACGCATCGTGTACATGAAATGCAGCGCGTCATGTGGGTCTCAACCAGCGGTCCGAGGTCGAGATCTTCCGTCGCGCG
>CAZCEW010000195.1:0-2617 GCA_964497775.1 uncultured Rhodobacterales bacterium
TGTTTAGAATTTGTTAACATTTTGTCCCCTAGGTCTAGGGATGACCACAAAATGTGCCAGATTTTTCAACCGACCACATATTGCCGGACAAATTATTAACCTGCTGCCCAATCACACCAATCCGCCCAACATTTTTAACCAATTCTATATTTGGAGGACCTATGCAATCGACCGCTCTTTCATTTGCCAATCTGCACCAACATGGCGAGCTGTTTGCGAATATCCTACGTGCCAGACGTGACAGCTTCATTCTTCGCAGGAAGTGGGATCTGCCACAGACGATGGGCATGGAATATGATCAATATGATACCCCGCAATCGCGCTGGCTGGCGGTCCATGATGCGGGCCGCGTTTTGGCCGGCGTGCGCCTGACGCCAACGATCGCGCGCTGCGGGATTTACTCCTACATGATCCGCGACGCGCAAAACGGGTTGCTCGAACATATCCCGCAAGATCTGCTGTATGACACTGCCCCCGAAGATGAAGCGACATGGGAGGTCACGCGCGGGTTTATGATGGCTGACTTGCCAGCCGCCTTGCGCCAGAAAGTGCGTATGAAACTGGTGCTGGAGATGCTGCGCACCACTCGCCATGAAGGGATCGGGCGAATGATCGCCTTGCTGCCGTCGAATTGGAACCGTTGGGCGGGGCGCTGCAAGCTCGATATGGAAGCGGCGGGTCGCACAATGGAAATGGGCGGGGTGGATTATCAGGCCGTCTGGATCGATTTCGGCACGCAGCTGCACTAGCGCTTTTCAACCCGCGAGCTGAGGCGTAGCTTCGGGGCCATGGCCGATCTGTTTGACACTGGCGCTGCCAAACCCGCAAAGACCCAACCCTTGGCCGACAGGCTGCGGCCCAAATCGCTTGGCGATGTGATTGGTCAGGAGCAAGTGCTGGGCCCTGAAAGCCCGCTCGGCGTGATGCTGGCCAATGGCTCGCTCGGCTCGATTGTGTTTTGGGGGCCGCCCGGTGTGGGCAAGACCACGATTGCGCGGCTCTTGGCGGATGAAAGCGATCTGCATTTCGTGCAGATCAGCGCGATTTTTACCGGTGTGCAGGATTTGAAGAGGGTCTTTGAGGCCGCGAAAATCCGTGCGCAGAACGGGCAGGGGACGTTGTTGTTCGTTGACGAAATCCACCGCTTCAACAAGGCGCAGCAGGACGGCTTTTTGCCTCATATGGAAGATGGCACGATCCTTTTGGTTGGAGCTACGACGGAAAACCCGTCTTTTGAGCTGAACGCAGCCTTGATGTCGCGCGCGCAGGTTTTGGTGTTGGAGCGCCTTAGCCTCGCTGATCTGGAGCGGCTGGCGCAGCGGGCGGAAAAAGACCTGGGCAAGCCTTTGCCTTTGACGCCCGAGGCCCGTGCGGCGTTGTTGGAAATGGCCGATGGCGACGGGCGCGCACTGCTCAATCTGATTGAACAGGTTTCGGCCTGGAACGCGGATGAAAAGCTCGACCCGCAAGCCTTGGGCAAGCGGCTGATGCGGCGTGCGGCGCAATATGACAAATCGGGCGACAGCCACTACAACCTGATCTCCGCGCTGCATAAATCCGTGCGCGGCTCTGATCCGGATGCCGCACTTTATTGGTTTGCGCGGATGCTGACAGGCGGCGAAGACCCGCGCTATCTGGCGCGCCGGATCACGCGGATGGCGGTCGAGGATATCGGTCTGGCCGACACGCATGCGCATCGGGTTTGTCTGGATGCATGGGAAATCTACGAACGTCTCGGCAGCCCCGAAGGTGAATTGGCATTGGCGGAGGCCGTCACTTATATCGCGCTCGCTCCGAAATCGAACGCCTCCTACGTGGCCTATAAGGGGGCGATGGCGGCAGCCAAGAAAACAGGCTCCGAGCCTCCGCCCAAACATATCCTGAATGCGCCCACGGGCTTGATGAAGGATCAAGGCTACGGCGATGGCTACGCCTATGACCATGATGCCGAAGACGGGTTTTCAGGGCAGAATTATTTCCCCGAAGGCATGAAGCGTGGCGTCTATTATTTGCCGGTCGAGCGTGGCTATGAGCGCGAGTTGAAAAAGCGGCTCGATTATTTTGCCAAGCTGCGCGGCAAGCGGCAAACTTGACTCTCGCGGGCGCAGGGCAGAGATAGCGGCGATGATCTGGACCACTTTACAAGTAGCCCTCGGCGGCGCACTCGGAGCCGCGCTGCGGTTTCTCGCCGGGCTTGGCGTTTTACGCCTGACGGGGCCGGGATTTCCCTATGCGATCCTCAGTGTCAATATCCTTGGCAGCTTTCTGATGGGGGTCTTCGTGGTCTATGCGGCGCAGCGCGGGATGACGCATTTATCGCCCTTCGTGATGACCGGTATTTTGGGCGGGTTCACCACGTTTTCAGCCTTCTCGCTGGAGGCATACACTTTGTTTGAACGCGGCCAGACCGGGGCGGCTGGGATGTATGTTTTGGCGTCTGTTGTCTTGTCGATTGCGGGGCTCATTGCGGGCGTCATGATTGCACGCGGAGTTTTCGCATGAGCCGCGTGCAAACATTGGAAGTGGGCAAAGACGAAGCCGAACAACGCCTTGATCGCTGGTTCCGGCGGCATTTTCCGCATGTCAGCCAAGGCCGGATCGAGAAGATGTGCCGCAA
>CAZCEW010000196.1:0-2574 GCA_964497775.1 uncultured Rhodobacterales bacterium
GGCCAAAATTGTTGCCAGCCTCGATCACGGCACGGTAGCCCGCGATATTGGCCATCGAGCTCAGCGCGTCCATCTTCTGCGCGCGGCTGATGCGGGGCACCATCTCCATCGCGATGACGCTGGCGCCTGCTTTGGCAGCACCCTCCATCATTTTCTCATTGGCCGCCGGGTTAAAGAACGAGATCAGCAATTGATCCTTGCGCATCTTCTTGGCTTCAGCCGCACTTGGCTGGCGGACTTTGGCCACGACATCGGCACCTTTCCAAAGCGCGGCTGCGGTCTTGACCACCTCGACGCCCGCGTCTTTATAGGCCTTGTCGGAAAAGCCAGCCGCCGCACCTGCGCCGGTCTCGATCATGCACTCATGGCCCAGCTTTTGGATCAGCAATGCGCTTTCCGGCGTCATCGCGACGCGCGCTTCGCCCGCAAATGTCTCTTTCGGTGCCCCGATTTTCATGTTGGGTTCCCTATCTTTGAATAAATTCCATCCCGTCGTCTTATGTGCTTATCGTCGGTTTTGGCGAACCACAAGTCGCAGCTAGATGTATTCCTAGGTATACCTTTCGACGCGGATCGACTTTAGAAATAGAGTTAGCGTTAACGGATGATGACAATTGAGGAGGACGTGATGGAGCTATCGGGCAAACACGCATTGGTCACGGGCGGCGGCACAGGGATCGGCTTGGCGATTGCGCAAGCGCTTCGCGGCGCGGGCGCAGAGGTGACAATCACCGGACGGCGCGAAGAAGTGCTCAAGGGCGCAGGCCCGGATTTTCATCCGCTGGTGATGGATGTCCGCGATGAGGCGTCGGTGCGCGGCGGCATCAAAGCGGCGGCAGAGGCACGCGGCGCGGTTGATATCTGCGTCATCAATGCAGGCATCGCGGAAGGCGGGCGGTTTGGCGAGACCTCGCTTGAGGATTGGCGGCGCGTACTCAGCACCAATCTCGACGGCGCGTTTCTGACCGCGCAAGCTGCCTTAGAAACTCTGGAACCCGACGCGTGGGGCCGGATGATTTTCGTCTCCTCCATCGCGGGCGTGCGCGGCCTGCGCGGCGCTATTCCTTATACCGCCTCCAAACATGGCATGGTCGGTCTGATGCGCGGATTGTCAGAGGAATACCTGCGCTCCGACATCACCTTCAACGCGCTTTGCCCGGGCTATGTGGAGACCGATATCGTCACCCAGCAAGTGCCGTTGGTGGCCAAGCGCGACGGCATTTCAGAGGACAATGCCCGCGAGCGTCTGGCGCGCGGCAATCGCCATAACACTCTGCTGCAAGCCGATGAAATCGCCGCGGCCGCTTTGTGGCTTTGCCAATCGGGCTCAGGCAGCGTCAATGGGCAGACGATCCAGATTGCGGGCGGTCAGGTCTCGTAGTTTGCGTTTGTTCCATCGCCCATCTGCGCTATAGTCGGCCTCAGGGAGAGACAGTTCGAATTGAAAGGTCCGGTGTGAGCACGCAGCGCATCCCTAATCCCACGCCCCGGCAAGTGAGCATTCGCCGCTACCGCGACACTGATGTTGATGCGGTCTATTCGGTGTTCTATGACGCGGTGCATAATGGCACGGGCGCCTATTATAACCGCTTCGAGCGTCGTGAATGGGCGCGCACAGAGGCCACTCCACCCGATTGGCCGGATCGTCTTGCTGCCCAACATGCGCAAGTGGCGGTGATGGAAGGTCGGGTTGTGGGTTTTATGAGCTTGAAGAAAGACGGCTATCTCGATTTTGCCTTCGTAATCCCCTCCCTGATGGGCACCGGCGTGGCTGCGCGGCTTTACTCCAAGCTAGAGGATTGGGCGATTGACGCAGGCCTCACGCGCCTGACCACCGAGGCCAGCCATCTGGCGCGCAGCTTTTTCCTGTCGCACGACTGGCGCGTGTTGAGCGAACAAATGGTAGGCTCCGGGCCGCATAAGGTCGAAAATTTCGTGATGGCAAAGCATCTCGGCTAGCGCCCAAATTTGCCCCGCTACAAAGCCCCGCGCGCGATCTGATCGGCCTCGATGCTTTCAAAGAGCGCTTTGAAATTGCCCTCACCAAACCCGTCATCGCCTTTGCGCTGGATGAACTCGAAAAAGATCGGGCCGATGACGGTCTTCGAGAAGATCTGCAACAAGATCCGCGTCTCGCCGCCCCCAACAACGCCTTCGCCATCAATCAAGATGCCGTGCTTTTCCATGCGGTCCAGCGGCTCCGCGTGGTCTTTGACCCGCGCCGACGACATCTCGTAATAGCTCTGCGGCGGCTTGGGCATGAATTTCAAACCGCGCTCGGCAATCTCGTCAGTGGCCGTGTAAATATCCTGAGCACCCACCGCGATATGCTGGATGCCCTCACCCTTATAGCGTTTGAGATATTCGACAATCTGCCCCTTCTCGCCGCGGTCCTCATTGATCGGGATGCGGATGCGCCCACATGGCGACGTCAAAGCGCGGCTCAGAAGTCCGGAATGTTTGCCTTCAATGTCGAAAAAGCGAATTTCGCGGAAATTGAACAGATCGCCGTAGAACTTGAACCAGACATCCATATTGCCCTTGTGAACATTATGCGTGAGGTGGTCGAGATAG
>CAZCEW010000197.1:0-2539 GCA_964497775.1 uncultured Rhodobacterales bacterium
CATGCGCCAGAGCCAGCCTGCGATGGGCAAGAGGGCTATCCAGAGCATCCATTGGGTTGGGTAAAGCGTGCGGGCTTGCTCGGTGAAGCTGTAGAGGAAGAAGACCAAGAGCGCGCCGAACATGCCGAGGCCTGCGACGTTGAGAAGGTCGGAGCGGTCGGGGCGGCCGTAGCCTCGGCCCGGCAGGCGGTCATCTGATGTGGCCAAGGTCAGCTCGGTCAGGCGTTTTACGCAGCCCAAAGTGATGAAGACCGGGAAGATGAACACAAGCATATAGCCCGTGACATAGACTTGTGCTGCGGCAGCGCCCGCGACGACGCGAATGGTATAGAGCCCCGCCAGCGTCGCGATATCGATCCAGCGCATGCGTTTGAGTTTCAGCGAATAGGCCAGCGACAAGATCATATAGAGCACAACGATGCCGAAAAACGCCCAGTTCAAAAGCCCCGCTATCGTCAGCGCAATCACTGCCAATGCAAAGCAGGTGCGCATGCCGACCATGATCGGAACGGCGCCCGAGGCAAAGGGGCGGTAGCGCTTTGTGGGGTGCAGGCGGTCGGCCTCAAGATCAAGCAGATCATTGACTATATATATAGTAGAGGCGGCAAAGGAGAACGCGACGATGCCCAAAAGCACCGGCAAGACACTGGCCCAACCCGCTTGGTGCGCGGCGATCAGTGGTAACAAGAGCAGCACGTTCTTGACCCATTGATGCGGCCTCAGCGCCCGGATCAGGTCGCGCTTGGCCCAACGGCTGGGAACTTGCGTGACCTCATGGCCATCGGCTTCCAGCTTGGCGCGCGCGCCCGGCACCTCGCCCACGATGATGGAATTGTCGGCCTTCTCCCAGACCGCCATATCGACCTGCTCATTGCCCGCATAATGAAAGCCGCGTTTGCCGTAGCGTGCGACCAGCGCGTCGGCTTTGACGATACCTTTGAGATTGCGACCGGGGCGCGAGGCGCAGATATGGTCGGAAAAGCCGTGCGTGGCAGCCAGATCGCGCACAATGGTCTCGTCTGAGGCGGAGGCGAGGATGATCTCGTGGCCTTGATCTTGTGCAGCGCGGGCCAGTTTCATGACAGGCTCGCTCACAGGCATCAGATCTGCACGGGGCGGCGCGAGTTTGGCGAGTTCGGATTTGAGCGCCGCACGGTCGCGAAAATTCTTGCGCGCGATGCTAAGCGTTTTGAACGGGTCGCGGCCAAGACCTGCCCAGAAGGTCTCCATAAGCATATCGGTGCGCAAGAAGGTGCCATCGACATCGAGAACGAAGGGTTTGGGATCTGTCATTTGCGGCTCCCCGTGGCTAGCTTTGTGGCTGGAAGACGCAGCCATCGCTGGCCAGCTGCGGCGGGGTCACGCACAGCCCGCGCGCGACTTTCCAAGCCGCCAGAACTTTGGGCACGTAAGCGCGGGTCTCGGCAAAAGGCGGCACACCGCCATGTTTGCGCACGGCCCCCTCGCCCGCGTTATACCCCGCAAGCGCCAAGATGAAATCGCCGTCGAACTCTTTCATCAGCCAATCAAGATAGGCCACGCCGCCTTTGATATTTTGCGACGGATCAGTGCTATCCTCGACACCGAAGCGTTTTGCGGTGTCTGGGATCAATTGCATCAAACCTTGCGCGCCCGCATCACTTTCCACCGCGACGCGCCCGCTGCTTTCGACTGAAATCAAAGCCAGCACCAACGCAGGCGAGACGCTTTTGCCGATGGAATGGCGCAAAATGTCGGGCCCATATGCGGCGGCAATCTTTTGCAAGCTGCTCAGACGCGGGCTGGGGATCGGGCTGTCATCGGGGGCTTTGGTCAGATGAGCGACGGCATTTGTGAAGCGACCGGGCACAGGCGTGCCGATATCGGGCGAGACGGTTTCCCAAAACCAATCGGTGTCTTGCGTCTTGGCGGCAGGCTTGTCTGGTGTGACGATCTCCGCCTTGCGCGCGTCTTTCGGGAAAGGGTCCGCATCGGGTGCGATCTGGATGGTAATCCGCTTTTGCGTGGATTTGCTGGGAGGCGCGATCTTGCGGAAGGTGAAATCGCCACCAAAAGCCGGCTTGACCGTCTCTGCTGTCGCAGGAGCCGCAATCAAAACCGCAAAAGCTGCGCATTTTAGGAGTGAGAGTGCCGACATTGCCCTGCCTGTTCTTATTTTATTGCGCGCAGATGTAGCGAAAAAGCGCTTCAAGGGCCAGAAAGGGCGGTGTTTTAGGCGCCTTTTATGCCCGTTTCAGGCAATAAAACCACGCTCCAAGACGATTTTCTCAAAAATTGCTGGAAAAGAAATCAATAAAAACAGATCGTTAACGAATTTTTCACGGTTTTGCATATGTGCTTTAAAATTGCACGATTGCTGCCCAATTCCTGCCCAGATTGACCCCGATAAATCCCCCCATAGCCAAAGCGGCGATGAGGACGGAACAGAGGCCGGACGAAATCGCATCAACGCCAAGGCCATATTGGAAACTGAAACTGACTACCTAAATCCTTGGAGGGATATACAATGACTAAACTTTTCAAAAACTTCGTAGCTGAC
>CAZCEW010000198.1:0-2532 GCA_964497775.1 uncultured Rhodobacterales bacterium
TGCACGCCCAGAAATCCACGGAGCCTTTACCTTTACCCATACGAACTTCGATGGGCTTGGAGGTCACGGGCAGATCAGGGAAAATCCGGATCCAGACGCGGCCTTGGCGTTTCATGTGGCGTGTCATCGCACGACGGGCGGCCTCGATCTGGCGCGCTGTCACACGCTCAGGCTCGGTGGCTTTCAGACCGTAAGTGCCAAAATTCAGATCCGAGCCGCCTTTGGCTTTGCCGTGGATCCGGCCTTTATGCATCTTACGAAATTTGGTGCGTTTTGGTTGCAGCATTTTTCAATCCTCCCTAGCGACGACCGCCGGCACCGCGAGGTGCTGGGCCGTCTTGGAGTTCCTGTGCTTTACGGTCACGCGCGGCTGGATCATGTTCCATGATCTCGCCTTTGAAGATCCAAGTCTTAATGCCGATGATCCCATAGGCCGTCAGAGCTTCAACGTGAGCGTAATCGATATCGGCGCGCAAAGTGTGCAGCGGGACGCGACCCTCACGGTACCATTCGGTCCGTGCGATCTCGGCGCCACCCAGACGGCCCGCGACATTCACACGAATGCCCAAGGCGCCCATGCGCATTGCGTTTTGCACGGCACGTTTCATGGCGCGGCGGAAAGACACCCGACGCTCCAGCTGTTGTGCGATGCTTTCACCGACGAGGGCTGCGTCCAGTTCGGGCTTGCGGACCTCAACGATGTTGAGATGCAGCTCGCTATCTGTGAACGCGGCCAGTTTCTTGCGCAGGCCTTCAATATCGGCACCCTTTTTGCCGATGATGACGCCGGGGCGCGCAGTGTGGATCGTGACGCGGCACTTTTTGTGCGGACGCTCGATGATCACACGGCTGATGCCGGCTTGCTTGCACTCTGTCTTGATGAATTCGCGCATCCGGACATCTTCCAAAAGAAGATCGCCGAAATCTGCGGAATTGGCATACCAACGGCTGTCCCATGTGCGGTTGATCTGCAGACGCATGCCGATCGGATTAACTTTCTGACCCATTACGCTTGCTCCTCAACTTGGCGGACTTTGATTGTCAGTTCCGAGAACGGCTTGACGATCTTGCCGAAACGACCACGTGCGCGCGGACGTCCGCGTTTCATGGTCAGGTTTTTGCCCACATAGGCCTCTGCGACGATCAGCTCGTCCACGTCGAGGTTGTGGTTATTCTCTGCATTGGCAATCGCGGATTGAAGGCATTTCTTCACATCATCCGAGATCCGCTTTTTCGAGAAGGTCAGATCGGCCAAAGCCTTGTCGACCTTCTTGCCGCGGATCAGTTGCGCAACCAGATTAAGCTTTTGCGGGGAAGTCCGAACCATGCGCAGTTTTGCCATAGCTTCGTTCTCTGCCACGCGGCGGGGATTTTTATCCTTACCCATGACTTACTTCCTTTTCGCTTTTTTATCCGCAGCGTGACCGTAGTAAGTCCGCGTTGGAGAATATTCGCCAAATTTCTGGCCGATCATATCTTCCGACACGTTGACCGGAATATGTTTGCGACCGTTATAGACGCCGAATGTCAGACCTACGAATTGCGGCAGGATCGTCGAGCGGCGCGACCAGATTTTGATGACTTCATTGCGACCGGATTCTTTGGTCGCTTCGGCCTTTTTCAACACATAGGCGTCGACAAAAGGACCTTTCCAGACTGAACGAGACATATTCTAACGCCCCTTCTTCTTGGCATGACGCGAGCGCAGGATAAGCTTCGACGATGCCTTGTTCTTGTTACGGGTGCGCGCACCTTTGGTAGGCTTGCCCCATGGCGACACAGGGTGGCGACCACCCGATGTGCGACCTTCACCACCACCATGCGGGTGATCGACGGGGTTCATAACCACACCACGAACACTTGGGCGGATGCCCTTGTGACGGTTGCGGCCCGCTTTACCGAAGTTCTGGTTGGAATTGTCAGGGTTTGACACAGCACCAACGGTGCACATGCACTCTTGGCGCACCAAACGCAGCTCGCCCGAGCTCAAACGGATCTGAGCGTAGCCACCGTCACGACCCACAAACTGGGCGTAAGTGCCCGCCGCGCGTGCGATCTGGCCGCCTTTGCCGGGCTTCATTTCGATGTTGTGAACGATTGTGCCAATTGGCAGGCCAGAGAACGGCATCGCGTTGCCCGGCTTAACATCGGCTTTCGCGGCCGAGATGATCTTGTCCCCGACGCCCAAACGCTGAGGCGCAAGAACGTAGGCTTGCTCGCCATCATCATATTGGACCAGAGCGATAAACGCTGTCCGGTTCGGGTCATATTCAATCCGCACGACGGTCGCTGAGACGTCCATCTTGTTGCGCTTGAAATCTACGATACGGTAGAGGCGCTTCGCTCCCCCACCTTTGCGACGCATCGTGATCCGTCCGGTGTTGTTCCGTCCGCCATTCTTGGTCAAACCCTCAACGAGAGCTTTGACCGGGCGGCCTTTCCAAAGTTCCGAACGGTCGATCAGAACCAACCCACGTTGGCCTGGCGTCGTCGGCTTATACGACTTGAGTGCCATGCTTTCTGTCTTCCGTT
>CAZCEW010000199.1:0-2491 GCA_964497775.1 uncultured Rhodobacterales bacterium
TGCCCCTACCCGCGTTGCAGCTTCACTGGCTCGGTGCGGGCCAATTTGATCACGTGGCTCATAAAGGGCTTCGTGGTGTCGTCGCTACGCGTCGCGGCATAGAGCCGTTTGGTCTTGCCGTTCTTGGTTAAAGGCCGCGTGACGTAGTCGGAATTGTAGCGCACCTCACGCACGACCCAATCGGGCAAGACGGACACCCCGCGATTAGAGGCGACCAGTAGCAAAATCACAGCCGTGAGCTCAACCTGGCGCACGCCGCGTGGCTCGATCCCTGCGGGGATGAGAAGCTCGGTAAATATATCGAGCCGCGTGCGCTCCACCGGGTAGGTGATCAGCATTTGGTCGCGGAAGTCTTTGGCTGCAACGAACTCTTTTTGCGCCAAAGGGTTCTGGCTGGAGGCGACAAAAACCGGTTCGTAATCAAATAGCGGCGTAAAATCGACGCCGGGCAAATCTTCGGGATCGGCGGAGACGACCAGATCGACCTCCTCGCGCAACAGCGCAGGAAGCCCGTCAAAGCTGAGGCCGGGGCGGATATCGACGTCGATGTCGGGGAAGGCCTGCCGGAAGCCTTCGAGCACGGGAAACAGCCATTCGAAACAGGCGTGGCACTCAATCGCGATATGCAGCCGCCCGGTTTTGCCCATGCGCAGGCCTGCGAAATCATCTTGGAGGGCGGCGATCTCGGGCAGGATTTTCTCGGCCAGTTTCAACAGCTTCATGCCCGCGGGCGTCAGTTTCATCGGTTTGGAGCGGCGGATGAACAGCTCCACCCCCGCTTGATCTTCCAGCCCCTTGATCTGATGGCTGAGCGCCGATTGCGTGATGTTGAGCTGATCTGCCGCGCGCGCCAGCCCGCCTGCCTCATGGATGGCTTTGACGGTGCGCAGATGTCTAAATTCTAAATGCAAAGTACGCTCATAATCTTGTTGAGGTTTATGAATTTGTTTCACGTTGGGCTTTGTGTGACAAGTCGGAACCCCAATTTTCGAAGGATTTCGCACCGTGACACCGCCTCGCATCTCGCTTGAATTCTTCCCGCCCAAATCGCTGCAAGGCAGTTTCCGGTTGTGGGACACGGTCAACACGCTGGCCCCTTTGGGCCCTGAATTTGTCTCGGTGACCTATGGCGCGGGCGGGACGACGCGCAAGCTGACGCACGAGGCGGTCGAGACATTGCAATCGCAAACCGATCTGCGCGTGGCGGCGCATCTGACTTGTGTGGAAGCGAGCCGGACGGAGACCTTAGACATCGCCAAAGCCTATGCGCAGGCGGGCGTGCGCGACATCGTGGCTTTGCGCGGCGATCCTGCGGGCGGCGCAGACATTTTCTCGCCAGCCCCGGACGGGTTTGCGTCCTCGGTTGAGCTGATCGAAGGGCTGAAAGACGCGGGCGATTTCCGCATCCATGTCGGTGCCTACCCCGATTGCCACCCGGAAGCGTCCGATATGGCGGCCAATATTGCCTATCTGAAGGCCAAGTTTGATGCAGGCGCCGATAGTGCGATCACGCAGTTCTTCTTTGAGGCAGACACGTTCTTCAGGTTCCGCGACATGTGCCAGAAGGCGGGCATCGACAAGCCGATCCTGCCGGGCATCCTGCCGATTGAAAACTGGGACAATGCCCGTAAATTCGCGCGCCGCTGCGGTGCAACTATCCCCGCTTGGATGGACGATGCCTATGCGGCGGCCCAGCGCGACGGGCGCGAAGACTTGCTGTCGATTGCTATCACAAGCGAGCTTTGCGCCGACCTGATGGAAGGCGGGGTGGAGCATTTGCATTTCTACACGCTCAACCGACCCGAGCTGACCCGAGATATTTGCGCCGCACTTGGCGTCACGCCTTCGCTTGATCTGGCCGAAGTGGCCTGAACGACGCGCCCTTGCCTGCCATGGATGGGCCTTCTAACGTCGCCCCAGACGTTTGAGACTTCCCGAGAAGAGACCCATCCATGGCAGAGCAATTTTTCGCACCTTCCCTAGACGCGCTTCCAGACCGTGAGACGGTTTTGTCGATGTCAGGGCTTGATTTCATGCAAGCGATCCTAGACGGCAAGCTGCCTTTGGCGCCGATTGCGCAAGGGTTGAGCTATACTTTGAAATCAGTCGCGCCCGACCGCGTAGTATTTCGCGGCGCGCCTGAATTTAGCGCGTTTAACCCCACAGGCACGGTGCATGGCGGTTGGTACGGCACGCTTCTTGATAGCGCGATGGCCTGCGCGATTATGACCCGCGTTCCGAAAGGTTCGATCTATACGACCTTGGAATATAAGGTGAATATCATCCGACCCATTCCGCAAGGCGTCGAGATCGAGGCGGTGGGAGAGGTCCAGCATGCGGGCCGCTCCACAGGGGTGGCCAATGGCTGGATCAAGGGAGCTGACGACGGCAAGCTTTATGCGACAGGGTCTACGACCTGTATCATTATGAAGATCGAGTAGCCCTCCCCCGCGAGTTCGGGAGAGGGACGCATTTCATTTAGTGGCAGGCA
>CAZCEW010000200.1:0-2487 GCA_964497775.1 uncultured Rhodobacterales bacterium
GACATGATCGGATCGAGCCCTGTGGTGGGCTCGTCGAAGAAGATGATCTCGGGCTCGGCTGCGATGGCGCGGGCAAGACCTACGCGCTTTTGCATGCCGCCTGACAGCTCGGATGGGAACCTGTCGGCCACGTCTTCTTTGAGGCCCACGCGGCGCAGTTTCTCGATGGCGATGGCGCGGGCTTCCTCAGATGGTTTTTTGAGCGAGCCGCGCAATAGGCGGAAGGCCACGTTTTGCCACACGGACAGCGAATCGAAAAGCGCGCCGCCTTGAAACAGCATCCCGAAGCGGGCCAGAAACGCGTCGCGGTCGCCGGTAAATGCATCTTGCCCGTCGACCAAGATCGTGCCGCTGTCGGGCTTGATCAGGCCTAGTACGCATTTCAGCGCCACGGATTTACCCGTGCCCGAGCCGCCGATGATCACCATGCTTTCGCCTTTGGGGATATGCAGATCAACGCCGCGCAATACGTGGTTGTCTCCGAACGATTTTTTGACCTGGTCCATACGTATCATGAGGCGAAAAAGACCCCCGTGAGGATGAAGTTGACGGCGAGGATCAGCACGGCGGCGGCCTCGACCGAGCTCTTTGTGGCACGGCCCACGCCTTGCGCGCCGCGGCCTGAATTCATTCCGTAATAGCAGCCCATCAGCGCCGCGATCCCGCCAAAGGCAGAGCCTTTCACGAGGCTGGAGATGATGTCGGCGCGTTGCAGGAAGCTTTCGGTATTTTGCAGGTAGGTGGCCGAGTTGAAGCCCAGCGTTTGCGTGGCCACGAGCCAGCCGCCTAAGATGCCGATGATATCGCCCACCGCGACCAGAAGCGGCACGACGATCAGACCAGCCAGCACGCGCGGCACGGTGAGATATTTCATCGGGTGGGTCGAGAGCGTGACCAGCGCGTCGAGTTGCTCGGTCACTTTCATCGTGGCGATCTCGGCGGCGATGCTTGACGTCACGCGGGCCGCGATCATCAGGCCGACCATGACGGGGCCGAGCTCTCGCACCATGCCGATGGCCACGATTTGCGGCACGACGGCTTCCGCGTTGAAACGCGCGCCGCCTGCGTAGATTTGCAGCGCCAATGCGCCGCCTGTGAAGAGCGTTGTGAGCCCCACGATGGGCAGGGAGAAATAGCCGATGGTCAAAAGCGCGTGGCCGAATTCCTTGAAATAGAACGGCGGGCGGAAGACATGGCTGATGGTTTGGCCCAGATAGATCGTGATCCGCCCGATGGCGGCAAGCAGGCCAAGAACGGCGCGACCGAGGGCTGCGAGAAGGCTCATGAATAGACCCGTTTGTAGCGTTGCCCCAGCGAGGTGAGGATTTCGTAGCCGATTGTGCCTGCGGCCTCGGCCAGCTCATCGACGGATTGTTGCGGGCCCAAAAGTGTGAGCGTGTCTGGCACTATGTCCAGATGCGTGACATCGACGGTCAGCAGATCCATCGATACGCGGCCTGCGAGTTTGCACGGGGTTGTTCCTGCGTAAAGCAGCGCCTTGTCAGACATCGCGCGGATCAGGCCGTCGGCATATCCCGCAGAGACGGTCGCGATGACGGCGTCGGTTTTGGCCACCCATGTGTTGCCGTAGCCTACGGTCTCGCCCGCTTTCAGTTTGCGGGTTTGGACCACGGGCAGATCGAGCGTGGCGACGGTTTGAGCGGCGTCAAAAGGCGCGCCTCCGAAGAGGCCAATACCCGGTCGGGTGAGGTCGAAATGATATTCGGGGCCGAGCAATATGCCGCCAGTGGCTGCCAGTGAGCGCGGCACGGGGAGGCCTGCGGTCATGTCGAGAAACGTGGCCAGTTGCGCGGCATTGGTGGCATCATTTGGGTCATCGGCGCAGGCCAGATGGCTGATCACGAGGGACGCGTCTGCGGCCATCTCGGGCGACCAATCGTAGGGCTCTAGGCCTAAACGGTTCATGCCTGTGTCGAGTTGTAGCCCGAACGCGTGGCCCGGCAGGGTGGCATTGTGGCGCGCGATTTGGTCGGGCGAGTTGAGCATCGGGATGAGGCCCAGATCAGCGATCAGCTGCGTGTCGCCTTCCATATGGCCCGAGAACACATGGATGATCGGCTCCGAGCCCAGCACGGCGCGCAAGACGGCAGCTTCCTCGGCCACGGCCACAAAGAAGCGGCGCGCGCCTGCTTTGGCCAGCGCTTTGGCCACGCGGGCCGCGCCCATGCCGTAGCCATCGGCTTTGACCACGGCGGCGGTCTCCACGGCGCTTTGGCGATCCAAGGCGCGCCAGTTTTCCGCCAGCGCGTCCAGATCAACTGTGAGGGTTCCCGTTGCCATAGCTCAGAGGTTTTGACACGGGCGCGCGCCGCGTCAAGCGCAAAGCGCGCCACGCGGTGGCTATTCCGCCGGGCGCAGACCCGGGAAACGCCATTTCTTAGAGCGTGGTTTCTTGGCGGGTTTTGCGTCTTTGCCTCCGCTTTTGCCTTCTGGTGCGGGCTCTGGTTCCGGCTCGGGCTTAGGCTC
>CAZCEW010000201.1:0-2385 GCA_964497775.1 uncultured Rhodobacterales bacterium
TACTTCCTACGCCGCCGCCGCAACCTCGCGAATACGCTCGATCATCGCGCGCAACCCGTTGGAGCGTTGCGCCGACAGGTTGTCATCGAGCCCCAACCGCGCCATCTCGGCGCGCGCGTCGACACTTGCCACATCGCCCACAGGCAAGCCGGAATAAAGCGCGTGCAGCACGGCGATAAGGCCGCGCACGATCATCGCGTCGCTCTCGCCTTCAAAGCTGAACACACCATCCTCGATCTTGGGATGCAGCCACACCTGACTGGCGCAGCCATCTACTTTGGTCGCAGGCACTTTCAGCGCATCGGGCAAGGGCTCCATCGCGCGCCCCATATCGATCACATGGCGGTAGCGGTCTTCCCAATCGTCGAGGAACTCGAACGTCTCCACGATCTCTTCAAACTGTTCTTGTGCCACGCGCGCCTCGCTTTTTGCCATCGCCTGTCACCTAATGCGCCCCGCCCGCCTCGTCCAGTGAACGCGCGGACTTTTCAAGCCGGACCAAGCGCGCTACACCAAATCAAGCAACAAAAATCGGGGGCGGCAGATGACAAAATCAAGCACACGGTCAACCAAACGGGCAACCAGACGGGCATTTCTGACACTGGCAGGCGCAGGATTGGTGCTTGGCGGATGTGGCCGGGTCCGCGACTCGCGCTTCAATCCGTTCAACTGGTTCGGACGTGACCGCGAGGAAGAGGTCGAAACCGTTGACGTTCTGGCCGACAATCGCCCGCTGGTGGACCAGGTCCTCTCGCTGAAAATCGACCCGACGCCCGAGGGCGCAATTATCCGCGCTATCGGTCTGCCGCAAATCCAAGGCTATTGGGAGGCCGAGCTGGTCGAGATCGATCTAGAGGACCCAAGCACCGCCGTGTTCGAATTCCGCGTGATCCCGCCTTTGCAAGGCACGCGCCAAGGCACGCAACGCTCGCGCGAGATCATTGCCGGTCAGGCGATATCGGAGACACGTCTGTCGCGCACCCGCTCGATCACTGTCGTGGGCTTGCGCAACCGGCGCACAGTCCGCCGCTAAAGTTCGATTATTTTCACCGATGATCCGCTGGCCGACAGCGCCAATTCGCCTGCGCACAGCCTGAGCGCATCGGTGCCAAATGCCTCCGCGCGCCAGCCTTTCAAGGCCAAGCCGTCCCGATCACCCATCGCGATATCATCTAGATCAGACGCCGTCGCGATTAGTTTTTGCGCCACGCCGACCTCTTCGGCTTTGGCTTTCAAAAGCACCCGCAACAAATCGGCCAAAGCCGCGTTGATCTGGCTTTTGTCGCGCATCGCTGGCGCTTTGGGCATATTCTCTGGCGCGCAATTCATCCCGGCTTGCACAGAGGCCAAAATCCCGTCCGCAATGTCGCCTTTGCGCGCTTCACGCAAAAGCAGGCGCGACTTGTTCAGATCGCCCACATTTTTCGGCTTGGTCGAGGCCATTTCCAAAAGTGCGTCATCTTTGAACACACGGTTGCGCGGCACGTTGCGGTCGCGCGCATAAGTCTCGCGGAACTTCGCAAGCTCGCGCACAATGGCCAGAAATTTCGGCGCGTTTGTGCGCACTTTCACGCGCTTCCACGCCAGGTCCGGCTCAACCACATAGGTCTCTGGCGCGCGCAGGATCGACATTTCTTCCTCGACCCATTTCTTGCGCTTGGTCTTATCGAGCTGCGCTGAAAGGAACTCGTAGACATCGCGCAAATGCGTCACAT
Source organism: uncultured Rhodobacterales bacterium (assembly GCA_964497775.1). Classification (GTDB taxonomy): domain Bacteria; phylum Pseudomonadota; class Alphaproteobacteria; order Rhodobacterales; family Rhodobacteraceae; genus Litoreibacter. The sequence goes on from CAZCEW010000201.1 coordinate 1,716, forward strand.
CGGCCAAAGCGTAATTCTTCTGCGCATCAGACAAAGGACGTCTCGACCAATCTGTGAACCGCGAGGTCTTGTCGATCTGCGCTTTGGCAATCTTGCGCACCAACGTCTCGTAGCCGACCTGCTCGCCAAAATTACACACCATCGCGGCGACTTGCGTGTCAAACAATGGCGCGGGGATCACGCCGCCTTCAACGAAGAAAATCTCCAGATCCTGACGAGCTGCGTGGAAAACCTTGACCACGCCCTCATCGCGAAACAGATCGTAAAGCGGCTCCAAAGACATGTCCGATCCGGCAATCGGATCGACCAGTACCGCATCATCAGCATCCTCGCCCGCAACCGCCAGTTGGATCAGGCACAGCTTCGCGTAATAGGTCCGCTCGCGCAGGAACTCGGTGTCGACGGTGACATAGTCAAACCCGCGCGCGTGGTCGCAATAAGCTGCAAGATCTTTGGTGGTGGTTATCGTCTTCATGGGCATCGTCTTACTTTTTGTTTGTATCTGCCCCGGCAATCTGAGCGGTCATAGTAGATTTATACTTAAAAGGAAAGGCTTAGCGCTGCGTGAACTGTGTTCTCAATCTAGAAACAAAGGTGTCTTAGTACCGACGACGTAGCGCCGCAAGACCGCAGGATAAAGAATGTGTTCTTTGGCCAAAACCCGCGCGGC
>CAZCEW010000202.1:0-2376 GCA_964497775.1 uncultured Rhodobacterales bacterium
GCGCCTCGCCAATCGCCTCAAGACTTTCCGCCTTGGCACTGTCGAGGAACCCGCATGTATTCACAATCACCGCTTCCGCGCCTTGGTAATCAGGCGAGATCGCATAGCCCTCGGCGCGCAGCCGCGTCAGGATCCGCTCTGAATCCACCAGCGCTTTCGGGCAGCCCAGCGACACCATCCCGATGCGCGGCTGACCGCTGCGAGACGGCTCGGACAGCCGAGCTTTAGGGGCCAAATCGGGGCGAATATTGGGTGGGTTCTGAGCCATGTTGGGCGGTATAGGGCAGGCGTCAGTTCGGGGGAAGGGGGATCGCGTCGCCGCCAAAGCCAGAATTGATGTAATGGCACCGCAACTCCCCTTGAGACACCCCTCCCGACCGCCTACGTTACTAGGCAACAGAGCGGGAGGCATGAACACATGCGCTGGATACTCAGAATAGCCTTGGTACTGCTGGTCTTGGTCGTCATCGCCGTGGGCGCGTTGTTCTTGATCCCGACCGACCGCATCGCGCGGCTGGCCGAAGAGCAGTTCGCCGAAAACACGGGCCGCCAACTAACGCTGTCAGGTGAAGTCAGCCCGCAGCTTTTCCCGCGTTTGGGCGTCAGCTTGGAAGGTGTCGCGATCTCTAACGCGGATTGGTCCGATCAAGGCCCGATGCTGGAGGCCGATGCGCTCAATGTCGGGGTCGGGCTGATGGCGCTGATCTCGGGCGATATCGTCGTTGAGGCGGCTGAAATCACCAACCCCGTGATCCGTCTTGAGAAGAATGCGCAAGGCGTTGCAAACTGGGATTTCATCTCTGATCTGGGCGGCGAGGATGATGGCGCTCAGGCGTCAAACAAGTCGATTTCTCTGCCCAAAGCCACCGTCACGGGCGGGCGCGTGATCTACACCGACGCGCAGGCCGGCACGTCCTATGAGCTGACCGATCTGGATGCAAACCTCGCTTTGCCTGATCTCAATGCCACGGGCGAGGCGAGCCTGTCGGCGCGCATGAACGGCCAGCCATTCGCGGTCTCAGGCACGCTAAATGGCGTTCAGCAATTGCTCGATGGTGGCGTGCAAGGCGTCGATCTAAACTTCACCGCTGGCGCCAGCGAGGTGAAATTCACAGGCAATGCCGGGATGGATCCGGTGCAGGCGAAAGGCATGATCAATGCCGATATCGCGGATCAAAAGGCGCTGTTCGCGCTGCTTGGGCAAACGCCGCCCGTCATTCCGCCGGGTCTTGGCCAGCAAGCCAGCCTCAGCGCTGATCTGACCTTCAAAGACAATGCGATCTTTCTGCGCGGTGCGAAAATCGGCCTAGATCAGAACGCTTTAGCGGGTGACATGGATGTCGTCCTCTCGGAGCCGCCACGCGTCAAAGCGCGCCTCAGTGCAGGCAGTCTCGACTTCTCGGCGATGAGCACGGACAGCTCCAGCGGCGACGGCGCGGCCAATGTCGAAAGCGGCGGCTGGTCGACGGCCCCGATTGATGTCTCGGGCCTCAATGCGGTGAATGGGGACTTCACACTGAACGCAGACGCTATTGATCTGGGCTCGATCCAGTTGGGCAAGACGGCACTGACGGGAACGCTGGACAATTCGCGGCTGGTTTTGGATCTCAAAGACATCGCGGTGTTTGACGGCTTGGTGAACGGCCAATTCGTCGTCAACGGGCGTGGCGGGCTGTCGGTGCGCGGTGATATGGCGGCCAATAATGTTGCCATGCAACGCCTTCTGGCCGATTTCGCAGGTTATGATCGTCTTGTCGCCGACGCACAGTTGGGCGTGAACTTTCTAGCCTCTGGCGGCACGATGGACGCACTGATGAAAAGCCTGTCGGGCGAGGGCGCGATGAATGTCGGATCGGGAGAAATTCTTGGCCTTGATATCGCAGGCATGATCCGCAATCTCGATGCGTCCTTCCAAGGCGAGGGATCAAAAACCGTCTTTGACGACATGACTGCGAGTTTCACCATCGCGGGCGGGGTCTTGACCAACAACGACCTGAATTTCGTCTCGCCCTTGCTCACTGCGAAAGGCGAAGGCCAGTTGAATATTGGCGCGCAAACGATCAATTACAGGCTCGATCCGACGGCGCTTGCAGCCCAGCTCGACAGCGGCATCCGCGTGCCGGTGCTGATCACCGGACCGTGGTCCGACATCAAATACCGCCCCGATCTCAAAGCTCTGATCGACACCGAGCTGGAGGCCGAGAAAGCCAAGCTGAAAGAGGCCGCAAAGGCCAAGGAAGCCGAGCTGAAAGCCAAAGCGGCAGAAAAACTGGGCGTCACGGTTGAAGAAGGTCAAAGCACTGAGGATGCGATCAAGGACAACCTTGAGGACAAAGCCAAAAACGCGCTGCGCAAGCTGTTTGAGTAGGGGGGCAT
>CAZCEW010000203.1:0-2361 GCA_964497775.1 uncultured Rhodobacterales bacterium
GACAACATCTTCCGCTTTACGCAAGCGGGCTCCGAGGTGTCTGCGCTTTTGGGTCGTATCCCATCTGCGGTGGGCTATCAGCCAACGCTGGCCACCGATATGGGCGCCATGCAGGAGCGGATTACATCGACCAAATCCGGCTCGATTACGTCCGTGCAAGCGGTTTACGTGCCTGCGGATGACTTGACCGACCCGGCGCCGGCGACATCATTTGCCCACTTGGATGCGACGACCGTTCTGGACCGTGCAATTTCCGAGAAGGGGATTTATCCGGCTGTGGATCCGCTTGGATCAACTTCGCGTCTGCTTGATCCGCTGATCATTGGCGAAGAGCATTACAAGGTCGCCACAGACGTTCAGCAGATTTTGCAGCGCTATAAGTCTTTGCAAGATATCATCGCCATTCTCGGCATGGACGAGCTGTCGGAAGATGACAAACTGGCCGTGGCGCGTGCGCGTAAGATCGAGCGTTTCCTGAGCCAACCGTTTGATGTTGCAAAGGTTTTCACTGGCTCGGACGGCAAACAGGTTCAGCTGGAAGACACAATCGCGTCGTTCAAGGCTGTTGTGGCTGGCGAGTATGATCACCTGCCGGAAGGTGCGTTCTACATGGTAGGCGGCATCGAGGAAGTGATCGCGAAAGCCGAGAAAATGGCAGCAGACGCTGCTTAATTCGCTCTTAGGGAGACCGCTTCAATGGCTGATATGATGCAATTCGATCTCGTCTCACCTGAGCGGAGCTTGGCATCCGTTCAGGCGAGTGAGGTGCAAATTCCGGGTGCGGAAGGTGATTTCACCGCCATGCCCGATCACGCACCGATCATCACCACGTTGCGCCCCGGTCTGTTGACCGTGGTCACTGCAAGCGGGACGGATGAGTATTTCGTCACCGGTGGATTTGCCGAAGTGTCGTCTGAGAGCACCTCCGTTTTGGCGGAGCGCGCCTATGCAAAAGCAGACGTCACGCAAGAGCTGATCGATGATCTGGTCGCGCAAGCCAATCTGGCGCGTGATGGCGCAGATGTGGACGGGGCTGCGAAATTTGCCTCTGACATGGTGGACGCGGCTGAGGCGATTGGCTTTACGCCGCGCTGAGCAGCTTTGTGATCCGCACATGACACAAAAAGGCCCCGCCACCGTGCTTGGGGCCTTTTTTCTTACCAATTCGTTAACTTCTCGTAGCCTAAGTTTTGCCTAAAACGCGCAGTATGACGTGAGGGTCAAGAAGAGTAGTGAATGCGTAAAATACAGCATAATCAGGTCGGTATCACGCAAGGTTCGCGTGTGCTGTTCTCGGATCATATTGATGACGGGCCAATGTGGACCGGCAAAGGTCCGCGAGAGCACCGCTATTATGTGACTTTTAGCGAGCCCTATGCTGAAGCGCCGTCAGTGATGGTATCGATGTCAATGTGGGACACGGATCAAAAGACCAATCATCGAATGGATATCGCCGCTGAGATCATCGAGCCGGACGGGTTTGAACTGGTGTTCCGAACCTGGGGCGACAGTCGTGTGGCCCGCGTCCGCGCGTCCTGGATCGCAATCGGACCTGTCCAGCATGATGATGATTGGGAGCTCTACTAAGCTGCCTCATCCAATTGTCGGGCTGACGCCCGGCGCTTTTTCTCGAAAGAGGGGGCTCTGCCCCGATTTGACCCTAGGGGTCAAACCTCCCCGAGGTTTTTTGCCAGGATGAATACGTCTTCAGGCGCCCGGATACATGCCTTCATAGATCGGCGCGAGCGTTGTTGTGTCGAACAGGCTGGAGACGGATGTGCCGCCCCAGATGTTAAGGATGGCCTGCGCAAACATCGGCGCGGTCGGTACGATGCGGATGTTTTTGCAGGCTTTGACCTCTGCCGTGGGCTCGATGCTGTCGGTGATGACGAGTGATTTCATCACCGAGTTGGTAATCCGCTCAACGGCGGGGCCGGAAAGGACGCCGTGGGTGATGTAGCTATGGACTTCGGTCGCACCGGCGGCGGTCAGGACTTCGGCGGCTTTGCAAAGCGTGCCTGCCGTGTCGACCATGTCATCGACGATGATACAGCGCTTGCCTTTGACGTCACCGATCACGGTCATCTCGGCCACTTCGCCGGCCTTTTCGCGGCGTTTGTCGACGATGGAAAGCGGGGCCTTGATGCGTTGCGCGAGTTCTCTCGCGCGGGCCACGCCGCCGACATCTGGTGAGACAACCATGACGTCTTCGAGGTCTTTGAAATGGTGCAAGATATCTAATGCGAAGATCGGTGAGGCGTAAAGGTTATCGACGGGTAGATCGAAGAAGCCTTGGATTTGGGCGGCGTGGAGATCCATGGTCAGGACGCGCTCGACCCCGGCCTCAGCAATCAGGTTGGC
>CAZCEW010000204.1:0-2345 GCA_964497775.1 uncultured Rhodobacterales bacterium
GGGCGCGGGATTCCGGTGGGAATTCACGAGGAAGAGGGCGTCTCGGCCGCCGAAGTTATTATGACCCAGCTGCATGCGGGCGGCAAATTTGACAGCAATTCCTACAAGGTCTCGGGCGGTTTGCACGGGGTTGGCGTGTCGGTTGTGAATGCGCTGTCGGACTATCTGGAATTGCGCATCTGGCGCGAAGGCAAAGAGCATATCGCGCGGTTTGAGCATGGCGACACGGTCAAACATCTCGAAGTGCTGGGCGATACCGACCAGACCGGTACCGAAGTGCGTTTTCTGGCCTCGCTGGATACGTTTTCGAACCGCGATTACGTGTTCAAGACGCTGGAAAACCGGCTGCGGGAGCTGGCGTTTTTGAACTCTGGCGTGCGGATCATTCTGACCGATGAGCGCCCCGTCGAACATCTGCGCACCGAGCTTTATTACGAGGGCGGGGTGAAGGAGTTTGTCAAATATATCGACCGCTCCAAATCCGCGATGATGCCGGAGCCGATCTATGTGGTTGGCGAGAAGGACGAGATCGGCGTCGAGGTCGCGATGTGGTGGAATGACAGCTACAACGAGATGGTGCTGCCCTTTACCAACAACATCCCGCAGCGCGATGGCGGCACGCATATGGCGGGCTTTCGCGGCGCTCTGACGCGCACGATCAACGCCTATGCGCAATCCTCTGGCATCGCGAAGAAGGAGAAGGTGCAGTTCACTGGTGACGATGCGCGCGAAGGGCTGACTTGTGTGCTGAGCGTGAAAGTGCCGGACCCGAAGTTTAGCTCTCAGACGAAAGACAAGCTGGTCAGTTCGGAAGTACGGCCTGCGGTTGAGGGTCTGATGAACGAAAAACTCGCCGAATGGTTTGAAGAAAACCCCAATGAGGCGCGGATTATCGTCACCAAGATCGTTGAGGCCGCACATGCGCGTGAAGCGGCCCGCAAAGCGCGGGAATTGACGCGGCGCAAAACGGCGTTGGACGTGAATTTCTTGGCGGGCAAACTGAAAGATTGCTCTGAGAAGGATCCGTCGAAAACGGAAGTCTTCTTGGTGGAGGGCGACAGTGCTGGTGGATCGGCGCAAACTGGGCGGGACCGCCAGACGCAGGCGATTTTGCCGCTGAAGGGTAAGATTTTGAACGTAGAGCGCGCGCGGTTTGACCGGATGCTGGGCAGCCAAGAGATCGGCAATCTGGTGATGGCGCTGGGCACGGGGATCGGCCGCGACGAATTTGATCTGAGCAAGCTGCGCTACCATAAGATCGTGATTATGACTGATGCGGACGTCGACGGCGCGCATATCCGAACGCTTTTGCTGACGTTCTTCTACCGTCAGATGCCCGAGTTGATCGAAAACGGCCATTTGTTCATCGCGCAGCCGCCTTTGTACAAAGTTTCGCGCGGCAAGTCGGAAGTGTATCTGAAAGATCAGGCCTCGATGGAGGAATATCTGATCGATCAAGGCATTGATGGCGCGTCTTTGAAACTGCAATCGGGCGAAGAAATCGTGGGCCAAGATTTGCGCCGCGTGGTCGAAGAGGCGCGCAATGTGCGCCGGATTCTGGCAGCCTTTCCAACGCATTACCCGCAACATATCCTTGAGCAATCGGCGATTGCGGGGGCGTTTGATGGCAAGAAGCTTGAGGCCGATTTGCAAGGCGTGGCGGATACGGTAGCCAAACGGCTCGACCTGATTGCGCTGGAATACGAGAAGGGCTGGCAGGGCCGTCCGACGCAAGATAAAGGCATCCGGCTCTGGCGCGTTTTGCGCGGTGTCGATGAGGTGCGCGTGCTTGATGGGGGCGTGCTGCGCTCGGGCGAGGCGCGGCGTTTGGGGCAGATGACGCCCTCTCTGCAAGAGACCTACTCCCAGCCTGCGCAACTGATCCGTAAAGACCGTAGCCAGCCTGTGTTTGGCCCGATTGATCTGCTGCAATCGATCCTTGAGGAAGGCGAAAAAGGTCTTTCTTTACAGCGCTATAAGGGTCTGGGCGAGATGAACCCCGATCAGCTGTGGGAAACCACGCTCGACCCCGATGCGCGGATTTTGTTGCAAGTAAAGGTCGAAGATATGGCTGAGGCCAATGACATCTTTACCAAGCTGATGGGCGACGAGGTCGAACCGCGCCGCGAGTTCATTCAGACCAACGCGCTGAGCGTAGAAAACCTCGATTTCTAAATCCAAGATCGCTGTAGAAGGTGAGGCTCGGGCCATTTTGGCCCGGGGCCTTCATCTGTTTGACAGAATTGTATCTAAAAATTAGAACAAAAGAGGAACATTTAGAATAGGATTCGTCGTGACGTGTGCTGCCTCATTGTCTTCAATCCGACGCCTCTCTCAAGTTGCAG
>CAZCEW010000205.1:0-2140 GCA_964497775.1 uncultured Rhodobacterales bacterium
AGCAAATGGCTGCGCATGTCGGGCCTCGTCTGCCTGTTGCCGCATGGCTATGAAGGCCAAGGCCCGGAGCATTCCTCGGCGCGTTTAGAGCGGTTCTTGACCATGTGCGGCGGTGACAACTGGATCGTCGCCAATTGCACGACACCAGCCAATTACTTCCATATCCTGCGGCGTCAAATCCACCGCTCCTTCCGCAAACCGCTGATCCTGATGACGCCGAAATCGCTTCTGCGCCACAAGATGGCCGTGTCGACGCGCGAAGAATTCACCACCGGCAGCTCGTTTCACCGCGTGCTTTGGGATGATGCGCAGCATGGCAATTCCGATCTGAAACTCAAGGCGGATAAGTCGATCAAGCGCGTCGTTATGTGTTCGGGCAAAGTCTATTTTGACTTGCTGGAGGAACGCGACGCGCGCGGGCTGACGGACGTCTATCTCTTGCGCGTCGAGCAGTTCTACCCCTTCCCCGCCATGAGCCTTGTCAGCGAGCTGGAACGCTTCAAAGGCGCCGAAATGGTCTGGTGTCAGGAAGAGCCGAAAAACCAAGGCGCGTGGTCGTTTATGGAGCCCAATATCGAATGGGTTCTGGGCCGCATCAAAGCCAAGCATGACCGCCCGATCTATGCCGGTCGCGCCGCCGCAGCCTCTCCTGCGACGGGTCTGGCCTCTCAACATAAAGCACAACAAGCAGCGCTCGTGGATGACGCGCTCACACTCAAAGGAAAAGCATAATGACCGAAGTCCGCGTCCCCACACTTGGCGAAAGTGTCACCGAGGCCACCGTCGCCACATGGTTCAAAAAGCCCGGCGACAGCGTTGCCGTGGATGAAATGCTCTGCGAGTTGGAAACCGATAAAGTCACCGTCGAAGTACCGTCGCCGGTGGCTGGCACCTTGTCGGAGATCGTCGCCGCTGAAGGCGAGACCGTCGGCGTTGACGCGCTTCTGGCGCAAATCGGCGAAGGTGATGGCGCAGGGGCGAAGCCTGCGTCCAAGGCCGAGGCCGCGCCTGCGAAAGCCGCCGCTCCTGCAAAAGCTTCAGGCGGTGACAGCATCGACGTGATGGTGCCGACATTGGGCGAGTCTGTCACCGAAGCCACCGTTTCAACGTGGTTCAAAGCCGTGGGCGACAGCGTCGCGGCGGATGAAATGCTGTGCGAATTGGAGACCGATAAAGTCTCCGTTGAGGTGCCCGCGCCTGCGGCCGGCGTGATCACCGAAATCCTCGCCGCAGAAGGCGCCACGGTTGAAGCGTCCGCCAAGCTTGCGACCCTGTCCTCAAGCGGTGGCGCCGCGGCCCCCGCACCTGCCCCAGTTGCCAAGGCCGCGCCTGCCTCTGGCGGCAAAGATGTGGAGAACGCGCCCTCCGCCAATAAGATGATGGCCGAGGCAGGGCTGTCCGCTGACCAAGTCGCAGGCTCCGGCAAAGACGGGCGCGTGATGAAAGAAGACGTGCAAAAGGCGGTGGCGTCTGGCGGTGCATCCGCTCCTGCCCCCGCCGCCGCCGCGCCGCGTGCGCCAGTGTCGGCTGATGATGCGTCCCGCGAGGAACGCGTGAAGATGACGAGGCTCAGACAAACCATCGCGCGGCGCCTGAAAGAAAGCCAGAACACCGCCGCCATGCTGACCACTTATAACGAGGTCGATATGGGCGCGGTGATGGATTTGCGCAAAGAGTACAAAGACCTGTTTTTGAAAAAGCACGGCGTGAAGCTGGGCTTTATGAGCTTCTTCACCAAGGCCTGTTGTCACGCTTTGAAAGAGGTCCCCGAGGTCAATGCCGAGATCGACGGCACGGATATCGTCTACAAGAACTACGTCCATATGGGCATCGCCGCAGGCACGCCCACAGGGCTAGTGGTGCCGGTCATCCGCGACGCCGACAGCATGTCATTTGCCGCCATTGAAAAAGCCATCGCCGAGAAAGGCGCGCGCGCGCGTGATGGCAAATTGTCGATGGCAGAGATGCAGGGTGGGTCCTTCACGCTCTCAAATGGTGGCGTCTACGGCTCGCTGATGTCCTCGCCCATTTTGAACCCGCCGCAATCGGGCATCTTGGGCATGCATAAAATCCAAGACCGCCCCATGGCGATAAACGGAGAAGTCGTGATCCGCCCCATGATGTATCTGGCGCTCAGCTA
>CAZCEW010000206.1:0-2139 GCA_964497775.1 uncultured Rhodobacterales bacterium
CCTTGTCTTTGACATGCAGTTTCGAGCCGTAGCCGATCTTGTGACGCGCGCGCTCTGTGCCATTGGCGTCAGTGATGGTCAGTTGCATATTGCGCCCCATCACCACTTGCTCGCCTGCCGCATTCTTGAGGATGGAGGCGTTTTCAAACGCAACCTTACCCTCTTGGCTGGCCTCTAAGAACGACTGCTGGCCACCTTGCGCAACGCCGCCGATGTGGAAGGTCCGCATCGTCAGCTGTGTGCCAGGCTCGCCGATCGACTGCGCGGCGATGATGCCGACAGCTTCACCGGTGTTGACCAATGTGCCGCGTGCAAGGTCGCGACCGTAGCACATGGCGCACACGCCCTCTTCGGCCTCACAGGTCAGAGGCGAGCGCATTTTGGCGGTCGGAATATCCGCTGCATCGACCGCATCGGCCTTACGCTCGTCGATCAATTCGCCACGGGCGACCAGCACTTCGTCTGTGCCCGGCACCAGAATGTCTTCCGCCGCGGTCCGGCCCAAGAGCCGCTCCCCGATGGAGGACACAACCTGACCATCATTAATGGCCGATTGCGCGTTGATGAAGTTCTCGGTGCCGCAATCATGCATCCGCACGATGCAGTCCTGAGCCACATCAACCAAGCGACGTGTCAGATAGCCCGAGTTCGCCGTTTTCAACGCCGTATCCGACAGACCCTTGCGGGCGCCGTGGGTGGAGTTGAAGTACTCAAGAACGGTCAGACCTTCCTTAAAGTTGGAGATGATCGGCGTCTCGATGATCTCGCCATTAGGCTTGGCCATCAGGCCACGCATACCGCCCAGCTGTTTCATCTGAGTGACCGAGCCACGCGCACCGGAATGGGCCATCATATAGACCGAGTTCGGCTCTTTCTCCGCGCCTGCGTCATCGCGACCGGTGCTGGAGATGTTGGACATCATCGCGTCGGTGACCTGATCATTACATTTCGACCAAGCATCGATGACCTTGTTATACTTCTCGCCCTGAGTGATCAGGCCGTCCATATATTGCTGTTCGAACTCTTTAACCTGATCGCGGGTCTCGTCGACGATTGGCCATTTGGTGTCCGGGATCAGCATGTCGTCTTTACCAAACGAGATACCGGCTTTGAAGGCTTCGCGGAAACCGACAGTCATGATCTGATCGCAGAAGATGACGGATTCCTTTTGGCCGCAATAGCGGTAGACGGTGTCGATGACCTGCTGCACTTCTTTCTTGCGCAGCAAACGGTTGACCAGCTCAAACGGAGCCTTCGCATTGAGCGGCAAAAGCGCACCAAGACGCACACGGCCCGGAGTTGTCTCGAACCGGGTCATCACCTCGTTGCCTTCGTCATCGATCTGCGGCAAGCGGGCTTGGATCTTGGCGTGCAGATGCACAAGGCCGGAATCCAGCGCGTGCTGAACCTCGTCCACATCCGCAAAGACCATGCCTTCGCCCTTCATGCCTTCACGCTCCATCGAGATATAATAGAGCCCCAAGATCATATCTTGGGACGGCACGATAATCGGCGCACCGTTGGCAGGCGACAACACGTTGTTGGTCGACATCATCAAGACGCGTGCTTCCAACTGGGCCTCAAGGCTCAATGGGACGTGCACCGCCATTTGGTCGCCGTCAAAGTCGGCGTTAAAAGCGGAACAGACCAGCGGGTGCAGCTGGATCGCTTTACCCTCGATCAACACCGGCTCAAACGCTTGGATGCCAAGACGGTGCAGCGTTGGCGCACGGTTCAGCATCACCGGGTGTTCACGGATCACTTCGTCGAGGATATCCCAAACTTCGGGACGCTCTTTTTCAACCAGCTTCTTGGCTTGCTTGACGGTGGAGCTAAGCCCTTTCGCCTCAAGACGCGAGTAGATGAACGGCTTGAACAGCTCGAGCGCCATCTTCTTGGGCAGACCACATTGATGCAGTTTCAGCTCAGGGCCCGTCACAATGACGGAACGGCCCGAGAAGTCGACGCGCTTACCCAAAAGGTTTTGGCGGAAACGACCTTGCTTGCCTTTGAGCATATCGGACAGCGATTTCAGCGGGCGTTTATTCGCACCCGTGATGGTCCGGCCACGACGGCCATTGTCGAACAGCGCATCCACAGATTCCTGCAACATCCGCTTCTCGTTACGCACAATGATAT
>CAZCEW010000207.1:0-2027 GCA_964497775.1 uncultured Rhodobacterales bacterium
CGATTGTGCCGATGTTCACATGCGGCTTATTACGTTCGAACTTTTCCTTAGCCATGATGGCCTCCTTTTAAGTGTGCGGTGGGCGTGCTGCCCATCCTACGGTTGGGGCGGGCGGTGAAAGCCGCCCCGCCGTTTATGCGAATTTCGATTGAATCTCGTCAGAGATCGCACTTGGGACCGGGTCGTAATGGTCAAACTGCATCGTAAAGTTGGCGCGACCAGAAGACATGGAACGCAACGTGTTGATGTAGCCGAACATATTGGCCAGCGGCACATAGGCGTCGATAGCAATCGCGTTGCCGCGTGCATCTTGACCCTGAACCTGACCGCGACGCGATGTCAGATCACCGATGATGCCGCCGGTATATTCTTCCGGAGTGACAACTTCGACTTTCATAATCGGCTCAAGTAATTTCGCGCCGGCTTTCTTCATGCCTTCACGCATACACATGCGTGCGGCAATTTCAAAAGCCAGAACGCTTGAGTCCACGTCGTGGAACTTACCGTCCAAAAGCTCGACCTTGAAGTCGATGACGGGGAAGCCCGCCAGAGGACCGCTATCCATGACCGAGTTGATGCCTTTCTCGACGCCCGGAATGTATTCCTTGGGCACGGCACCACCAACGATTTTGCTATCAAAAGAATAGCCTTCGCCGGGCTCGGTCGGGATGATGGCCATTTTGACTTCGCCGAACTGACCAGACCCACCCGATTGCTTCTTGTGGGTATATGTGTGCTCAACGGCGTGGCCAATGGTCTCGCGGTAAGCCACTTGAGGCGCACCGATATTGGCTTCCACTTTGAACTCACGCTTGAGACGGTCGATCAGGATGTCGAGGTGCAATTCGCCCATGCCCTTCATGATGGTCTGACCGGATTCCAGATCAGTCTCAACACGGAAGGAGGGGTCTTCAGCAGCCAGACGTTGCAGACCGAGAGACATTTTCTCTTGGTCGGCTTTGGTCTTTGGCTCGACGGCGATCTCGATCACTGGATCGGGGAAGGTCATCGTTTCCAGAACCACTTGATCTTTCTCGTCAGACAACGTGTCACCCGTTGTGGTGTTCTTCAGACCGGCAAGCGCGATGATATCGCCAGCAAAGGCTTCGGTGATTTCGTCTTGCTTGTTGGAATGCATCATCACCATACGGCCGATACGTTCTTTATTGCCCTTCGTGGTGTTCATCAGGTTGTCGCCTTTGGCGAGCGTGCCCGAATAGATCCGTGTGAAGGTCAGCGTGCCCATGTAAGGGTCGTTCATGATTTTGAACGCAAGGCCCGAGAATGGCATCGTGTCATCTGCACGGCGTGCGATATTACGAACTTCTTCCTCATCGCCCGGCGCAAAGCCCATGTAGTCGACAACATCGAGCGGGCTCGGCAAATAGTCGATCACAGCGTTAAGCAAAGGCTGAACGCCTTTGTTCTTGAACGCAGAGCCGCCAAGGACGGGCACGAATTTCAGCTCAAGACAGCCTTTGCGCAAGAGGGAGCGCAAGGTTGGGACGTCAGGCTCTGTGCCTTCCATCAGATAGGCTTCCATCGCGTCATCGTCCATTTCGACGGCCGCTTCGATCATTTTGCCACGCCACTCGTCAGCTTGCGCCTTGAGCCCGTCACGGATCGGAGCTTTGATCCAGGACGCGCCCAGATCTTCGCCCTGCCAGAGCCATTCTTCCATGGTGACCAGATCGATCAGACCTTCAAGTTCGGTCTCTGCCCCAATGGGGATGCCCACGGGAATTGCAGTCGCACCGGTGCGGTCTTCGATCATGTGAACGCAGTTAAAGAAATCCGCGCCGATCTTGTCCATCTTGTTGACGAACACGATGCGCGGAACCTTATAGCGGTCAGCTTGGCGCCAAACGGTTTCCGTTTGAGGCTCAACACCTGCGTTGCCGTCGAGAACGGTGACCGCGCCATCGAGAACGGCCAAGGAACGCTCGACTTCAATGGTGAAGTCCACGTGACCCGGCGTGTCGATGATGTTCATGCGGGGCTTTTCAGAGTCGGCGGGCGTGCCGTCT
>CAZCEW010000208.1:0-1879 GCA_964497775.1 uncultured Rhodobacterales bacterium
CCGCCCACAAAAAAGAGCGGACCCTCGCCCGCTCTTCTCTATCTCAAAATCTCTGATCTAGATCAGCTGATCGTCGGCCAGCCCAGGGCGCGCGATAGCGGGTGGCCGCCGCCTTCGATTACGGACTTGCCGCGCTTTTTGTCGGACAAAAGCGCCTGAGGCCAGAAGGCGCGTGACATGCGGCGACCGCCGTCCTTCATAGCAGAGTTCGCGTTGCGGTTCTTCTTGCTGACCAGCGGCATCGGCCAGAACATGCGCGACATGCGGCGTCCGCCATCTTTCTGGACCGAATTACGCTCTTTGCGTGCCGAGAGAAGCCGGAAGCCCATCTTGCTCGACATCGTGCCGCGCTCGCTCACTTGATGCGGGTTGTACACGGTCAAGAAGCGAGGATGGCCTTTAAGCACCGATGGTGATGTATCGAGCGGGTCCTTGACCTCCATCTCTTCGCGCAGATTGCCCATGCCGACGGTCTCGGTTTCGGCAAAGACGTCGCGCGTGATCCGCGCCGCGCCCAGAGGCTTATATGTCGTGCGCGCCACAATCGCAGTGCCGCCGCTTTTGAACTTGTCAACGTAGGCTGCGGCCGTTTTGTCGGCGACACCTGCGCGCGTCATCTTCGAGAGCGCATCAGGCGTGGAGGCACTGACCAGATCCAGAGCGTAGTCTGGAATCCCCTTCATCTTGAGACGGTTCAGCACCGATCGCGCCGCCCCGTCATTGGCGTAAAGCCTTGAAATCACTATGGTCATGTTACCTCCATTGGGTTGGGGTCTATATCCGTCGAAGCTGACGGGTTGTGTTTTTTCGCATGGCGTTCGATCCGCGCAGTCGCCACAAATATTGCCGCTACAAGACACGCAATTTCAATCGCGAATACTACATTATAGGGCGTTTCGGGCCGAAGCCCACCTATCGTTTCAAATCCGACCAAGACATCGCGCACGATGCCTGCCAGCGCGATGCCAAGCCCGGCACAGGTCGCCTGCACTGCGCCCCATGCGCCAAGCGACAGGCCGATCTGATCAGATGGCGCGGTTCTGATGGTCGCGGTCAGCGTCGCGTGGCCAAACAGACCTGCGCCAAGGCCCGTGGCCAAGATGCCCGCCAAGAACAGCGGAACGCCAATTATGCTCGATGACAAGATGATCGCGGCAAAGCCCGGAATGCCGATCATAGCGCCCAGTTTGCCAAGGCGCATCGGCGCGCCGCCTGCGCCCAGAGAATAGGATGCATAACCAAAGCCCAGAAGCGTGCCCGTGGCCAGAAGTGCCGTCAGCCGCGTCGTCTCGGACACGGTCAGGCCTAGCGATTGCGCGCCGTAGGGTTCCAGCAGGACATCAGCCATACCAAAGCCGAAGGTGCCAAGCCCGATCATCACCAAAAGCCGCGTCATGCCGGGGCGCGCGACAAGGCCGTCCCATGCGTCGCGGAATTTCGTACGCGGTGCGGTCAGCATTGCCTGCGCTCGGTCGCGGTCGCGGGCTTCTTGTTTCCAGATCGCAAACAGGTTTAGCGCAACAGTGACCACGGCGGAGCCTTGGATCACCTGAATAAGCCTGCCCGGAGAGTAATTCGCCAAAAGCGCGCCATAGATCAACGCGCTGATCACCATGCCCAGAAGCAGCATGACATACATCAGGCCCACGACCTTCGGGTGGTCTTCTTCCTTCACCAGATCCGTCGCCAGCGCCAAGCCCACGGTTTGCACCATATGCGCGCCTGCGCCGACCAGCAGGAAGGCAAGGGCGGCGGAGGACAGCCCGATCCAACGCGGCGCGTCTGCGGCCTCTCCGTAGCCCGACAGGACCAGAAGCGCGAAGGGCATAATGGCGAAGCCGCCAAATTGATACAGCGTGCCTTTCCAGATGAACGGCGT
>CAZCEW010000209.1:0-1832 GCA_964497775.1 uncultured Rhodobacterales bacterium
CCCAGATAGCCGCCGTTCAGCTCGGTATATCCATCGGGGTAGGCCAGTTCGTGACACCAACAATTATTGGCGGGATCCCAAAGCACCTTTAAATCATCTTTTGCATCAAGATCATCAATCAGTTTCCGCGCTGTGTAGTTCGAGTTCACCATTGTCCCATTGCCAGTCTCCACGACCAAAATGATCCCGGCTGCGCGCGCCACCTCAACAGCGGGCGCGATCAGTGGAAGCACTGCATTCCAAGCGCCATGCGCGACATTCCATCTCTCTGCACCGTTTTGGCCCCAAAGGATCTGCTCCTTCTTGGGTGTCATTATGCGCACCAAGGGCGATCCAACGACATGCGCCATATCAATCACCCGCTTCAGAGCATCCATGTGTTTTGTATGAAGCTCATCGCCAGCACGATTTGCCACCGTCATCCCCGCAAAAATGTGGCGCGACAGGCACGAGACGGGCTTACCCCGGTCCCGCAGAAGCCTGTCGATATCTTTGACCTTTGCCGATGAGAGATCGCCAACCTCTGCGTCGCCAACGAACTGCAGTTCGGCATATTGCAAATCGAACTCATCCATCACATTGATCGCGTGGGTAAGATCCCGACTTATTCCATCGCAAATTATCCCGAGCTTCATGGTCGTGCCTTGCGATGCAATTCCGCGCCGATAATCTCTTCGATAACTTTGGTACAGACCCAATTGTCGCCATCCGGATACTTGGTTCGGCCTGCATGAAATATCTGCATCGCAGCTGCGGCGGTGTGAAGAGGAACGCCCAGTTCTTCACCTAACCCCATCGAGATTGTCAGGTCTTTGTGCATTGTGTTGATATGACTACCGGTTCCTTCAAATTGTCGGTCGATGATCTTTTCGATCGCGTTGTCAACGACGCCACATCCTGCCGAAGACGTCGAGAAGACGTCGAGCAGAACCTGCCCCGGGACACCTGCTTTAGCAGCAAGTGCAGCGGCCTCAAACGTTGCTGAAAACTGGGCGCCGATCAGCGATTGCAGGCAGGCCTTGACTGTTTGCCCATCTCCCGGCTTTGTTCCAACGCGATGGATGTTGGAGGATACCGTAGTCATGATCTGCGAAAACTCGTCGAGGATTGCATCTGGCGCGGCGGCCATCATTGTTAGAGTTCCATTCTGCGCACCGGGATAACCGCCCGACACTGGCGTATCGATAAGATGTATGCCCGAGCCTTCCATAGCCGATCCAATCTCGCGTGCCTCTCTGGGTTTGATCGTCGCACTTAGGATCACTGCACTGCCCTTTGGCAAGGTAGAAACCAGCCCGTCTTCACCCAGTACGACCTCCTTGGCTTCGTCGCCTGTCATGACCATCACAAAAGCAGCTTGGGCCTCTTGACCAATTTGCGCTGGTGATGAGGCTGCGATACCTCCCATAGCCTCAAATGCGGCCATGCGATCTGGCTTTAGGTCCACGCCTATGACGCGATACCCATGCTTGATGAGGTTCTTGGCCAGCCCACTGCCCATATCACCGATGCCGATAATTCCTACGGTTTTCATGCAAACTCTCCGTTGTTTCCACTATGGTCTTAGCCAAGCGGCATTTGAAATAAGCGCTCTATTCTCAGAGAGCCGGTTTCACGGGGATTTCACGCGTCGAGAGGGACGCCGGGCGGGTCCGGAAGACACCCCGCTGCCCGATTACGTCTCTCAGGGTAACACCGGATTTTTTGCTCGCGCAAGTTTAATGCTCTTTCCGTCGTATCAGCATGCCGTGGTCGAGACTGAACTCTAGGAACTGGTATTCACGACTTGACGTCAAAGTACCAATAAAATACAGCCTAAATCCTTCGAGCGG
>CAZCEW010000210.1:0-1822 GCA_964497775.1 uncultured Rhodobacterales bacterium
GCCAAGGCGACGCGCTGGCGTTGACCGCCCGAGAGGGCTGCAGGTTTGCGGTGGAGGAACTCGTCAAGCTCAACCATCGCTGAGGCGCGCATGACGCGCTCTTTATGTTCTGCCTCAGGCACTTTGCGGACTTTGAGCGGGAAGCGGATATTCTCGTAGACATTCATATTCGGGTAGAGCCCGTAGGATTGGAACACCATCGAGATATCGCGGTCTTTGGGTTCCATATCATTGACCAGCGTGTCGCCGATCCAGATCTCGCCTTCTGTCGGGTCCTCAAGCCCCGCGATCATGCGCATCGTCGTGGTTTTGCCGCAGCCCGAGGGGCCGAGCAGCACCAGAAATTCGCGGTCCGCGATGTCGAGGTTGAAATCCTGCACTCCGACAAAATCGCCCCAACGCTTGTTGATGTTTTTGAGTTTGATCTCGGCCATGAGTTATCCTTTCACGGCGCCGGCGGTGAGACCGCTGACAATCTGGCGTTGGAAGAAGAGCACCAGCACAAAGAGCGGCGCAGTAGCAGAGACCACGGCGGCCACGGCGAACATGACATTGCCTTCGGTCTGGGTCGTGCCAAGGAAGCTGGCGATTTTGGGCACCATCGTCTGGTTCTCTTTGCTCAAGAGCATCGCGGTGACGGCGAAGTCATTATAGGCCAAGAGGAACGAGAACAGCCCCGTGGTGATCACACCCGGCCACATGACGGGGATGATGACATGGCGGAAGGCTTGAAACCTTGTGCAGCCATCGACCATCGCGCTTTCGTCCAGATCTTTCGGGATCTTGGTGAAGAAAGAATGCAGCATCCAAAGCGTGAATGGCTGGTTGATCGCGACCAGCACGATGACGGTGGTGATCAGATGGCCCCACAGGTTCCATTCGTAAAACGGCAGCAAATAGCCCGCGACCAAGGTGATTGGAGGCATGGCGCGGAAGATGAGTGCGGCCAGCAACAGCCAGAACACGTATTTGAACCCCGAGCGTGACAGCGCGTAGCCGCCCAATGTGCCGATGGTCAGCGAGGTGCAGACCACGAAGATGCACACCAGCGTGGTGTTGAGCCCTGCCCGCCAGAATTCTTCCTGGATCCATGCGCCCTCATAGCCTGCGCCGGTGAACGGCGCGCCGTAGGTGGCCTCTGTGCGTGGCCCTGTCAAAGCATCCGTCCAATCAGAGATCGAGAAGAAGTCGAGCTCTACCTTGAACGAGCCCCACAGCGTCCAGATGAAGGGGAAGGCCGCCATGATCAACCAGATGATCAGGAAGATCGACAGGGCGGCGCGAAGTGCGGGGGATCTACGTTGGGCGCGCGACATCAGTGGCTCTTTTCATTGAAATCGCGCCAAGTGCGCACGAGGACGGGTGACAGCAGGATTGCAACACCGATGATGGTCAGAACAGATGTGGCCGAGGCCGAGGAGAGAAGCCGCGTCTCGCCGCCCAGATCGTTGAAGATGATCCAACTGAGCGAGGTCGCGTGCGCCTCGGCGTTGAAGCCTACGATTTCCTCGAAGACGCGGAAATTATCCATCAGCTTGATCAGCGCCACGAAGGTGACCAGCGGCATCAGATGCGGGATGATCACGTAGCGGATTTGTTGCCAGCGGGTGGCGCCGTCGATTTGTGCGGATTCTAACGTGTCCTGCGGCACGGTTTGCAGGCCTGCGTAAAAGACGACAAAGGCGAAAGGCGCGGAATGCCAGATGCCGTAGACGATGATCGAGATCCACATCAGCGGCGTGGAGGCTTTCAGACTAAGGCTGGGATCGTCGGCCAGATACTGAATGAGCGAGCCGATGACGCCGCGACTGTCGATCATCCA
>CAZCEW010000211.1:0-1784 GCA_964497775.1 uncultured Rhodobacterales bacterium
CCGTAGCGGCCGCGCTGCATGCCTTCGACCACGAAGATGTCTTCCTCAAACACGCCGCGCCACAGCTTGGTGTTGGCGGCGCGCATATCGGCATTGGTCTCGGGCGAGGCGTAGTAGATATGGACGTGCTCTAACGTCTCGTCGATGGCGGTGGGCTCCAGAATAATCGCATAGCCATGATCGCGCTGCGCAGCAAAGAGCACGTTGGGATAGAAAGAGATATATTCCGCGCCTTCATTCCAGAATTCTTTGAGACCTTTGAAGTCAGGGAAGGTCTCGCCTTCCTTGCCTTCAAACTGGCGGTAAACCAGCGTGCCTTGGCCGGAGAACTTGCCGGGCTCGTTGATATTGTAGTGATCTTCCAGCCGCGAATAGCTGTTCAGGCCGGGATGGATCCACGGCAGGTGATAGCTTTCGCAGTAATTCTCCACGGCGAGTTTGAAATTGGTCTTCACGGGCAAGGTAAATTTGCTGTCCTCGCCGCCGTGATACATCGGCTGGTCAAACTCCGACCAGCGCGCGATCAGATCGGCGTGAAGCTCCTCGAACGGGGCCTCATCGCCCGAGACATTGATGAACACGACATCGCGCCAGATATGGGAGCGGATCTCGATCAGGCCCAGCGTATCGGGGTCCATGTCGGCGTGGCTGTTCATGCCCGGACCGCCCACATGCGGCGTGGCGACCAGTTTGCCTTTGGTCGAATAGCACCATGAATGATAGGGGCAGCGGATCGCGCCTTCGATCTTGCGGGCCTCGTCCACCAAGATCATCCCGCGGTGGCGGCAGGTGTTTTGAAAGACCCGCACATCGCCATCCTTGTCACGCAAGAGCAAAATCGGCAGGCCCAGAAATTCCAGCGGTTTCGCGTCGCCGGGCTCAGGCACATCGGCTGTCACCGCAAGGCCTGACCATGTGCCAAAAAGGATCGCGTCGCGTTCTTCCGCGAAAACCTCAGGGTCAATGTAATGCGCGTTGGGCAGCCCGTTGGCTGTGGCAATCGGGGCGTTGACGCGGCTTAGATCGCTGGTCATGGGCGGGCTCCTTTGGCTTTTGTCTTGCCCCTAGCTGAGCAGAAAACGAGCGCCTTGAGTTGTATCACTGCGACAAAACCTGCCTGGAAGCGACTCAGCCGCTTTCAAGGGGCAGGGGGCCTCTCGGCCTCATTTTGCCGAACCTGCGCGGCGCCATGCGCCTGTTTTGGCCGATCTGGCACACGCGCCTGTGAGCGGCTCTTTTTGCGCCAATCTGCGCCGTTTGACGCGCTCAAAACCGGCAGAGCTTGGCGGGTTTCGTGCGATTTGGCCACCTTCTCTGACGCCTCGCCCTTTGCCGCTTCATACAAGGCCCCGAGGTCATCACCTTGAGGCCTCAAACTCGAAACCAACCACTGGAGAGTGAAAATGAAGACCTATTTGATTGCCCTCACATCGGCCTCGCTTTTGGCCACAGCCTCGTTTGCGTCCACGGCAGAGCTGGACACGGATGGCGACGGTGTCGTGTCGTTCAATGAGATGTTGGTGAAATATCCGGCGCTGACGGAAGACGGGTTCAACGCGGTCGACACCAATGGCGACGGCGTGGTCGACGAGACCGAAATGACCGCCGCAACCGAGGCCGGCCTGATCCCGGAAGGCTAGGCAAAGCTGCAAGATTAGTCCGGGCTGACCCCCTCACACGTCGCCCGGGCTATGGCTCAGCGCTTGCGCTCTAGACGCAAACAGCTGCCTCGTGGACAGGCGGAGGCGCTGAGCCGTTATTGACGAAGACCCTCCCAACCAAGG
>CAZCEW010000212.1:0-1757 GCA_964497775.1 uncultured Rhodobacterales bacterium
CGGTAGGCCACATCAAAAGTCGCTCCGCCCCAACATTCCATGGAGAAAAGCTGCGGCAGGTCGGAGGCATAATTCGGCGCGATCCGCACCATATCAATCGAGCGCATCCGCGTGGCCAAAAGCGACTGATGGCTGTCGCGCATCGTGGTGTCTGTGATCAGCAGTTGTTTTTGCTCGCTCATCCAATCGGCCACGGCTTGGGGCCCGTGATCTTGCAAGATGTTACGCGTGCCATACGCGGGCTCGGTCAGGGCTTTGGGCGCTTTGGGGACGCGCTTGTCAGAGGGCTCGGGCCGGCCATCGGTTTCAGGGTGGCCGTTGACGGTGACATCGGCCACGTAGGTCAGGATCTTTGTCGCACGGTCGCGGCGCTCTTTGAAATCAAACAGCGCGGGCGTCTCGTCGATGAATTTGGTGTGGTATTCGTAACTCAAGAATGTCGGATGCTTGAGCAGGTTTTCAACGAAGGCGATGTTCGTGGACACGCCGCGGATACGGAACTCGCGCAAGGCGCGGTCCATCCGTGCGATTGCGGCCTCGGGTGTGGGCGCCCAAGCGGTGACTTTTTCAAGCAAGCTGTCGTAATAGCGCGTGATCACCGCGCCCGAATAGGCCGTGCCGCCATCAAGCCGGATGCCCATGCCTGTGGCACCGCGATAGGCGGTGATGCGGCCATAATCGGGGATGAAATTGTTTTGTGGATCTTCCGTGGTGACGCGGCATTGCAGCGCGTGGCCGTCGAGCTTGACGTCATATTGCGAGGCACAGCCTGTGGCCTCCATCAGCGACTTGCCCTCGGCAATCATGATCTGCGCGCGCACGATGTCGATGCCGGTGACTTCCTCGGTGACCGTGTGTTCGACTTGGACGCGCGGGTTGACTTCGATGAAGTAGAACTCGCCGGTTTCCATATCCATCAGGAATTCGACTGTGCCTGCGCATTCGTAATTCACATGCTCACAGATTTTGCGGCCCAGATTACAAATCTGCTCGCGCTGCGCGCCGGAAAGATACGGGGCAGGGGCGCGTTCGACGACCTTCTGGTTGCGGCGCTGGACCGAGCAGTCGCGCTCCCATAGATGGTAAATCTGCCCGTGGCTGTCGCCTAAGATCTGCACCTCGACATGGCGGGCGCGCAGGATCATTTTCTCCAGATAGCCTTCGCCATTGCCAAACGCGGCCTCGGCCTCGCGGCGGCCCTCAAGGACTTTTTCCTCCAGCTCATCTTCCGACATAATCGGCCGCATCCCGCGCCCGCCGCCGCCCCAAGAGGCTTTGAGCATCAACGGATAGCCGACTGCTTTGGCTTCCTTTTTGATCTTGGCCATATCCTCGCCCAGCACTTCTGTGGCGGGAATGACCGGAACGCCGGCTTCGACAGCGACCTTGCGCGCCCTTGCCTTGTCGCCCAGCTTGCGCATTGTCGCGGCTTTGGGGCCGATAAAGGTGATGCCGGCCTTGGAGCAGGCGTCGACAAATTCGGGGTTTTCAGACAGCAGCCCGTAGCCCGGGTGGATCGCATCAGCGCCCGACATTTTGGCGACGCGGATAATCTCTTCGATGCTCAGATAGGCGGCCACTGGCCCCATGCCTTCGCCGATCTTATAGGCTTCATCAGCTTTGAAGCGGTGCAGGCAGAGCTTGTCTTCCTCCGCGAAGACGGCCACGGTTTTCTTTCCCATCTCGTTGGCTGCGCGCATCACGCGGATCGCGATCTCGCCGCGATTGGCGATGAGAATTTTCTGGAAGTCGGCCAT
>CAZCEW010000213.1:0-1728 GCA_964497775.1 uncultured Rhodobacterales bacterium
GGAGTGGTTCATTTCGGCCAGATGCGAGACCTCGTGGGCCGCGACATAGTCCAGCACTTCGGGCGGCGCGAGGATCAGGCGCCATGAATACATCAAATTGCCCTCGGATGAGCACGACCCCCAGCGAGACCGCGTGTCGCGCAGGGACATTTTGCCAAAAGGCCTGCCCAGCTCAGCGGCATAATGCTCGGAGGCGAAACTGAGCCTGTCGCGCGCGAGGTTCTTGAGAAAGGCCTGCAATTTGCGCCCCGTATTGGCGGCGCCTTTTGGCACGTAGATCACATCGCCGATGCGGCGCACGGCCTTGCTCGGGCCCTCCACGATCTCGCACATATCGCCCTCAACCGGGATCACAGAGCCCAGACCCACCTGTGCCGCCTCAGGCTGTTTGGCGAGATGGGTGCGGATCCAGTCTTCTTTTTCCAGCAGAAAATCCTGCGCAGCCCGCAAACCCACCCGCTTGGGCACGGTCAGCGAGACGCGGCCATCAATGCCCGAGACACGGATAGAAATCCGCCGCGCGCGGGTGGAGGGTTTGACGGTGATGTCGATCGGGGGTTGCCCGAGTTGGATGATCTCAGCCAAGTTTCTGTGCCTGTTGGTCTTACTGCTTTTGACCAGTTTAGCGCGGTTGACACGGGTTTGAAACTGGCAATGGCGCGCGGATCACGGACGGTCGGCGCGTCGGCGTAAGGAGCCGCTGTCGATGACCAACCCGAACGCATCGACAGTGAATGTGCCTTCGCGATCAAGGTTTTCCGGGGTCTCGCTTTTGTCGTAGTTCTTATAGGTCCAGACATCGCCGTCTAGCGCATTCACCACGATGCGCTTTTCTTGATAGTCTTCCAGCGTCTCATGCATGTAGGAAAAGACATACTCGCACCGTCCAACCGTCAGGCGGCAATCATGCGGCGTGTAGGTTTGGATCACCTCGCCCGCCTCCAGCCGGGTTTTCTGCCCGCTTGCGTCGCGCCAGATCAGCATGACATTGTCTTGCCCGCCCGTTTTGTTGCGCCACTCATATTTGAAGCCCAGCTCGTCTTGACCCAGATAGGTCATCTGGCGGGTGCCATGGGAATGCGACCAGCGTGTCACGGTGCCGGGCTCTTGCGCGCCGGGATCGAAACTTGTTTGCGCCACGCCATGTTCTGGCATAACCAAAAGAGCGATGCAGGATATGACTAGAAATCGGGTCATGGCGGGGGCCTCCGGGTGCTGAATCTATTCGACGTCGTGTCATTCTAGCAGACATTCAAACCGCCAATTTGGGAATCCCTTTGACTCGCCGCGCGCTGTGTGGCAACTGCACCCAACCCACGTCTCTAATACGATATGAGGACTTCCATGCCCAAAGAAGAATGGGGCGTAAAGCGCGTTTGCCCAAGCTGCTCGATCCGCTTTTACGATCTGAAAAATGACCCGATGACCTGCCCGTCCTGCGCGCATGAGTTTTCGCTGGAAAGCCTGACCGGCACCAAGTCGCGGACGATGACGGCCGATAAGCCTGACGCGCAAAACAAGGACAATGCGCCTAAGGATGACGCTGAGGATGAAGTCGTGCTCGATGATGACGAGGATGATGACGCCGATGCCGTTCTGGGCGATGACGTTCTGGACGATGATGACGACGATACCGTCAGCCTTGAAGAGCTGGCCGATGTGCCCGCCGAAGAGAGCGACGATTAAGACCTGCGCCGTTGGCGGATTTTTCACTTGATGTGATGCCGC
>CAZCEW010000214.1:0-1719 GCA_964497775.1 uncultured Rhodobacterales bacterium
GGATCAAGCTGCGCGGTATAGCCGGTGATGTAGCCTGCGGCCTCCAACCTGCGCAGCCGCGCTTGCGTGGGCGATTTCGACAGGTGTATCGTCTCGGCCAGATCGGTGATCGTGATCCGCCCATTTGCAGTGATGGCGTTCAGAATGGCGTTGTCATAGCGATCGAGCTCTTCCAAAATGTCCTGCCCTTTTTCGAAATTGCAGATAATTCACCTGCCATTTAGCAAAATATGATAAGAAAGGGGAGGATTTTTCGGCTACTTTAAGCGAAATGAACCGGAGCGTGCATATGTCAGACCCTGATCTCAACACCCTACGAGCGATCATTCGCGACCACACTCTGCCCGATCATGACGCCGTCTTGCGCGATCTGACCGAGAAAGCACGCCTGAGCGGCGACGACCGCGCGCGCATCGCCAAAGCGGGCGCTGATTTGGTGCGCGATATCCGCAACTCTGCTCAGCCGGGGCTGATGGAGGTGTTTTTGGCCGAATACGGGCTCAGCTCGGAGGAAGGCGTGGCGTTGATGTGTTTGGCCGAAGCGTTGTTGCGCGTGCCGGATGCCGACACGATGGATGCGCTGATCGAAGACAAAATCGCGCCCTCCAACTGGGGGCAGCATCTGGGCCATTCCGCCTCGCCATTGGTCAATGCCTCAACCTGGGCTTTGATGCTGACAGGCAAGGTTTTGGACGATGAACGCCCCGGCATTGCGGGCCATCTGACGGGCATGATCAAACGGCTGGGCGAGCCTGTGATCCGCACGGCGGTGGCGCGTGCAATGAAAGAAATGGGCCGTCAGTTCGTGCTGGGCGAGACGATCGAAGGCGCGATGGAGCGCGCGGGCGAGTTGGAGGCGCAGGGCTACAGCTATTCCTACGACATGCTGGGTGAGGCCGCGCGCACCGAAGATCACGCGCAGGACTATTTCGAAGCCTATGCGCAAGCCATTGCCGCTGTGGCCAAAGCCGCAAAGGGGGGCGATATCCGCGCCAACCCGGGCATTTCAGTCAAGCTGTCGGCGCTTTACTCGCGCTATGAATATCCGCAGCGCGACGCGGTGATGGAGGTTTTGGCGCCAAGGCTGCTTGCGCTGGCGACCCAAGCGGCCAAGGCTCAAGTGGGCCTCAATATCGACGCGGAGGAGGCCGACAGGTTAGACATCTCACTCGACGTGATCGAGGCCGTTTTGCGCGACCCGGCCCTAGCGGGCTGGGACGGGTTCGGCGTGGTCGTGCAAGCTTACGGCCCACGCGCGGGCTTTGTGATCGACTGGCTTTATGCGCTGGCGTGCGAGTTGGATCGCAAGATCATGGTCCGGCTGGTCAAAGGCGCGTATTGGGACACCGAGATCAAGCGCGCGCAGGTTCTGGGCCTGTCGGGCTTTCCAGTCTTCACCCAAAAGCCCGCGACGGATGTCTCCTACATCGCGAATGCCCGCAAACTTCTGGCGATGACCGACCGCATCTACCCGCAATTTGCCACCCATAACGCCCATACGGTCGCGGCTATTCTCGACATGGCGCGGGACCCTGACAGTTTCGAGTTCCAACGTCTGCACGGCATGGGGGAGCGACTGCATGATCTGGTACTGGCCGCCCATAAAACCCGCTGCCGCATCTATGCACCGGTTGGTGCGCATCGTGATCTTCTGGCATATCTCGTGCGGCGCTTGCTGGAGAACGGGGCCAATTCGTCTTTCGTCAACCAGATCGTCGA
>CAZCEW010000215.1:0-1688 GCA_964497775.1 uncultured Rhodobacterales bacterium
CACCTCACTCCACCAACACCGTCTTAATCTCAGCCCCGGTTTCCAGCGTCTTATGCACTGGACAGCGGTCGGCGATTTCGAGAAGCCTTGCGCGTTGGGTGTCGTCCAGATCGCCTTCTAGGTGGATCTTGCGGCTGAAATGGTCGATGCGGGAGTGTTCTCCCTCGGCGTCTTGGGCGTGCATTTTATCGTGGGTGACGTCGACGCGCACGGAGGTCAGCGGCCAGTTCTTGCGCCGCGCATACATCCGAATGGTCATTGACGTGCAGGCCCCAAGGCCGGAGGCGAGGAAGCCGTAGGGAGACATGCCTTTATTGGTGCCGCCATAGGCCAGCGGCTCGTCGGCGTAGCTGTGATGGACGGGGCCCGATTGGATGTCTTGCAGGAAGCCACTCGGGTCGGCCTCGGTCACGCGGACCACACCTTCAGGCGCGCCGATGGGCGGCGCGGGCGGGCGCAGGTCAAGATATTTGGACGACCAAGCCGCAATGACGTCGGCGGCATATTCGGCATCTTGGGGCCGCGTGATCAGGTGGTCGGCATCACACAGCGTGACAAAGCTTTTGGGGTGCTTGGCATGGGTGAAGATCTGCGTGGCGTTCTCGACGCCCACGACATCGTCTTTCGGCGCATGCAGTACCAGAAGCGATTTGCGCATCGTGGCAATATCAGTGGCGAGGTTTTCGGCCGCGACATTTTCAAGGAAATCGCGCCCGATGGTAATAGACCGCCCGCCCAAGGAGACCTCTCCGCTGCCGGTTTCGCGGATCTCGGCCAAGGCGCCTGCAAAGTTATGCGTGACGTGGTCGGGATCAAACGGTGCGCCGATGGTGACGACAGCTTTGGAGGACGCGATTTGGCCCGCGGCTTTCAAGATGGCAGCACCACCCAGCGAGTGGCCGATCAGCAGATCAGGCGCCATGCCTTTGGCGGCAAGCTCCTCTGACGCGCGCACCAGATCGGCGACATTGGAGGAAAACGTGGTGTTTTCGAACTCGCCTTCGGAATGGCCCAGACCCGTAAAATCGAAGCGCAAAACGGCAATGCCCATACCTGCAAGGCGGCCTGCGATGCGGCGCGCAGCGGGGATGTCTTTGGAGCAGGTGAAGCAATGCGCAAAAAGCGCCGTGGCCAGATGTGGGCCTTCGGGCATGTCGAGCCGTGCAGAAAGTTGAGCACCGGAGTGACCGGCGAAGGTGAATCGTTCTATAGACATTGCGCGCGCCTTTTGATGAGCAACGTCCAAGAGATAGGCGTGACGGGGGCATTGAGGCAAGCAATGTGACCGCGATGTCACGGGATGGTGAGCAGGAGTGAGCTTTAGGACCGAAGCGACTGAACATGCGCGATGGTGATGGCCAACAAAATGACGATGCCAACGAGCAGGGGGTAGATGAGTTTATAATGCTTGCGACTATAAGCCATCGCCGCAGGGCTGAGGCCCGGACCAATAGCGAGCGCCTCGAAGAACGTGCTGGGGCGTTGGATCATATAGAGCACGCCATAGGCGGCCATCCAATAGGTCACGATTTTCTGCGCGAGATCAAACATAGGCGACAGATTACGCAGCAGATGGACAAAATTATGACGTGTCGAGAGCTTTTCGCGAATTATGCGCCCATCAACGCCGGATCGAACGGATATTTCGTCAGGTTTTCAAAGCCGTCCTCGGTGATCAGCACTTGTTC
>CAZCEW010000216.1:0-1688 GCA_964497775.1 uncultured Rhodobacterales bacterium
CGGCGTCGCGTTCCAGCCGATGTCAGCACGGCGCGATCGCAGGCGGTAGGGCTAAAGCGCGTATCCGGCCTTCAGGAAGGCGCGCAGAGCTTTTTCTGTCTGCGCATCCATCTTGCCAGTGAGCGGCCCATCATAGAAGCCCGCGGTCTTCATATCTGATTGCGTCGCGCGAACCGTCGCCTCGTCGACGCGTTGCATAGAGCGGACCGCGTCCTCTACAGCGCCGTCCAGATCGCCTAAGTTCTTGTGAATCGCGCTGCGAAAGGCATACAGCCCCGCGATATTTTTGTCTTGCCGGGACCAAGGCGTCGACCGGATCTTTGGGTTATTATGGATCGCGACCGCCGCGTCGAGATCGGCAAGTGCGTCTTGGATCTGACCGTTCGACGCATAGCTAAAGCCGCGAAAAAAGCGTACCTCGATATCGTTTTCATCGAGATCAACCACGGTCGTGAGGTCGGCGATAGCAGCCTCAAAACGCGCAGCCTGCGTGAATATCCTCGCGCGAATTTTCAATCCGCCCCGATAGTCGTGAAAATCATCCATGTCTTGGCGATGCGCCAAGGCGGCTTCTGCCTTTGCCGCGTCGCTTGCATCGACAGACAGATCCTTGACGTTTTGACGCCGCGCCATGGCTTGCGGGCGGAATGGATCAGAGCGTTCAATAGCCACGTCCAGATCGGCGATTGCAAGCTCGATCTGACTAGCCTGCCAATAGGCCATGGCGCGCGCTACAAGATGTTCGTTCGCCGCAGGCTCAAGCGCTATTGCCTTTGTGAAATCCTCAACCGCCAGCAACCCGCCTTGCACCGTCTCAGCCATCATATTGGCCTGCCCGCGCAGCTGATACAGCAACGCATGCCCGCCCTCGCGGGTCAGTGCCATGTCAATTAAAGCGATGATTTGCGCGCGGGCCGCGGCATCCAAATCGGCGGGCTCTTTCTTGAGGCCGAGGTTTTCAAACATGCTCCGCATCGCTTCTTTGGCCTGCTGTGCCGCAGGGTTTTCGGCCAAAGTGATCTGATACTCCGCGATTGCGTTTTTGTGGCTTACTAATTCGAGGTCCAGATCACCAGCCCGTCGGTGGAACGTGGCCTTCATTACATGAACGAAGGCCTTGTCGTTCACGACTTCCAATAGCCGGTCCAAATCCGCCTGCGCCTCAGAATCCCGATCCAACTTTGCATAGGCATGGGCGCGTCCCATCAATGCGTCATTAGCGGCACGGCGTTTTAGATTTGGGACATCCAGCAGCGCGGTGAAATCCGCGACCGCCGCCTCAGCATCGTCGGAATACAGCAGATGGAGCGCAGCCCGATTGTGATAGGCGCCTGGCATCCGCCCGCCATGTTCAATCGCTTTGGCGTAGTCCGCTGCCGCCTGAGGCCAGCCCTCAAAGCTGTGAAAATGCGCAGCCCGGCGGAAATGCAGCGTGCCGAGGTCTTCGCCATGATACCGCCCGCTGTCGATTAACGCCGTGCAAGCTGCGACGGCCACATCGCGGTCGACCTTGCGGGTTTGACAATTGCGCTCATGCGTCGCGGTCGCGCCCATCACATAGGGCAAGCCGACATAGCCCAACAGGGTCGTCACCCCCAAAACAGACAGGAATCGCATCAATTTCATGCCTACTAAACTGCAACATGAATCTGGCAAATTTCAGGCGAAAGAGGCGGCTATGCCCCCCT
>CAZCEW010000217.1:0-1676 GCA_964497775.1 uncultured Rhodobacterales bacterium
ACGTGATCGGCGGCTGGCTGACCGAGATCAACGTGACCTCGCCCACCGGCATTCAAGAGCTTGAACGGTTCGACAATATCAACGTGACCGAGAAAATCTGGCAAGTGATCGAGACCAAATGCGGCTAACCCGCAACGCGGTAGCTGAGCGCTTCGCCAATTTGGTTGGCCTCGACATTCGCGATGCCATCAAGATCGGCAATCGTGCGTGCCACTCGTAGGACGCGGTGATAACTGCGCGCAGATAGCTTGTAATAGTCGGCGGCTTTGCTCAGCATTTCGCGGCCCGACGCGTCAGGCTCGCAAAATTCGCGCAGCATTTCGCCTTCGACATCGGCATTGGCCCGCACGCCGTCTACGCCTTCAAAGCGCTCCGTTTGAACGCCTCGCGCGGCTTCGACCCGCTCGGCCATCTGCGCCGAGGTATCTCCGCTAGCGGGCAGATCGAGGTCGGTGAAACCCACTGGCGGCACGTCCAGACGCAGATCGAACCGATCCATCAACGGCCCGGAAATGCGGCCCATATAATCCTCGCCACAATTTGGCGCGCGGCTACAGGCGCGCTCGGGGTCGGTCATATGTCCGCATTTGCACGGATTGGCCGCAGCGATCAGCATGAATTTGCACGGGTATTTCACATGCGCATTGGCGCGCGCGACCACGACATCGCCGGTCTCAATCGGTTGGCGCAGAGTTTCCAAAACCGCGCGCGGGTATTCCGGGAACTCATCCATGAACAAGACGCCATTATGCGCCAGAGATATTTCACCCGGTTTCGCGCCGCGCCCGCCGCCCACAATCGCAGCCATCGAGGCCGTGTGGTGAGGCGTCCGAAATGGCCGCGTGCGAGAAATGCCGCCCTCATCCATAAGCCCCGCAAGCGAGTGGATCATTGACGTCTCTAACGCCTCGCCCGGACTGAGCGCGGGTAAAATCCCCGGAAGTCGCGCGGCGAGCATGGATTTGCCGGACCCGGGCGGGCCGACCAAAAGGACGTGATGACGCCCGGCGGCGGCAATTTCCAACGCGCGTTTGGCGCGTTCCTGCCCCTTCACATCGCGCATTTCCTTGCCTTGAGTGTCGCGCGAAATCTCTCCGGGTCGCGCTGCACTCAGCGGCGCTTGGCCAGAGAAATGCTGCGTCACCGCCAAAAGCGATGGCGCCGCGATGACCCGCGCATCGCCCACCCAAGCGGCCTCCGCGCCGCAGCCTTCGGGGCAGAGCAAGGTGCAATCCTCTTGGCTGGCGGTCAGAGCTGCGGGCAGCGCGCCGATCACGGGAACCAAAGCGCCATCGAGCGACAATTCCCCCAATGCCACGGTCGAGGCCACGTCTTCTTGCGGCAAAATCTCCAAAGCCGCCAACAGCGCCAAGGCAATCGGCAGGTCGAAATGCGAGCCCTCTTTGGGCATATCCGCAGGTGACAAGTTCACCGTGATCCGCTTGGACGGCATCGCAATCGACATCGCCGTCAACGCGCTGCGCACACGGTCTTTCGCCTCACTGACCGCGCGGTCCCCGAGACCCACGATGGAAAACGATGGCAAGCCCGGCGTGATCGCGCATTGCACTTCCACCAGTTTCGCTTCGATCCCCTCAAAGGCGACCGTATAGGTGCGTGTGATCATCTGCGTCCTCGCCGTAAGTCTTGGTTAACGGCTAGGCGGCAAATCTTTA
>CAZCEW010000218.1:0-1649 GCA_964497775.1 uncultured Rhodobacterales bacterium
GAGGATAAATTAATCCTTTCAGTCAATGCGCCTGACAGCGGTGCGGCGGAAGAGGAATTGGAAGTCGGCTACGGCGCGGAGCCGTTGGAGATTGGCTTTAACGCCAAGTATCTTCTTGAAATCGCAGGACAAGTTGACCGCGAGAATGCGGTGTTCATGTTCAATTCCGCCGGTGATCCGACCTTGATGCGCGAAGGTAATGACCAATCGGCGATCTATGTCGTCATGCCGATGCGCGTCTGACAGGCATGAATGGCGGACCTGTATCTCTCCGAGCTGACACTTTCGCATTTCAGATCGCATAAATCCGTCACCATCGCGTCTGACGGCAGGCCCATTGCGATTTTTGGCGCGAATGGTGCAGGCAAAACCAACATTTTGGAAGCTATCTCGCTGCTCTCTCCGGGGCGCGGATTGCGGCGCGCGAAGGCTGATGAAATCTCGCGCGCGCCGGAGCATTTGGGCTGGAAAGTCGCGGGCGTTTTGCACTCTTTGGGGCAGATCCACGAGGTCACCACACGAGCCGAGCATGGCGCGAACCGTACTGTTTTCATTGATGAAAAGACGGCTCCGCAAGTGGCCTTGGGCCGGATCGCGCGCGTTGTCTGGCTGATCCCCGCGATGGACCGGCTTTGGCTGGAAGGTGCCGAGGGGCGCAGGCGGTTTCTGGACCGCATTACGCTGAGTTTCGAGCCCAAACATGCCGAAGTCTCGGTCGCTTACGAGAAGGCTATGCGCGAGCGTAACAGGTTGCTCAAGGACATGGTGCGTGACGCGATGTGGTACGGCGCGCTGGAGGCGCAGATGGCGGAGGCGGGGGCTGCCATCATCCTCAACCGCGCCCGCGCGCTGGAACGCTTGCAGCGCGCGATGGATGAGGCGGAGACGTCATTTCCCACGGCGGAGCTTTCCATTGACGGCGATTTACCCACTGAAAAGCAGGCGCTTTTGGAACTTCTAGAGGCCTCTCGCGGCAATGATCTGCGCGCGGGCCGCACGCTGGTCGGGCCACATCGCGCGGATATGCGTGCGATTTATAGCGCAAAGAATATCGAGGCAAAACAATGCTCTACCGGAGAGCAGAAAGCGCTACTACTGTCGCTGATCCTTGCCAATGCCCGCGCGCTCAGCGAGGATTTCGGCGCGGCCCCTATTATCTTGCTCGACGAGGTTGCCGCCCATCTGGACGCCGACCGCCGCGCAGCCCTTTATGACGAGATCTGCGCGCTCAAAGCGCAAGCCTGGATGACGGGGACGGGCGCTGAGCTGTTTGCCGAGTTGGGCGAGCGTGCGCAGCATATCGAGGTTTTGGAGGATGAGAATGGCTCGCAAATCGTCACAAAATAGCCAGTGCAGAAAACGTATGTATAGCGTGCAGCACCTGTGCGCACGATCTGTTCTGCCATGACTGTCACAGCGCTGGAACTCGCCTTCTACGCGGGCGGCTTGTTCATCCTGTTCCTCACCCCCGGTCCTGTCTGGGTTGCTTTGATCGCGCGGGCGATGTCGGGCGGGTTCGCCTCTGCCTGGCCTTTGGCATTGGGCGTGGTGGTGGGCGATGTGATCTGGCCGCTGATCGCGATTTTGGGCGTCACATGGCTCGTTGATCAGGCCGCATGGGTGATGGAGGCGCTGCGCTGGGTCGCGGT
>CAZCEW010000219.1:0-1611 GCA_964497775.1 uncultured Rhodobacterales bacterium
TTACCTAGAGCGCCAATCCCCAAGTTACCAGTGATGCAAAGAAAAACCTCCCGCGTCGAAATTGCGCGGAAGGTCTCCCGTGAGTGGCGGGGAGGCAATGCCACCCCCACCAATCTGCGAAAAGACACGTCACATCTTACGTGTCTCGATGGCCAAGCCGACGCCGGATTTCTTCAACGCCTTGTTAAACTTGCCCAAATCCATCCCCGCCGCGTGTGACTTGGCGAGCATGGTGGCCAGCATGAGCGGATCAGGCTCGTCGGTGGCCGTGGCCTTCATCGAAGCTGCGAGGTCAAATTCGGCAGGGAAGAGTGGGAAGAAGCCTTGGCTTGCCTCGATCAGGTTCAACGCCCCGCCACCCGCGACGGGAACCGAGCTTTGCGTCTGCGCCGATATCGCTCCATCCGCGCCGAGATATTGCGCGCGGTTTTGCGGCGTCAGCATGGTTTTGACCGGCTCGTCAGATTGCGGCACAAGCCTGATGATCGGAAATGGTCCGCTGAAGTCGATCTCGAACAGCGCAGGCACGGTGATGTTGACATAGCCGCGACATTCAAACTGCGTGGCCGGGTCCATCGGATCCGGCAGGCCAGACATCGTAAAGGGATCACTCGGCAAAACCGCGACCAGCGCCGTGCCATGTGCAGGCACATCGACAAAGCGGTTGAGCCGGTAGGACTTCGATTCTGCATTGCCGCTCAGGGCGAACGCGCCGTCATTATTATTGGTTCCAGGCGTGTCGACGAAGATAAACGTATTGTTAAACAGATCGCGGTTCGGGTCCGAGATCGACGAGGTGACGAATTCCAATTGATAGAGGATGTTTTTGTCTTCGAGATTGCTGATCTCGAGAAAGTAGCCCTGCAACACTGTGTCGGCGTCGCCTTCGGGGGATTGGAGTTTGTAGACAAGTTCAAAATGCGAGACTTCCATGAGCCTACTCCTATTGTTCAAATGTGATCGATCAAAAAATGCGCGCAGCGTGGAGGCGCGCGAAGATGTGGCGCAAAAAACATGCCACATGTCCGTAAGGTATCATAAAACCTCCCGCGGTGCAAACTGCTGCCGCCATTCTTCGCAGGTTTGCTGGAATTCGTCTAAACGCGCGCCGGAAAACTTAGCGGCCTAGCCATCCTCGGGGAAGGTGAAAATCTGGCCCGGATAGATCAGATCGGGGTCGCGGATGAGGTCTCGGTTGGCTTCATAGACGCGGACATATTGCTCGCCTGCGCCGTATTTGCCTTCCGCGATGGCCCAGAGCGTGAAGCCCGGTTGCACGGTGACGGCTTTGGCGGTGCGTGCGACCAGTTCGGCCTCTTCGCGCTGAAACGGCGTCTCGACGCGGCTGGTCACGGTGCCGTCTGCATCGACCTCATCAATGCGCAATGTGTAGACGCCCGCATCGACATCGGGCAGATCGGCATTCCACGACCCATCCGCCTCAATCGAGGTCGTGCGCACCGCGCGCCCATCAAGATAGAGCCGCACGAAGCCTTGCGCATTGCCCCGACCCGCCAGCGCCACGGCGCCTTCGGTGTCATAGGTGATCGTGTCGATGACGACATTGGTGTCAACTTTGGGCCCCGGCGCTTGGGGTTGCGGCGCGGGTTG
>CAZCEW010000220.1:0-1591 GCA_964497775.1 uncultured Rhodobacterales bacterium
AGCGTGAACAGGCCCGTGGCCACAACGATGGCGCTGCCCAGCAGGGTCAGCGCGTCGGGCCATTCGCCAAAGACTGCCAGCCCTAAGATCAACGCCGTCAGCAAACTGGAGTAGCGAAACGGCGTCACGGCGGCAATCTCGCCCACGCGCATAGCGGAGACGCTAAAGATATAGCCGCCGATCACAAACAGAGACGCGCCCGCCATCAAACCCAGCGCGCTAAGCGTCACCGGCGTCCATGTGGAGAAGGCCGAGCCCGCGCCAAAAAAGACCATGATCCCAATGGCGGTCAGAAGCGCCACAGAGGTCGAGGGCACATCGGGCGACAGGCGCCGCGCAAAAAGATCGCGCGCGGTCACGCAAACCACTGCCATCAGCGCGTAGATCGAATAAATTGAGAAATCCTCGCCGCTGGGGCGGATGATCAACAGCACACCCGCAAAGCCCACAAGGATCGCTACCATTCTACGCCAGCCGATCGCCTCGCCCAGAAAGATCGAGGCCGCTAAGCTGACGGTCAAAGGCAGCGCTTGCAAAATGGCTGCGACATTGGCGATGGGCATATGCACCAACGCGGTCATAAAGAAATAGACGCCGCCGATCTCGGATGCAGTGCGCAAAGCAATCAGCTTACGGTCGCCCGCACCGAAATCCCAGCGAAGGGTGCCCATGCGAGATACAAAGATCGCGAGAAGCACAACGACCAGAACCGAGCGCAGAAACAGCCCTTGAAAAATCGGCATGTTTTCAAACAGGATTTTCATGAACGCGTCATTGACGGTGAACGACACCATCGAGCCGGTCATGAAAGCCGCTCCGCGCATGTTATCTGTCAGCACCATATCTTCGCGGCTACCAGCGCCGGCCCCGCTTGACCAGTCTCAAAGATTGGTAACGATCTCGCTGCGCATCGAATTGGCGATGAAACAGGCCTCATGC
Source organism: uncultured Rhodobacterales bacterium (assembly GCA_964497775.1). Taxonomy (GTDB): domain Bacteria; phylum Pseudomonadota; class Alphaproteobacteria; order Rhodobacterales; family Rhodobacteraceae; genus Litoreibacter. The sequence continues at coordinate 940 of CAZCEW010000220.1, forward strand.
GCGCGGTGGTGCAGGTCTTCCATCTGAGCCTTGTCGGGCCCCTGCCCCACCCATTCGACCTTGGGGTTAAGGTCAATCCGGCTGAGCCAGATCACGCCATCCGCGTCTTTGGTCAGCTTCCCCGTCGCGGCGTCCGTATAGCTTTCGACCACAAACCCCGCCGCTTGCGAGAAGTCGAGGAAGAACAGCATATGACACGACGCGGCCGAGGCGATGAACGCCTCCTCAGGGTCCACGGCGCTGGCATCGGAATATGGCAACGGCACGATGGACGGAGAGGCCGAGGCCTTGACCTCCGCCCCGCCGTCAAACTGCCAAACATGCGCGCGGCTATATTTACGCGCGGCGAAATCGGCGCCGTCTCGGGTCCAGAGGATTGTGGCTGAGTGATTGGGCATGTTGATTTGGCTTTCGGTAATTTAGCGAAGCGTATGGGGAGGATGTGCGGAGGGGAAGAGGTGTCGTCGGCAAAGTCTGTTCTGCGTGACAAGCGGGTCTTCGCTTTCTCATTCGGAACGACCGCTTACGCCGCTAAATTATCCGTTGATCCAGCTCGGTAGGGTCTTCGACATCGACATGCCAGAACGCCACGGCCTCGTCAGGAAGCTGCATCAACACTCTTTCGAAATCCTTGGTGTCAGTGCACCTTCGG
>CAZCEW010000221.1:0-1577 GCA_964497775.1 uncultured Rhodobacterales bacterium
AGGCCAAGATCGGGGAAAATTTCTATCCCGCCCAAGGGCGTGTCACTTTGCGCCAGCACCGTCATCTGCGCCGCCGCACGGTCCAGATAGACGCCATGCACCTGCAGCCCGATCTCAGCGCCAGAGCCGGGCAGGGATGCCGCAGCCTTGGCGATTTGTTCCGCCGCTTGCGCGTCAACGCCCATCCCTGCAGGGATGCTCAGCGCCAGATCAAACGTCTCCGGCACGCAGATTTGCTCGCAGATCAGCACCGTCACTTTGGCTACAATCTCAGCCGCTTGGCCGGGGTTTTCAAGCGTGATCCTCAGCGGAAATGTGACCGCTTTCTCATAGCCGTAATTTTCAATGTCAAAGGCGCGAAACCGCGTGGGCGTGGGATAAAGCAGCTCGATACCTGCGATATTTTGCGAGCCTTCCCACAAGATTTCAGGCGGAAATCCAACCTCTCCGGGCGATTTCCAATAGGTCTTCCAGCCCGGTGCCAGCTCTATTTGTAACCCGCCCGACAGGGTCTCGGCGCTGGGTGTCACACCGTCTTCCGAGGTGATCAGATAGGCCGTCAGCCGCTCCGAGCTGTAAGGAAACGATCCCGCAGCCAGCGACGCATTTGCGCTCAGACCGGCCCAAACGAACGCCAGCGCAACCCCAAGCAATATCTGTTTCAACCAAATCATCGGCGTCTCAGCGACCCTCATTTTTCACACCCACGCGCCCGCATGCGCGAGATTTGCGCCATGGTCAAATAAGTTCGCGGTGAGTGCAATTCTTTCCCGTCCGCCTCACCGGCTCGTGATGGCTCTATGTTTGACAAGACGGGCAGGGCGCATCAGACAGGCTGATAAGGATTTCACGGGCGAGGCCAAAGATATGATGACGCGGATTTCAGTTTTGGCGCTTAGTGCCGCGATGATGCTGGGCCCATTGCCTGCGCAATCCGATCAGATTGATCCCGCGCAGATCGAGGCTTTGGTGCTGGAGACGATCCGAAAAAACCCCGAGATCATCCGTGAAGCGATCACGATGCTGCAACAGCAAGAGGCCGAAGAACAGCGCCTTGCCGCCGAGGCTGCATTGACCGATCAGCGCGACATGCTGGTCGCGGACCCTAATGCGCCAGTGATCGGCAATCCCGAGGGCGACGTCACGATTGTCGAGTTCTTTGATTATAATTGCAGCTATTGCCGCCGCGTCTTTGCCGATGTCGCGACTTTGATGGAGCAGGACAAGAACGTCCGTATCGTCATGCGCGAATGGCCCATTTTGGGCGAGGAGAGCACATTCGCCGCGCGCGCCGCACTCGCCTCGCGCGAGCAAGGCAAATACGAGGAATTCCACATCGCGCTGATGGAAAATCGCGGCCGCGCAACAGAGGCGGCGGTCATGTCGATTGCCGAAAATCTTGGCATCAACACCGACCAGTTGAAAATCGACATGCAATCACCCGAGGTCTCCGCCCATATCCAGCAAAGCCATAAGCTGACCCGCGCGCTTGGCCTTAATGGCACGCCGGCATTCGTCTTCGGCGACCAGCTGGTGCCGGGGCTGATTGAGCTGGATCAAATGATCGAACTGGTCGA
>CAZCEW010000222.1:0-1528 GCA_964497775.1 uncultured Rhodobacterales bacterium
CCATCTTATCGCCCGGTTGCAGCTTGCGCTTCACCGCGACGAAGACTTTGACCATCTTCATTACACCCGGTGGCAGATCATCGCCGCGTCGGACTTTCTCGACCTTGTCTTCAAAGCGAGCCTGAAGCGCGTTCTTCTGCGCCTCATACTGACCGTTCAAAGCCTCGACAGAAGCGGCGTCTTTCTCGTCGGCCAAGGCCAACTGCCACCACTGGCCGCGCGACAGCTCTTCCAGCAGATCGGCAGTGATTTCCGAGTTCGGCTTAACGCCTTTCGGACCTTTCACGGCCTTCTTGCCCATGATCATGCCTTGCAAACGCGCGTAGATGTTGCGGTCCAGAATGGCCATCTCATCGTCGCGGTCCCGTGCGAGGCGTTCGACTTCCTCACGCTCGATTTGCAGCGAACGCTCGTCTTTCTCGACGCCGTGACGGTTGAATAGGCGGACCTCAACGACCGTCCCGAAATCGCCCGGTTTGACGCGAAGCGATGTATCACGCACGTCGGAGGCTTTCTCGCCAAAGATGGCGCGCAGAAGTTTCTCTTCCGGCGTCATCGGGCTTTCGCCCTTTGGCGTGATCTTACCGACCAGAATGTCGCCCGGCTCCACATCGGCACCGATATAAACGATGCCCGCCTCGTCGAGGTTGCGCAGAGCTTCCTCGCCGACATTTGGAATGTCGCGGGTGATTTCTTCTGGGCCGAGCTTGGTGTCACGAGCAGCGACTTCGAATTCCTCGATATGGATCGAAGTAAACACGTCGTCACGCGCGATGCGCTCGGAGATCAGGATCGAGTCCTCATAGTTGTAGCCGTTCCAAGGCATAAACGCGACGAGCACGTTTTTACCCAAGGCCAGCTCGCCCATATCGGTGGACGGGCCATCTGCGATAACCTGACCGGCAGAGACCACATCACCCACTTTCACCAAAGGTTTCTGGTTGATGCAGGTGTTCTGGTTCGAGCGTTGGAACTTGCGCAAACGATAGATGTCGACGCCCGGATCGCCGGGTTCCAGATCATCAGTGACGCGCACAACCATACGTGTGGCATCGACTTGGTCGATGATCCCGCCGCGATGGGCCTGAATGGCCGCACCGGAATCGGTGGCGACAACGCCCTCAATCCCTGTGCCAACATATGGCGCATCGGCTTGCAGCAAAGGCACAGCCTGACGTTGCATGTTAGAGCCCATCAAGGCCCTGTTCGCATCGTCATTTTCCAAGAACGGAATAAGCGAGGCCGCAACCGAGACCAACTGCTTGGGCGAGACGTCAATCAGATCGACGTTTTCGTTGCTTTGCAGCATGTATTCGCCGGACTGACGCGTCGAGACCAGCTCATTGGCAAAGCGGCCCTTCTCATCAAGGTTCGCGTTGGCCTGAGCGACCGTGTGGCGCATCTCTTCCGTGGCCGACATGTAATGGACTTCGTCCGTCACTTGGCCGTCTTTGACCACGCGGTAAGGTGTTTCGATGAAGCCGTATTTGTTGACCCGCGCGAATGTTGCGAGCGAGTTGATCAGACC
>CAZCEW010000223.1:0-1527 GCA_964497775.1 uncultured Rhodobacterales bacterium
CCCGAATCCCCGTGACGAAGCCTTTGGAATCAGGTAGCTTATCCACAGCATCCGATAGAGATGTGACCTAAAATTTGGCGGGGCAGAGCAGTCTTGCCATGACAATTTATCTCGAACCTCGCGCCGATCTGACTCGGCGGCTGGGGAAGATTTGTACTAAATCTATGGGGTTTATCGGCTCAGACCCCTATAAATCGGGCTTTTGGCAAGATACCGCCGGTTGTGGATAAGAGTTTTCTACATTTTGTGGCAAAATTGCCTTTTTCGCGTGACCTAGCGCTGCGGTTTCGTTAAGAAACTCTAAACGACGACCAATAACGCGTAAGGCCGAATGGCCGACCCGGATACACTCAAAAGACAGGCGGTACAGCTGATGACACTCAACCTTCGCATGCCCGAACAGGCAGACCTGAAACCCCGCATCACCGTTTTCGGTGTCGGCGGCGCAGGCGGCAATGCCGTCAACAATATGATCGAAAAAGAGCTCGATGGTGTTGAGTTCGTTGTCGCAAACACGGATGCGCAAGCCCTGCAACAGGGTAAGGCTCCGGCGAAAATCCAGATGGGTGTGAAGGTCACGGAAGGTCTGGGCGCAGGCGCACGGCCAACAGTGGGTGCTGCTGCCGCCGAAGAGACAATCGAGGAGATCGTCGATCACCTCGCGGGCGCGCATATGTGCTTCATCACAGCCGGCATGGGCGGCGGAACCGGCACCGGGGCCGCTCCGATCATCGCGCAAGCGGCGCGTGAACTGGGTGTTCTGACCGTGGGTGTTGTCACCAAGCCGTTCCAGTTCGAGGGCGCAAAGCGGATGAAGCAAGCCGAAGAAGGCGTTGAATCCCTTCAGAAAGTTGTCGACACGCTGATCATTATTCCAAACCAGAACCTGTTCCGTCTGGCCAATGAGAAGACGACCTTCACCGAAGCCTTCTCGATGGCTGATGATGTTCTGTATCAAGGCGTCAAAGGCGTGACCGACCTGATGGTCCGTCCTGGCCTGATCAACCTTGATTTCGCCGATGTCCGCGCCGTGATGGACGAGATGGGCAAAGCGATGATGGGCACAGGCGAGGCAGAAGGCGAAGATCGCGCGATCCAAGCCGCCGAGAAAGCCATTGCCAACCCGCTGCTCGACGAAATTTCGCTGCGCGGGGCCAAAGGCGTGCTGATCAACATCACAGGCGCCGACGATCTGACCTTGTTCGAACTGGACGAGGCCGCAAACCGGATCCGCGAAGAGGTCGATCCAGAGGCCAATATCATCGTGGGCTCCACGCTCGACACCACAATGGATGGCCGGATGCGCGTCAGCGTCGTCGCAACAGGCATCGATGCCAGCGAGAAAGTGCTCGACACGCCTGTGCCACGTCGCTCTATGGCGGCACCACTCAGCAATGAGCGGATTGAAGAAGCTCCAGCCGCCGCGCCGCAAGCACCTGCGCAAGTGGCTGCAACTGCCGAGCCGGGTCTGTTCCCTGAAGAACGCCAGCCAGTGGCAGCACAACAAGATGCTTTCATGGCCAATGG